>NZ_JBIRPW010000007.1:37105-461370 GCF_044332905.1 Streptomyces sp. NPDC021224 | reverse complement strand
ACCGACCCCAAGCCCTACATCTGGACCAAGACCGCCGACGACATCCTCGAGCGCCTCGCCGGATATTTGAAGCGAATTCCTGACTCAGAAGACTAGCCGCAGCTGAGCAGGCCCACCTTCTGCTTGGCCGCGAGCACCCGCCGCACGCTGTCCGAGACGGCATTGCCGAGCGCCTTGTCCTTGGGCATCTGCGCGAGCACCGCGGACGTCATCGGGGCGATGTCGGAGGCCTTGACGGTCAGCAGCAGGTTGCCGCCCGCCTTGAGGAAGTCCACCGCGCGCTCGGCCGGGGTGCGGTCGCTGACGGCGGTGGCCTGGCCGAGGTCGTCGGAGATGACCGCGCCCTTGAAGCCCAGCGAGTCGCGCAGTATGCCGCGGATCACCGCGGAGGAGAAGGCCGCCTGGTTGTTGGGGTCGATCTTGGAGTAGATCGCGGAGGACACCATCACGAAGGGCGCGCCCGCCGCGATCGCGCTGCGGAAGGGCTGGAGGTAGGCGTCGTTGCGGGTGGTGACGTCGTCGGTGACACCGAGGGTGAAGTCGGTGTTGCCGGTGACGCGGCCGAGTCCGGGGAAGTGCTTGGGGCTGGCGAGCAGGCCCGCGTCCAGGGTGCCGCGCAGGAAGGCGGTGCTGTGGGTGGCGACCGCCGAGGGGTTGGTGCCGTACTCGCGCTGGAGCTTGCCGATGGGCGCGTTGACGTTCGTCAGGTTCGGCGGCACGGTGTCGGCGACAGGCGCGAGGTTCATCGTCACGCCCGCCGACTTCAGCTCCTTCGCCCACTGCTCGGCGTCCTTCTGCAAGATGGCCGCCGGGAGCTTGCCCTGGTCGACGGCGGCCGGGATGGTGCTGAAGCCGGGGCCGTTCAGGACCTGGACCTTGCCGCCCTCCTGGTCGGTGGAGATCAGCATGCCGACCTTGGCGCCCTTCACCGGGGTCGCGAGTCTGCGGACCCGGTCGGTGACGCCCTTGACCGCCGCGGTGCCGGAATTGGTGTGGCCCATCAGGAAGACCGAGCCGACGTGCCCGGCGGTGATCGCGCCGGACTGCGCGGAGGTCATGCCGGTGCTCGTGACGGCGGTCATGAAGAGCTGGCCGACCTGCTGGCTGCGGGTCATCCCGGCGACCGCCTTGTCCACGCAGCTGGCCGGTCTGCCGGTGGCGGACGTGGCGGGCGGCGGCGCGGCCGTCCGGGACGGCGACGGCGACGTGGTGGTCGGCGACGGGGTGCCGGTCGTGGCGGTGACGGTGGCGGGGGAGGACGCCGTCGTGGTGGTCGAACCGCTCCCGGACGAGCCCGAGCCGTCGCCGCACGCGGTCAGCCCGGTGGTGGCGGTGGCGATCAGGCCCAGGGCGAGCCCGGTGCCGCGCAGCCCGGGACGGCGCGGCGGGCGGTACCCGGCGCGGGTCGCGGGCGCGCGGCGGGCGCGCGGGTCGGCGGGGCTGGGGGTCGGCTGGCACACGGCGGGACCTCACACCTCATCGGTCGTCGTCCGGCGGGGCCGGACACGGCGGCGGCTGCTGCTTCTTCCGCTTCCTCCCGTCGCCCGGGACAGTGCTCGTCCCGGGCGGCGGGAGAAAAAACCCTCGTGAGTTGATCATCCTGCCCCGCCCTTCCGGTTCTCGCATCCCCTGCGCCGCCGTACGCACACTTCTTGACGGTGCGCGAGCTGCGGGGCGAGCATGTGGGAGCGCTCCCATAGGCGGGTGGGCGGCTGACGACTCCCGGTCGGCCGTCCGCCCGCCCCCGGGCGCGTCCCCCCACCACGACCATGGCCCTCCCAGGAGGACGCGTGCTGTCCAGAACCCGCGTGCCCCGCGACACCGGCAAACCCTTCTCCGTACGCGGCGCCGCCCGCCGCGCCAGGACCGCGGCGGTCACCGCCGCGGCCGCCCTGCTGCCGCTCACCATGGCGGCCACCGCCGGCGCCCCCGCGGCCCACGCCGCCGCCCCGGCGGCCGCACCGGCCGCCGCGGGGAGCTACAACTACGCCGAGGCGCTCCAGGACTCGATGCTCTTCTACGAGTCACAGCGCTCCGGCAAGCTGCCCGCGGACAACCGCGTCACCTGGCGCGGCGACTCCGACCTCACCGACGGCGCCGACGCGGGCCTTGACCTGACCGGCGGCTACCACGACGCCGGCGACGAGGTGAAGTTCGGCTTCCCGATGGCCTTCTCGATGACCATGCTCGGCTGGGGCGGCATCGACGAGGCCTCCGGCTACGCCAAGAGCGGCCAGAACACCTACCTGCTGCGCAACCTGCGCTGGGGCGACGACTGGCTGCTCAAGGCGCACCCGTCGGCCAACGTCCTGTACGGCCAGGTGGGCGACGGCGGCAGCGACCACTCCTTCTGGGGCCCGCCCGAGGTCAACCCCTCGCCACGGCCCTCGTACAAGATCGACGCCTCCTGCCCCGGCTCCGACCTCGCGGGCGAGGCCGCGGCCGCGCTCGCGTCCTCGTCCATGATCTTCAAGCAGAGCGACGCCGCCTACGCGGCCACCCTGCTCACCAACGCCAAGCAGCTCTACACCTTCGCCGACACCTACCGCGGTACGTACGACAAGTGCATCACCGCCGCCCAGGGCTACTACAACTCCTGGAGCGGCTACTGGGACGAGCTGGTCTGGGGCGCGCTGTGGCTCTACCGCGCCACCGGCGACAGCACGTACCTGACGAAGGCCGAGACGTACTACGCGCAGCTGCCCAAGATGAACCAGACCACCACACCGGAGTACAACTGGACGATCGCCTGGGACGACAAGTCCTACGGCGACTACGTGCTGCTCGCCGAACTGACCGGCAAGCAGACCTACGTCGACGACGCCGAGCGCTGGCTCGACTGGTGGACCACCGGGGTGAACGGCCAGAAGGTCGCCTACTCGCCCGGCGGCGAGGCCTTCCTCGACACCTGGGGCTCGCTGCGCTACTCCTCCAACACCGCCTTCGCCGCACTCCAGTTCTCCGACTGGCTCACCGCGCAGGGCAAGGACGTGGCCAAGGCGCAGACGTACCACGACTTCGGCGCGCGGCAGATCGACTACGTCCTCGGCGACAACCCGCTGAAGGAGAGCTACGAGATCGGCTTCACCAACTCCGGCAAGAACACCAAGTGGCCGCAGAACCCGCACAGCAGGGCCGCGCACGGCTCCTGGTCGCAGTCCATGACCGAGCCCGCGACCACCCGGCACCTCGACTACGGCCTGCTGGTCGGCGGCCCCGGCTCCGCCGACGACGGCTTCTCCGACGAGCGCTCCAACTACGGCGAGACGGAAGGCGCGCTCGACTACAACGCGGGCTTCTCCGGGGCGCTCGCCGCCCTCACCGACGAGTACGGCGGCAGCCCGCTGGCGAACTTCCCGCCCAAGGAGACCCCGGACGGGCCCGAGGAATTCCTCCAGGCAGCGGTCAACGCGTCCGGCACGAACTTCTACGAGCTGAAGGTGCAGGTGGTCAACAAGTCCGGCTGGCCCGCCCGGCACCTCACGCACGGCAGCTTCCGCTACTACTTCACGCTCGACCCCGGCACCAGCCCCTCGCAGGTCACCCTGTCCTCGGCCTACAACCAGTGCTCGGCGCCGACCGGGCCGACGCAGTTCTCCGGCAGCGTCTACTACGTGACGGTCAGCTGCGAGGGCCAGGACATCGCGCCCGCCGGGCAGTCCGCCTTCCACCGCGAGGTGCAGTTCCGGCTGAGCTTCCCCGGCGCGCACGACCCGACCAAGGACTGGTCCTACCAGGGCGTCTCGACCACGCCCGGCTCCACGCCCGTCACCGTCAACGACATGGTGCTCTACGACGGCTCCACCGCCGTATGGGGCACCGCGCCCAGCGGTGACGGCGGCACCACCCCGCCGCAGACCACCCCGCCGGGCGCGCCCGGCAAGCCCGCCGCCTCGCCGGTCGCCGACTCGTCGGTCACCCTGACCTGGCCCGCGGCCACGCCCGGCAGCCTGCCGCTGGCGGGCTACCAGGTCTACTCCGGATCCACGCTGCTCACCACGACCACGGCGACCAGCTACACCGTCACCGGCCTGACGCCGGGCACGCCGTACACCTTCACCGTCAAGGCCGTCGACAGCGCCGGGAACGTCTCGGCGGCGTCCCCCGCGGTGACGGTCACCACCACGACGACCGGCACCCCGCCGGGCGGCGGTACGGGGGCGGCCTGCACGGCCGTCTACAAGGTGACCAACTCCTGGTCCGGCGGCTTCCAGGCGGACGTGCTGGTCACCAACACCGGCTCGGCCGCGCTCAACGGCTGGACGCTGACCTTCACCTTCGGCGGCGACCAGCAGGTCGGCAGCGGCTGGAGCGGCACCTTCACGCAGTCCGGCAAGAAGGTCACGGTGACCAACCCGTCCTGGGCGGCCGCCCTCCCGGCGGGCGGCACCGTGGACCCGGGCTTCACGGCCACGTACTCCACGAGCAACGCGGCGCCCACGGGCTTCGCCCTGAACGGGGTGGCCTGCACCTGACCTGCCCCGAGGGGTCGGCTGACTCCCCCCCCCGCGGCCGGGCGTTCCCCCGCCCGCCGCGGTGGGCTCCGCCCGGGGGGCGGGAACGCCACGTGGTGCCTCGCGAGGCTGGTTCCGCGACCTCGCGGTGGGCGGTGGGTCGCTCGCGCAGTTCCCCGCGCCCCTGACAAACGCTCATTTGGCGCGGTGAGGGCTCGCGCGTGCCGCGCAGGGCGGCAGCCCAGGGGCGCGGGGAACTGCGCGAGCAACCCCCGTCCACCGCGAGGTCGCGGAACCCACCGCGGGCTCGGAGCGGGCGGCCGCGGGGCCCGGTCAGGTCAGGGACGCCAGGCGGCGAGCCAGGAAGCGGCGCTCCGCCTCCGTCGGGGCAAGCTCCAGCGCCGCGCGGTAAGCGGCGGCCGCTTCCGGGTGGCGGCCCAGGCGGCGCAGCAGGTCCGCGCGGGTCGCGGGCAGCAGGTGGTAGCCGGTGAGCGCGCCCGACGCGTCGAGCGCGTCCGCCAGGGCCAGGCCGGCGGCCGGGCCCTGCGTCATCGCGACGGCCACCGCACGGTTGAGCTCGACGACGGGTCCGGGCGCCATCCGGGCCAGCTCCCCGTAGAGCCCGGCGATCTGCGCCCAGTCCGTGCCCTCCGGCTTCTCCGCCTCCGCGTGGCACGCGGCGATCGCCGCCTGCACCTGGTAGGGCCCCGGCCGCCGCCGGGCGAGCGCCGCCTCCAGCACGGCGGTGCCCTCCGCGATGCGCTGCCGGTCCCAGCGCGAGCGGTCCTGCTCCTCCAGCGGCACCAGGTCCCCGGCGGCGTCCGTGCGGGCGGCGGCCCGCGCGTCGTGCAGCAGCATCAGCGCCAGCAGCCCCGCCGCCTCCGGTTCGCCGGGCAGCAGCCCGGCCAGCAGCCGGGCCAGCCGGATCGCCTCCGCGGTGACGCGCTGCTGGTCGGGGCCCGCGGCCCCCGGCGCGTAACCGGCGTTGAAGAGCAGGTACAGGATCGCCAGCACGGCCTCGGTGCGTTCGGGCAGCAGTTCCGGCGGGGGCACCCGGAAGGGGATCCCGGCGTTCCTGATCTTGTTCTTGGCGCGGGTCAGCCGCTGCGCCATCGTGCCCTCGGGCACCAGGAAGGCGCGGGCGATCTCCGCGGTGGTGAGCCCGGTGAGGGTCCGCAGGG
This sequence comes from Streptomyces sp. NPDC021224, assembly GCF_044332905.1. Classification (NCBI taxonomy): domain Bacteria; kingdom Bacillati; phylum Actinomycetota; class Actinomycetes; order Kitasatosporales; family Streptomycetaceae; genus Streptomyces; species Streptomyces sp. NPDC021224. The sequence continues at coordinate 455,735 of NZ_JBIRPW010000007.1, read as the reverse complement.
TGAGGGCGACCTGCGCGGGCAGCGGCAGCGCGGGGTGGCAGCAGGTGAAGACGAGCCGCAGCCGGTCGTCGGGCAGCCCGTCGTCCGCGTCCGCCGCCTCGAACCGGGCCTGCGGCGGCTCCGGTTCGAGCCGGGCGGCCCGGCGCAGCTTGACGTTCTCGTTCGCGGCCCGGCGCAGCAGGTCGAGAGCGCGGTGGCGGGCGGTGGTGGTGAGCCACGCGCCGGGGCTGCGCGGCACCCCGTCGCGCGGCCAGCGCTCCAGCGCGCGCTCGAACGCGTCCTGCGCGCACTCCTCGGCGAGGTCCCAGTCGCCGGTCTGCCGGATGACCGCGGCCACGACCCGGCCCCACTCCTGGGACCAGGCCGTGGCGACGGCCTCCTTCACCGCGTCCCGCACGCCGGCCTCAGTCCGTCCAGAAGGGCCGGACCTCGACCATGCCGAACTTCGCCACCGGGTGCTTCGCGGCCACCTCGATGGCCTCGTCCAGGTCGGCGCACTCGATGACGTCGAAGCCCGCCATCTGCTCCTTCGTCTCGGCGTAGGGCCCGTCGGTCACGAGCCGGGAGCCGTTCCTGACGCGTACGGTCGTGGCGTCCTCCGAGGGCCGGGTCCGGCTCCCGTCCAGCCGCACCCCGCGCCGGGTCATCTCCTCGACCCACGGTTCGGCGTCCAGCTCCTCGGGCGTCGCCCCGGGAAAGCCCTCGGCGGTCTCCTGGCAGATCAGCAGCAGGTACTTCATGGCACGTCTCCTCGTCGGCGGTTCCGTCCGGGCTCCATGGTGCCCGGTCACTCCTACGACGATCGGCGACCGCCCGGATGTACATCCCGCGCCGCGTCCGGCCGGATTTTTTTCAGGCCGCCGCCGGCTCGGGCCGGCGGACGCCCGGGGCGAGCGTGGCCGGCAGTGCGACGCCCGGGGCGAGCACGGCGAGGACGACGACGGTGCCGCGCGGGTCGGTCAGGCCCGGCAGCGCCCCGGCGAGCAGCCGGCCGAAGGGCATGGCGCCCCAGCTGACCAGCAGCACGACGCTCTTGACCCGCCCGAGCAGCGGCGCGGGGACGACGCGGTACCGGTAGCCGGTGACGACGACGTTCCACACCGGCCCGACGAAGGCCGGCGCGGCCGTCACCGCGGCCGGCTGCCAGGGGGCGGACACCGCCGCCGGCGGGACGAGCAGCACCGCCCACAGCCAGGTCCCGCCGACCGCGGCGGCCCGCGGCGAGAGCCGGAGCGCCGCCCGGGGCAAGGCGAGCGAACCGGCGAGGCCGCCCACCCCGAAGCAGCCGAGCACCAGCCCGGTCCCGACGGCGGAGGTCCTGGTGCCCAGCACCGACAGCGCCTGCCCGCACCACAGCAGCGTCCAGTCCCGGTTGCGCCACAGCGGCCGGGGCTCCTCCCGCCCCCCCCCGCCCCGGCCGTCGCCGTTGCCGTGTCCGGGCCCGGCGCCGCTTCCGCCTTCGCGCCCGGCGGAGCCTGCGGCGCGCCGGGAGTGGGCCGGTCCCGTTCCTCGTGGTCTCCGGTCGGTGCCACCGGGTACCTCCTCCGTGCCGGGACGCGGGAGCTGACCGCCCGTCATTCTCCTTCGGCCCGGGGCCGGACGCAGGCGCTCCGTCAGGCGCCCGTCCAGGCCGCGGTGGTGTGCCGGGCGGGCAGCAGGGCCGCGCTGACCGCGGCGAGGACGGCCGCGGCCACCGGGAGCGGCAGCGAGCGTGCGGCGTGTTCGACGAGCGCGGCGCCGGCCAGGGCGCCGGCGAACATCGCCGCGGCCGACAGCAGCCGGCTGCCCGCCTTCGCGTCGGAGCCGCCCGCGATACGGCCGTCCGCGGCCATGCCGGTGATCGTCATCGTCAGGACGGTGGTCGTCAGGTCCGGTACGGCCAGCCGCCGTACCACCGCGTTCTGGCCGCCCATGGCCAGGCCCAGCAGCACGATCAGCGCGGCGCGCGTACCGCCACGGGCGGGGAGGTCGGCGGCGGCCGCGACCGCCCAGGCCGCCAGCACCAGGACGGTCTGCGCGGCGCAGACGGCGAGCAGCAGCCGTCCGCGGTGGGCGGGCAGCGCGCGGGCGAGCCGCCCGCCGAGCACCGCCCCGGCGGCGAAGGCGGCGAGCGCGAGCAGCGAGGCGGTGAGCGAGAAGCCGCTCGCGCCGGCGAGCGCGAAGCCGAGGAAGACGACGTTGCCGGTCATGTTCGCCACGAAGACGTGGCCGAGGACGAGATAGCTGAAGGCGTCCACCAGCCCCGTGACGAGGGTGAGCGCGAGCAGCAGCGGCGGCAGCGGACCGTGCGGGCCGGCGGGGCGCGGGACGAGCGTGTCGCGGGCTTCGCGGAGCAGCGGGTGCACGGCGGACGGGCCTCCTGGTGCGTGGCGGACGGTGTACGGGACAGACGTACCCAGTGCGGCCGCGCAGGCGCAACCACCGCGCGGCGGGGCGGCGGATCACCCCCACGGGGCGCCCCCCGCCGGGCGTGGCAGCCGCGCCGGGACCGCCGCACGGTGTGAGACTGCGAGGCGGAGGTGATCTTCATGTCCGGATCAGCGGCCGGAGCCGCGGACGGAGCGGCGCCCGGTGAGGCGCGCGGGTCCGCGTCCGGGAAGGCGCGGGGGACGGCGTCAGGAGGCGGGGGAGCGGGGGACGGTGACACCGTCACCACGGACGTGCCCGCGCGGCTCGACCGGCTGCCGTGGTCGCGCTGGCACTGGATGATCGTGATCGGTCTCGGCACCGTCTGGATCCTGGACGGCCTGGAGGTCACCACCGTCGGCAACATCGCGGGGCGGATCGCCGAGCCCGGCAGCGGTCTGTCGGTGACGGCGTCCCAGATCACCGGCATCGCCGCCGCGCTGTACGTCGCGGGGGCGTGCTCGGGCGCGCTGTTCTTCGGCTGGCTGACCGACCGCTACGGCCGCAAGAAGCTCTTCATGATCACGCTGGCGGTGTATCTCAGCGCCACCGCGATGACGGCGCTGTCCTTCCAGCCCTGGTGGTTCTTCACCTTCCGCTTCCTGACCGGTTTCGGCATCGGCGGCGAGTACGCGGCGATCAACTCCGCGATCGACGAGCTGATCCCGTCCCGCTTCCGCGGCCGGGTCGACCTGATCATCAACGGCAGCTACTGGCTGGGCGCGATCGGCGGCTCGCTGCTGTCCATCGTCGCGCTCAACACGAGCATCTTCCCCAAGAACGTGGGCTGGCGGCTCACCTTCGCGCTCGGCGTCGTGCTCGGCCTGGTGATCATGCTGGTGCGCCGCCATGTGCCGGAGAGCCCGCGCTGGCAGTTCATCCACGGCCACGGCCGGGAGGCCGACGAACTGGTCGCGGACGTCGAACAGCAGGTCGAGGCGGAGAAGCACGAGAAGCTGCCTGAGGCGGGCAGCCGGATCACCATCCACCAGCGGGCGAGCATCGGCTTCGGCGTCATCGCCAGGACCGTGTTCACCCGCTACCCGCGGCGCGCGGTGCTGAGCCTGTCGCTCTTCGTCGGCCAGGCCTTCCTCTACAACGCCATCACCTTCGGCTTCGGCAACATCCTGACCACGTTCTTCGGGGTGTCCACCGGTGACACCGGCTACTACTTCGCGGTGATCGCGGCGGGCAACTTCCTCGGACCGCTGCTGCTCGGACACCTGTTCGACACCGTGGGGCGGCGGATCATGATCTCGTCGACCTATCTGCTGTCCGGTGTGCTGCTGTTCGGCACCGCCTGGCTCTTCGACCGCGGTTCGCTGGACGCCACGACGATGACGGCGTGCTGGTGCGCGGTGCTGTTCTTCGCCTCGGCGGGCGCGAGCAGCGCGTATCTGACGGTCTCGGAGGTCTTCCCGATGGAGACCCGGGCGATGGCCATCGCCTTCTTCTACGCCATCGGCACCGCGGCGGGCGGCATCAGCGGCCCGCTGGTCTTCGCCGACCTGACGAAGTCGGGCGTGGTCTCGGACACCGTCACCGCGTTCGTCATCGGCGCCTCGCTGATGTGCGCGGCGGGTCTGGTCGCGGCCTTCCTCGCGATCAACGCCGAGCGCCGGTCGCTGGAGGACATCGCCACCCCGCTGTCGCAGACCTCGCCGTCGCCCTCGTCCTGAACGGCCCCGGCCGCCGGTCGCGCGTCACGCGCGGCCGGCGGCCGGAAGGGGAAGAGCGGGGCGGCGCCCCGGGCTCAGTCCTGGGCGAGCAGCCCGGCCCGCAGCCGGGCGATGGTGCGGCTGAGCAGCCGGGAGACGTGCATCTGCGAGCAGCCCAGCCGCTGGCCGATCTCGGCCTGGGTCAGCTCCTCGCCGAAGCGCAGTTGCAGCAGCAGCCTGCTGCGCTCGGGCAGTTGCTCGATGAGCGGCGCGAGCGCGTGGAAGTCCTCGAACAGGTCGAGCGCGGGATCGCACTCGCCGAAGGTCTCACCGAGGGTGCGGCCCTCGCTGTCGGAGGAGGTGTCGCTGTCGGTGTAGGGGGTGTCGATGGAGCCCGCGGTGTAGCCGTTGGCGGCGACCAGCCCCTCGATGATGTCCTCCTCCGGCATGCCGAGGTGCTCGGCCAGCTCGCCGACCGTCGGGTCGCGGTCCAGCCGCAGCGACAGCGCCTCCTTGGCCTTGCTCAGCTCCACCCGCAGCTCCTGGAGCCGCCGCGGTACGTGCACGGCCCAGCTGGTGTCGCGGAAGAAGCGCTTCATCTCCCCGACGATGTAGGGCACCGCGAAGGTGGTGAACTCCGTCTCCCGGGAGAGGTCGAAGCGGTCGATCGCCTTGATCAGGCCGATCGTGCCGACCTGGACGATCTCCTCGTGGTCGGTGGCCGGGCGGTTGCGGTAGCGCGAGGCCGCGAAGTACACCAGCGAGAGGTTCATCTCGATCAGGGTGTTGCGCGCGTACGCGTATTCCGGTGTGCCCTCCTCCATCTCCTGGAGGCGGTCGAAGAACAGCTTCGACAGCGCCCTGGCGTCCTGCGGCGCCATCGCCGAGGGATCGTCGACATACGGCAGCCCGCCGGTGGCCGCCTGGGATCCGTACGGCCACGGCCCGTCCTGCCGCGGCGCGTCCGGCGCCGTTACGTCCGTGCTCTGGGTCTGTTCCAGCTGTGCGGTCACGTCATCGCCCCATTCGTACGACTGATGGCGTACCACCTGCCCGGGAATCGCCGGAGCATGCCATCTTTTTCAGCTCTCCTTCGACTTCATGTCCAACCGCTCCGGGAGCCACCGAAGTTGCACGGCCTGCTGGGCGGCGCCGCCGCCCTCGTGGCCGTTGAAGTCGTAGATCTCGATCTGCTTGTCCGCGCCCGCGTAGGCGTTGAAGGCCGCGAAGACGGTGGAGGGCGGGCAGACCTCGTCCTCCAGCGCGGTGGAGAAGAGCGCGGGCGCGCGGCCGCGGGCGGCGAAGTGGACGCCGTCGAAGTAGGCCAGGGTCTCCAGCACCTTGGCCCGGCGGCCGCGGTGCACCGACAGGTACCGGCCGACCTCGCGGTAGGGCAGCTCGTCGGTGACCGTGATCGCGCGCGGGAAGTCGCACAAAAAGGGCACATCGGGCATGACCGCCGCGAGGTCCGGCACCAGGCCGCCGACCGCCGCGGTGATGCCGCCGCCCTGGCTCACCCCGGCCGCGACCGTACGGGAGGCGTCGGCCAGCGGGTGCGAGCGGGCGGCCTCGACGGCGCGTACCGCGTCGGTGAAGACCCGGCGGTAGTAGAAGTCGTAGGGGTCCTCGATGCCGCGGGTGAGGAAGCCGGGGGTGGCCGGCGCGCTGCCGACCGGGTCGTCGGTGTCGCCGACCGACCAGGTGCCGCCCTGGCCGCGGGTGTCCATGACGAAGTGCGCGTAGCCGGCCGAGGCCCACAGCAGATGGCTGTGCGCCAGGCCGCGACCGCCGCCGTAGCCGATGAACTCCACGACCACCGGCAGCGGTTCCGTGGTGCCCGCGGGCAGCGTGAACCAGCCCCTGACCGGGTGGCCGCCGAATCCGGCGAACGTCACGTCGTAGGTGTCGAGGGTGGTGAGCCCGGTGTGTGCCGGTTCGAAGACGGCCGCCAGGTCGTGCTGCCGCGCCTGGCCGAGGGTGTCCGCCCAGAACTGGTCGAAGTCCGCGGGCTCCACGGAGCTGCTGCGCCGTTCGCGGAGCTGGTCGAGCGGCAGGTCGAACAGGGCCATGGGACGTCCTTCTGGCTGGGCGGCGGGTCGATCACCCACACGGTACGTGCTGATCGGCCTGCACAGAAGCCCCCGCTTAACCGGTTGAGTACGATCGGGCGGGGCGGGACGGCCGGACGCGTCCGGAAGCACGGTGCCGCCGGAGGGACCGGTCGTCCCGATCGTGCCGTCATGGCAGGAAGAATTAGGAACGGCTTGAATGCCGGAAATGTCGAGAACGCCGGACGTGCGGACGCCGCCGCCGTCCGGTGCGGGTCAGCGCTGGGAGCCGCTGCCGGCGGGCCGGCCTCGACCCGGGTCGGTCGTGCAGCCACCCTTGCGGCAGTTCACGTCGGGGCAGGACATGGTGGTCACCTCTTCTCTGCGAGGTCGTCGGGCACACAGTCGAACAGCAGCTTGTCGACCCGCCTGCCGTGCCACAGGGCGGCGTTGCGCAGCCGTCCGGCGGCCCGGAATCCCGCCTTCACATAGGCGTTCACCGCGGGGGTGTGAGGCGCGGGCACCTGGAGCCACACCGAGTTCAGCGACGCGATGGCGAACGCCCACTCCAGGGTCAGGGCCGTGGCCTCGGCCGCATAGCCCCGGCCGCGCTGCTCCGGGGCGATCACCAGGATGAATTCTGCGTTGTTGACGGACTGGTCGACGCTGAGCGCCGCGGTGCCGACCGGCGTGGCGCTCCGCGTGTGGAGGACTTCGAAGAGCTGGTAGTGAGCCGACGTGTGGGCGGAGTGGAAGCGCGCCTGGAAGACCTCCCAGGACACCGGCCAGCGGGCGCCGAAGCCGACGACGGTCGCCGGGTCGGTCTCCCACCGGTGGTATTCCTGCATCATCTCTTCCCTCGCCAGTGCCAGTGCCAACCGGCTGCCGGCGCGCAGTGGTAGGGGTGCGGTCGGTGTGGTGTCGGTGGTCACGTCCTGTCTCTCCTACGTGTGCCCGTGCTACGGGGGTTGCAGCCGTCCATAAAGCGTCAATCCGGCGGCCCCTGGTGCGGACCAGATCCGGCGAACTGTACGTGTGTGCGGGCGTTGTGTGCTTCACCCCGGCGCCGGGGCGGTCGCGCAAAGCGACGGGTGCGCACGGACGGTCGAACCGCACGGCTCAGCAGTCGCTGCGGTGGCCTGACACACCATCACCTGTCACCGCTCCCTGTGACACTTTGCGAACCGGTTCACATGCCGGGCTCCGGACAGCCCGTGAAGGCATGGCCGAAACCCGTACCCGCCGCCCGGCGGCGAACGGGTCGGCCCGCGGGCGGTAACCGGGCGCGGATCGGGGAAGGGACAGGGCACGGAAGGGGCCGGATCACGGGCGGGGCCGCAGCGGCGCGGCCCGGTGCCGTACGGCCCGCGGCCGAGGAGTGTCGGAGCGGGAGGGCACCGGTGAAGATCGGGCTGCTGACCCGGGAGTATCCGCCGGAGGTCTACGGCGGTGCCGGGGTGCACGTGGAGTTCCTGGCCAGGCAGTTGCGCGCGCTGGCCGACGTCGAGGTGCACTGCTGGGGTGATGCGCTGGAAGGTGACCGGGACGCCGGGGTGGTCAGGCACCGCGCCCCCGCGTCCCTGGACGGCGCCAACGACGCGCTGCGCACCTTCGGCATCGACCTGGCCATGGCCGCCGGGCTGCAGGGCCGCGACCTGCTGCACTCGCACACCTGGTACGCCGGACTCGCCGGGCACCTCGGCAAGCTGCTGCACGGGGTGCCGCACGTCGTCACCGCCCACTCCCTGGAGCCGCTGCGGCCGTGGAAGGCCGAGCAGCTCGGCGGCGGGTACGCCCTGTCGAGCTGGGCGGAGCGGACCGCGATGGAGTCCGCGGACGCGGTGGTCGCGGTGTCCGACGGGATGCGCCGCGACATTCTGTCCTGCTACCCCGCGCTCGACCCCGGCCGCGTCCACGTCATCCGCAACGGCATCGACACCGACACCTACCGCCCCGACGAGCGCACCGACGTGCTGCGCCGGATCGGCATCGACCCGGCCCGGCCGTACGTGCTCTTCGTCGGCCGCATCACCCGGCAGAAGGGTGTGCCGCACCTGCTGCGCGCCGCCCGCGCGCTGGATCCGGCGGTGCAGCTCGTGCTGTGCGCCGGGGCGCCCGACACACCCGCGCTCGACCGGGAGTTCCGGGCGCTGTTCGACGAGCTGAACGCGGTGCGCGACGGGGTGCACTGGATCCCGGCGATGCTGCCGCGGCCCGCGGTGGTGCAGCTGCTCAGCCACGCCACTGTCTTCGCGTGCCCGTCCGTCTACGAGCCGCTGGGCATCGTCAACCTGGAGGCGATGGCGTGCGGCACCGCGGTGGTCGCCTCGGCCGTCGGGGGGATCCCGGAGGTCGTCGAGCACGGCGTCACCGGGCTGCTGGTGCCCTACGACGAGCAGCGGCCGGAGGAGTTCGAGGCGGGCCTCGCGGCCGCGCTCGGTGAGCTGACCGCCGATCCCGCGCGGGCCGCCGCGCTCGGCGCGGCCGGACGCGAGCGCGCGGCGGGAGAGTTCGGCTGGGACACCGTGGCCCGCCGGACCGCCGGTCTGTACGGACAGGTGCTGGACGCCGCGTAGCACCCGGCGGTGCGGCGGAGCGGAAGACGACCCAAGGGGGACGCGATGCGCGGTGGACCTTCGGTGCTGGGCATAGTGCTGGCGGGCGGCGCCGGGAAGCGGCTGATGCCGCTGACCGCCGACCGCGCCAAGCCGGCGGTGACCTTCGGCGGTACGTACCGCCTGGTGGACTTCGTGCTGTCCAACCTCGTCAACGGCGAGGTCATGCGGATCTGCGTGCTGACGCAGTACAAGTCGCACTCGCTGGACCGCCATGTGACCACCACCTGGCGGATGTCCAGCCTGCTCGGCAACTACGTCACGCCGGTGCCCGCGCAGCAGCGGCTCGGCCCGCGCTGGTACCTGGGCAGCGCGGACGCCATCCTGCAGTCGCTCAACCTGGTGTACGACGAGCAGCCCGACTACATCGCCGTCTTCGGCGCCGACCACGTCTACCGGATGGACCCGCGGCAGATGCTCGCCCAGCACCTGGAACACGGCGCGGGCGTCACCGTCGCCGGTATCCGGGTGCCGCGCGCCGACGCCTCGTCCTTCGGGGTCATCACGCCCGCCGCGGACGGGATCGCGGTGGAGCGCTTCCTGGAGAAGCCCGCCGACCCGCCCGGCCTGCCCGGCGACCCGGACCGGGTCTTCGCCTCGATGGGCAACTACCTCTTCACCACCAAGACGCTCGTCGACGCGCTGCACGCGGACGCCGAGGACCCGCAGTCCGTGCACGACATGGGCGGCAGCATCCTGCCCCGGCTGACCGCGGCGGGTGTCGCGCAGGTCTACGACTTCGACACCAACCACGTACCCGGCGAGACCCCCCGCGACCACGGCTACTGGCGTGACGTCGGCACCCTGGACGCCTACTACGACGCCCATATGGACCTCATCTCCGACCAGCCCGCCTTCAACCTGGACAACCGCAAGTGGCCGATCTACACCCACCCCGGTCAGCTGGCGCCCGCGAAGATCGCGGCCGGCGGCATCGTGGGGGAGTCGGTGATCAGCCCCGGCTGTGTGATCCGCGGGCAGGTCACCCGCTCGGTGCTGTCGCCCGGGGTGGTCGTCGATGCGGGCGCGGTGGTGCAGGGCTCGGTGCTGCACGACGCCGTCCGGGTCGGCCGCGGCGCGATCGTGCGCGGGGCGGTGCTGGACAAGAACGTCGATGTGCCGCCGGGTGCGGTGATCGGCGTGAACCCCGACCGCGACCGCGAGCTCTACACGGTCTCCGCGGGCGGGGTCATCGCGCTCGGGAAGGGGCAGCGGGTGGGGTGAGGGCGCTCCGGCGGGGGCGCCGGGACGAGAGGGCGGGGGCGCCGGAGCGCCCCCGCCCTCAGCGGGCGGTCAGCTCACCGACCACTGCTGGTTCGCGCCGCCGTTGCACGTCCACACGTCCAGCTGGGTGCCGTTGGCGGAGTTCGAGCCCGGGACGTCCAGGCACTTGTTCGCCGCCGCGTTCACCAGCTGCGAGCCGCTGACCGTCCACTTCTGGGCGTTGCTGCCGTTGCAGTCCCACAGCTGCACCAGGGTGCCGTCGGCGGTGCCGCTGCTCGCGTCGTCCAGGCACTTGCCGAGGGACTTCACCGTGCCGTCGGTGCCCACGGTCCAGGACTGCGCGTCGGTGCCGTTGCAGTCGTAGAGCTGGACGTGGGTGCCGTTGGCGGTGCCGGAGTTGGCGACGTCCACGCACTTGCCGGCCAGGCCGGTGATCGCGTGCGGGACCGCGGCGCCGCCGGACTTGCCGAACACCTGGAACTCGTAGATCCGCGCCGCCGTGTCGCCGCCGGTGTTGGTGGGCGCCGAGATCGCCAGCCGGACGTAGCGGGCCTGCCGCGGTGCGATCGCGTGGAAGGTGCGGCTGGCGCGCGAGCCGGTGACGTTCGCCGCGAGCGACCAGGTGCTGTTGTCGGTGCTGGTGAGGATCTGGAAGGCCGCGGTGTTCCACGAGGTGTCCTCGCCGCCGAGGCCCGCGTGCTCGACCGCGAAGGAGCCGACCGTCTGCGCCGAGCCGAGGTCCACGGTCAGCGTCGGGTTCGCGTCCTTCGAGCACCACTTGCTGTTGTTCTTCAGCGAGCCGTCGACCGCCTTGTCCGCCCCTTCCGTGCTCGCGCACGGCGTGGACCCGGTGGCCGTCTTGCCCAGCGCCAGGTCCGGGCCGGTGTCCGGGGCCGCCGGGATCGGCGTCGCACCGTCCTGGAAGGAGGGCGGGACGTCGCCCGCGCCGGTGCCCCAGCTCGCGCTCGGAGCCGCGCCCATGGTGTAGTCGAGCGTCGCGCCACCGGACACGTCCGGGTAGCGCAGCCAGTTGTGCGTGGTGGCCGTGCCGTTGACCTTCAGGCCCTGCACGTAGCCGCCGCTGCCGGTGGAGTTGACGGTGATGTCGCCCGCCGCCCGCTTGACCGTCACGGAGGGGAACTGCGGGCCGTTGACGGCCAGGGTGTCCGCGCCGGGCGTCACCGGGTACATCCCGAGCGCCGCCCAGACGTACCACGCCGAGGTGGCGCCGAGGTCGTCGTTGCCGGGCAGGCCGCCCGCGCCGGTGGTGAAGGACTCGGTCATCACCTTGCGCACCGCGTCCGCCGCGCCCGCCGGGTCGCGGGCGAAGTCGTACGCCCACGGCACGCCGTGCTCGGGCTCGTTGCCGATGTAGTAGTACGGCAGGCTCTGGCCCGCGTTGACCTGCGTGAAGTGGTGGTCCAGGCGCTGCGCCGCGGTCGCCGGGCCGCCCATCGCGTTGATCAGGTCGGCGTAGTCGTACGGCACCATCCAGGTGTACTGCGCCGCGTTGCCCTCGGTGAAGTTCGACTGGCTGGCCGGCTGCAGCGGCCAGGCCCAGCTGCCGTCGGAGTTGCGGGTCTGGATGTAGCCGGAGTCCGGGCCGAAGGTGTTGCGCCACCACTGGGCGCGGGTCATGTGGGTGCTGTAGCTGGAGGTGTTGCCCAGCGCCTTGGCGAACTGCGCGACCGCGAAGTCCGACGCGCTGTACTCCAGCGAGTCCGACGGCTCGGTCAGGTAGTGCTGGCTGGTGTACGGGCCCTGGTTGCCGCGGATCGGCGAGCCCTGCGCGGTGCCGCCGTTGGACGCCTTCTCCATCAGCGTGAGCGCGGCCGAGGTGTCGAAGTTCCGTGCGCCGAACGCGTACATGCTGCTGACGACGATCGGGCCGGGGTCGCCGGTCATCACGAAGTCCTCGTTGGTCTGCTGCGACCACTTGGGCAGCAGACCGCCCTGCTGGCCGTCCAGCACCATCGAGTTGGCGATGTCGGAGGCCTCGGTCGGGGCGATGAGCGCGATGAGCGCGGCCCACGAGCGGTAGATGTCCCAGCCGGAGTAGTTCTGGTAGACCGGGCGGGAGGAGTTGTGCACCGCTCCGTCGAAGCCGCGGTAGTCGCCGTTGACGTCACTGGAGATGTTCGGGCTCTGGAAGACGTGGTAGAGCGCCGTGTAGAACTTCTTCAGGTTCTCCGTGGAGCCGCCGGTGACCTGCGCGCGGCCGAGCACGCCGTTCCACGCCGCCGAGGTGGCGCCGCGCGTGGTGTCGAAGTTCCAGCCGTTGTTCTCGGCCGTGAGGTTCGCCTGGGCGTTCGCCACGCTCACGTAGCTCAGGCCGACCTTGGCCTGCACGGTCTGGCTGCCGGTGGTGTCGAAGGTGACGTACGCGCCGGTGTTGGTGCCGGAGGTGGACGTGGAGCCGGCCGAGACCGTACCGCCGTTCCAGGTGCCGTATCCGCTGGGGGCGCGGTCGAAGCGGATGTCGAAGTAGATCTGGTAGGTCTTCGACGAGCCGCAGAAGCCGCCCGCGGTGATGCTGCCGGTCAGCTCCGATCCGCTGATCTTCACCGAGCCGCTGCGGTTGCCGGTCGCGCTGCGGCTGGTGTTGACCAGCAGGCCCGCGCTGGTCGTCGAGGGGTACGTCAGCCGCGCCATGCCGGTGCGGGTGGTGGCGGTCAGCTCGACGTTGGTGGAGTACTTGTCGAGCCGGTTCTTGTAGTAGCCGGGCGAGGCCGACTCGTTGGCCTTGGTGTACGGCGACGCGTAGCTCGTCCAGTTGCTGCCGGGGGAGGTGCCGACCGAGCCGGTGAACGGCATCAGCGGCAGGTCCTCGTTGTTGGGGCAGCCGGCGCCGTCGAAGTGGGTGAGGCTGAAGTCCTCCACGGAGGAGTCGGAGTAGCGGTAGCCGGACGGGGAGGCGGTGGGGGTGTCGGGGCTGAACTGCACCCCGCCGAACGGCGCCACCGCGCCCGGGTAGGTGCTGCCGCCGGCGCCGCCGCCGACCGGGTTGGGGGCGTTGCTGTCGTCGGTGCCCACGAACGGGTCGACGTAGCCGGTGTAGTCGGTCGCCGCCTGGGCGGCCGGTGCGGCGGCGAGGCCGCCGATGCCGAGGACGGCGAGTAACAGGGCGCCGGCGGCGCCCGCTGTTCTGCTGCGGAACACGGGAGGGAGCACGAAGGACCACCTTCTCGTGGCGGCGGCCTGCCGCGGATGACGCACGGCCCGGCAGCCTCTTGGGCACTGTGGGGGGGGCTCGGGGACGAGCGGGACGTCCGACACCGGGGGCGGCCCGCGGAGGCGATGACCGGGCCGCGGGGCGCTGACGATGTGAACGTTACCAAGGCGGAGTGCATCTTCCGGCGCCGCTGACGGCATGTCAATACCCGGCGCCGCGAAGGGAATGCGGATCGGCCACCGAAGGGGTGCGGACGGACCGGGTGTGTGCGCGACGCCTTGACATGTCATGATCACGATCGCACAATCCGGGCACGCTTGCGAACGTTACCAAGCGCCGTGCGACACGACACTGGGGGAACCGCCGATGGCAGAACCGCTCCTGGAAGCACGCCGGCTGACCAAGAGATTCGGCCATGTCACCGCGCTCAGCGAGGCCGACTTCACCGCCTACCCCGGCGAGGTCGTCGCCCTCATCGGTGACAACGGGGCCGGGAAGAGCAGTCTGGTCAAGGCGCTGTCGGGGGCCGTCACCCCGGACAGCGGGGAGATCCTCGTGGAAGGCCGCCCGGTACGGCTGGAAAGCCCGCTGGACGCCCGCCGGCACGGCATCGAGACCGTCTACCAGGACCTCGCGCTCGCCCCCGACCTCGACGCCGCCGCCAACCTGCACCTGGGCCGGGAGATCTACCGCGGCGGCCTCCTCGGGCGGCTCAAGGTCCTCGACAGCGCCGCCATGCGCCGCTCCGCCGTCACGGCCTTCGCCGAACTCGGCGTCGACCTCAAGGACGTCGGCGCCCCCGTCGCGACCCTGTCCGGCGGGCAGCGGCAGTCCGTCGCCGTCGCCCGCGCGGTCGCCTTCGCGCACCGGATCATCTTCATGGACGAGCCCACCGCCGCCCTCGGCGTCGTCCAGCGCGGCCGCGTCCTCGACACCGTCCGGCGGGTCCGCGACCGCGGCATCTGCGTCGTGCTGATCAGCCACAACATGCCCGAAGTGCTGTCCGTCGCCGACCGGGTCGAGGTGCTGCGGCTCGGCCGCAGGGTCGCCCGCTTCACCGCCGCCGGAACCAGCGTGGAGGACCTCGTCGGCGCCATGACCGGCGCCCTGGACGCGGAAGCCGGCGGCCCCGCCGCCGACCGCGGAGAGGACGGCCCCCGGTGACCGCCCAGGCCCCCGCCCAGCGCAAGGACGAGCAGCGGCCCGCCGCCCGCCGCCGCCCCGCCGTGCCCCCGTGGCTGGCGCGGCTGGCGCGCGCCAACGAGTCCTGGACCTTCGGGGTGCTCGCGCTGCTCGTCGCCTTCTTCACCGCCGCCCGGCCCAGCACCTTCCTGACCCGCTACGACATCACCCAGATCGCCACCAACGCCGCCATCTACCTGGTGCTCGGCGTCGGCATGACCTACGTCGTCATCGTCGCCGGCATCGACCTGTCCGTCGGCTCGGTGCTGGTGCTCTCCGCCGTGCTGTCCGCCGAATACACCATCCACCACGGCGGTGCGAACGCCGGCTGGGGGACCATCGCCGTCAGCACCCTCATCGCGCTCGCCACCGGCCTGGTCTGGGGCGCGCTGCAGGGCTGGCTGGTCGCCAAGGCGAAGGTCCCGCCGCTCATCGTCACGCTCGGCGGCTTCGGCGCCGCCCTCGGCGTCGCCCAGATCATCACCGGCGGCCAGGACCCGGCCGGGGCCGTCTCCGGCAGGCTCCAGCGGACCATCGGCTTCGGCAAGCTCTTCGGCCAGATCCCCTGGCTGGTCGTCATCGCCTTCGCCACCACCGTGGTCTTCGGCCTCGTCCTGGCCTTCACCCGCTTCGGCCGCTACACCTACGCCATCGGCTCAAACCCGGAATCCGCCCGGCGCGTCGGCATCGACGTCGACGCGCACCTGGTCAAGGTCTACGCCCTGGTCGGACTGCTGTCCGGCCTCGGCAGCGTGATGTGGCTGGCCTACTTCGGCAGCACCTCCATCGCCGGGCACTCCACCGACAACCTCAAGGTCATCACCGCCGTCGTGCTGGGCGGCGCCAGCCTCTTCGGCGGCCGCGGCTCCGTGCTCGGCACCGTCATCGGCGTCTTCATCCCCGCGGTGCTCAGCACCGGGCTGATCATCATGGGCGTCCAGCAGTACTGGCAGGACGTCGCCATCGGTGTCGTCCTCGTCGCCGCCGTCTACGTGGACCAGCTCCGCCGCCGCGGCACCGACCGCCGCTGACCCGCGCGCCCGCCGCACCCGCGCCGCCCGCGCCCCGCGCGCCCCCTCGCAAGGCCCACCCTCGTACCCACGAAAGGCCGCCCGCCATGCGCCAGTCCCTCCGCCCGTCCAGAAGAACCGTCCGGATCGCCGGCTGCTGCGCCGTGCTCGCCCTGACCGCCGCCACCACCGCGGGCTGCGGCGGCGGTTCCGGCGGCGGCTCGGGCTCGCACTCCCTCGACCTCATCACCGGCGTCAAGAGCGACCCCTTCTACATCACCATGTCCTGCGCGGCCCAGCAGGAGGCCAAGAAGCGCGGGGTGAAGCTCACCGTCAACGGCTCCGCGCAGTGGGACGTGTCCGTGCAGCGCCCCATCATCGACTCCGTCGCCGCGACGCACCCCGACGGCCTGCTCATCTCCCCGGTCGACACCGCCGCCCTGACCCCGGCGCTCCAGCAGATGCAGGGGGCCGGGACCAAGATCGTGCTGGTCGACACCGACGTCAGCGACTCCTCCGTCGGCGTCTCCCGCATCTCCTCCGACAACGAGGCGGGCGGCCGCACCGCCGCCAAGGCGCTCGCCCAGCTCATGGGCGACAAGGGCTCGGCGATCGTCATCAGCGTCAAGCCCGGGGTGTCCACCACCGACGCCCGTATCAAGGGCTTCACCGACGAGATGAAGCAGAACCACCCGAACATCACCCTGCTCCCGGTGCTCTACGACAACGACCTGCCCGCGACCGCCGCCTCGCAGATCCAGTCCACCCTCGCCGCCCACCCCGACCTGGCCGGGGTCTTCGCCGGCAACACCAACACCGCCCAGGGCATCTCCACCGGCCTCCAGGCGGCGGGCAAGCAGGGCAAGGTCAAGGTCGCCGCCTTTGACGCCGAGCCGGACGAGATCACCGCGCTGACCAACGGCACGCTCGACGTGCTGGTCGCCCAGGACCCCGGCGCCATCGGCCGGCAGGGCGTCGACCAGGCGCTCGCCGCGATCGACAAGAAGCAGGTCACCCAGCACATCGGCACGGACATGGTCGCCATCACCAAGGCCAACATGAACCAGCCCGACATCAAGAAGTACTACTACCAGGCGGCCTGCTGACGCCGACTCCGCACCGGCGGCCCGCACGGGGCCGGGCCGCCGGGGAACGGCGGGCCGTCCGGGCGGGCCCGGCCGCGGCACACGGCGGCGGCCCTGCCATCATCGACGCACCAGCCGGCCGGCACAGCGACGAGGAGGCCCGTGAACCGTCCGACCATGAAGGACGTCGCCCGCGCGGCCGGCGTGAGCCCCATGACGGTCTCCCGGGTGGTGTCCGGCGCGCCCGGCGTCGCCCCCGAGACCGCCGCCCGCGTCGGCCAGGCGGTGCGCAGGCTCGGCTACCAGCGCAACGACAACGCCCGCAGCCTGCGCCAGAAGAACCTCGGCACCTCCACCATCGGCCTGGTCGTCGACGACCTCGCCAACCCCTTCTACGCCCTGATGGCCCGCTCGGTCGAGGACGAGGCCCACCGCCGCGGCCATGTCGTCCTGGTCGGCAGCACCAACGACGAGCCGCAGCGCGAGCGCGAGGTCATCGCCGCCTTCACCGCCCGCCAGGTGGACGGCCTGATACTGGTCCCCACCAGCGGCAGCCACGCCTTCCTCAAACGCCCGATGGACGGCGGCACCCAGGTGGTGTGCGTCGACCGGCCCGCCAGGGGGCTCGCCGTCGACACCGTCACCGTCGACAACCGGGCCGCCGCCGGACGCGCCGTCACCCACCTGCTCGGCCACGGCCACACCCGTATCGCCTACCTCGGCGACCGCTACGACATCTGGACCCAGGCCGAGCGGCACGCCGGCTACCGCGACGCGCTCGCCGCCCACGGCATACCCGAGGACCCCGCTCTCGTCCGCCACGAACTGCGCTCGCAGCCGCAGGCACGCGCCGCGCTCGCCGCCCTGCGCACCCTGCCCGATCCGCCGACCGCCGTCTTCACCAGCAACGACGTGATCACCCTCGGCGTCCTGGACGCCCTCGGCCACCCGGCGCCGCTCGCCCTGGTCGGCTTTGACGACCTGCCGCTCGCCGAGCGGCTGACCCCGCCGCTGACCGTCGTCAGCCAGGACCCGGTCGCCCTCGGCGGCACCGCCGCCAACCTGCTCTTCTCGCGTATCGCCGGGGACCGTTCGGCGCCGCGCTCGGTCGTGCTGCTGACCCGGTTCGTGATCCGCGGCTCCGGCGAGCCGCCGCCCGCCGGGGCCTGAACGGCGCTCCCGGCGGGCGGACTCCGCTCCGCGACGTGGCGGGGCGTCAGTCGTCGGGCACCCAGTTGAAGGTGTCCGGGTCCGGGCCGGTGCGCTCGTCGCGGTCCAGGGCGCTGATCGCCGCCATGTCGTCAGGGGTCAGGTCGAAGTCGAAGATCCGGGAGTTCTCCGCGACCCGGGCCGGCGTCACCGACTTGGGGAAGACGATGTCGCCGCGCTGGATGTGCCAGCGCAGCGTCACCTGCGCGGGTGTGCGCTCCAGCCGCTCGGCTATCGCCGTGATCACCGGGTCGCCGAGCACCTTGCCCTGGGCGATGGGCGACCATGCCTCGGTCGCGATGCCGTGGTCGGTGTCGTAGGCGCGGACGTCGTCCTGGGTCAGATAGGGGTGGATCTCGATCTGGTTGACCGCCGGGACGGTGGAGGAACTCTGCGCCAGCCGCTCCAGGTGGTGCGGGTTGAAGTTGGACACGCCGATGGCCTTGGCGCGGCCCGAGGCGTAGATCTCCTCCAGCGCGTGCCAGGTCTCGGTGAAGTCGCCGATGCCGGGCAGCGGCCAGTGGATCAGGAAGAGGTCCAGGTAGTCGAACCCGAGGTCGTCCAGGGAGCGGCCGAAGGCGGTCAGGGCCGCGTCATGGGCGTGGTAGCCGTTGTTGAGCTTGCTGGTGACGAAGACGTCGCCGCGGGCGAGCCCGGACTCCCGCACGGCGGTGCCGACCTCCCGCTCGTTGCCGTACATCTGTGCCGTGTCGATGTGCCGGTAACCGCTCTCCAAGGCGGTGAGCACCGCTTGCCGGGTGTCGTCGGGCGGGATCTGGAAGACCCCGAAGCCGAGTTGGGGTATCGAGGTGCCGTTGTTGAGAGTGAGGCTGGGGATGTGCGTCATGGATACGGTCCCTTGCTCCCCCCGCTGTCCTGGGCGTCCTTGCTCGTGCCGGGCCGGTTGCGGCCGCTGCCGGGGCCGGTGGCACCCGGCGGCGACGGCCGGGACCGGCCCGGTCTCCTCTTCCGGGCGGCTGCCCGGTCCGCCGGAGGTCATGCGCGGACGCCGGGGCATCTCTTGGGAGAGCGCTCTCACAGGGGGTCACGACCCGATACGCTGTGGCCCTGCCCGGCCGTCGGCGCACCGCCCGTGCGTGTCGTGCTCCCGCACGTGCCCCCTGCCGTCCCGCCGTCCGCGGCCCTCCCCCACCCCACCCCGCCCCGGTTGCCCGTTCCCCGGCCCCGCAGTTCCGCAGTCCCGCCGCCCCACCGCGCGAAGGAGTCCCCCCGTTGTCCGAGCCGCCCCCCGCCGCCCGCCCCACGCTGGAAGCCGTCGCGGCCAGGGCCGGGGTGTCGCGGGCCACGGTCTCCCGGGTGGTCAACGGGGGAGCGGGGGTGCGCAGCCCGCTCGCCGAGCGGGTCCGCGCCGCGGTCGAGGAGCTGGGCTACGTACCCAACCAGGCCGCCCGCACCCTGGTGACACGGCGCAACGGGGCCATCGCGGTGGTGGTCGCCGAGCCGGAGTCGCGGTTCTTCACCGATCCGTTCTTCGCCCAGCAGGTGCGCGGCATCAGCCGTGAGCTGTCCGCGCACGACAACCAGCTGTTGCTGCTGCTGACCGGCGGAGCCACCGACCGGGAGCGGGTCGGCCGCTACCTGACCGGCGGGCACGTGGACGGCGCGCTGATCTTCTCGCTGCACGCCGACGACTCGCTGCCCGCCCTCGCCCGCAAGGCGGGCGTCCCCACCGTCATCGGCGGCCGCCCCACCTGGCCCGACACCGACGCGCGGCGCCGCACCCTCTACGTCGACTGCGACAACCGCGGCGGCGCGCGGGACGCGGTACGGCGGCTGCTCGCGATCGGCCGGCGGCGCATCGGGCACATAGCCGGGCCGCTCGACCAGCCCGCCTCCGTCGACCGCCTCGACGGCTTCCGCGACGTGGCCCCCGACGCCGGGCCCGCGATGATCGCCGAGGGCGACTTCACGCCCGAGGGCGGCGCCCGCGCCATGGAGCAGCTGCTGGAGCGCTCTCCCGACCTCGACGGCGTCTTCGCCGCCTCCGACGTCATGGCCTCGGGCGCGCTGCGGGTGCTGCGGTCGCGCGGGCTGCGGGTGCCGGAGGACGTCGCGGTGGTGGGCTTCGACGACATGGTCTCGGTCGCCGAGTGGACCGACCCGCCGCTCACCACCGTCCGGCAGGACATCGAGGAGATGGGCCGCCTCATGGCCCAGCTGCTGCTGCGCACCCTGGAACTCCAGGACAGCCCGGACGGCACCGCCGCCTCGCCGATCATCACCCCGACCCGCCTGGTGCTGCGCGCCTCGGCATGAGCGACGCCCCTGCCGGGGGCGGGAGAGGGCCGGAGCCGCCGTCCGACCACCCGGGGGAGCGCTCTCCCGGGCCCGCGCCCCCGGTCCCGTGCGTCCGGCTGGGGGTCCGGTTCCTGGCCGGGCAGACCGACGGGAGACTCGGGCCGCGGCCGAGGGGCCGGGCCCCGTGGGTGGCTCGGCGCGCCCCGGCGCGTGCTCCGCGGGATGATCGGAGGATGAGCCGCAGCGGCCAGGACACGGGCATGCCCGAACTCGAACCGGAAGTGTTCGACAGCGCCATCGTGCCCGTGGCCATCACGGCCGGGCCCGAGCACCTGCTCGTCTACTACAACGCCGCCTTCCACGGGCTCTTCGGGCCGCGCCGGCTCGGCGCCCCGGCCCGTGAGGCCTTCGGTGAGCCCGCCGCCGCCCGGTTCGTGGACATGCTGGAGGACGTCTACCGCGACCACACCGCCCGCCAGGTCACCTCGCCGCGCACCACCGACGGCAGCGCCCCCGGCTCGCCCGGTGTGCAGCACTTCGTCTACAGCTGCTCGCCGGTGGTCTCCCGGCACGGGCCGGGTGTGCTCGCGGTCGCGATCGACACCAGCGCGCAGGTCGCCGCGGCCGAGCGCGCCCAGCGGCTCTCCGAGCAGCGCCACCAGGCCCTCCAGCGCTACGAGGCGCTGATGTCCGCCGTCAGCCAGATCGTCTGGCTGATGCAGCCGACCGGTGAGATCACCGAGCTGGTCGGCGGTTTCGAGGAGTTCACCGGGCTGCCGTGGCGCCCGGTCATCGACCAGGAGTGGCTGGCCACGGTCCACCCGCACGACCGCAACCGCCTCGTGCACACCTGGCGGGAGGCCGCGGCCGATACCCCGTCGACGTTCGTGTGCACCTTCCGGATGCGCACCGCCTCCGGCACGTACCGCCATGTCCAGTCCCGCGCGGTGCCGATCGTGCGCGGCAACGTGGCCGTCGAGTGGATCGGGACCACCGCGGACGTGGAGGACCAGTGGCGCAACCGGCTGCGCGAGCGGCTGCTGGCCCGGGTGGCGACGGTGACCGCCGCCGCCGACGTGCCGCAGGCCTTCGCCGCCGTCACCGCCGCGGTGGTGCCCGAGCTGGCCGACGCCTGCACCGTCTTCCTGCTGCCGGGGCACGGGATGGGCCAGGAGGCGCCGGGCGGCGGCCCGTCCGCCTCCCGCGCGGCGGCCACCGCGCGGGACGGGCTGCCCGCGATGCCCGCGCTGGGCGGCGACCCCCGGCCGCTCGGCCCGGTCGCCCGGCAGGTCGTCGAGAGCCGCCGCCCGCGGCTGCTGACCTTCCCCGCGGGCGAGCCCCCGGCCGGGGCACTGGCGGAGATGTCGGCGCAGTGGCTGCGCGAGGCGCGGGCCACCAGCGTCGCCCTGGTGCCGATCGTGATCGACGCGGCCGTGGCCGCTTTCGCCGCGGCCGTCGGGTGCGCGGACAGCCCGCCGCCCGGCCCCGCCGACCTCCAGCTGCTCGGCGACGTGCTGCACGAGGTGCGCGATCCGCTGCGGCAGGCCATGGAGCTCCAGCGCACCCGGCACACCGCGCTGACCCTCCAGCGGTCGCTGCTGACGCCCACCCCGCGGGTGCCGGGCGCGGAGCTGGCCGCGCACTACCAGCCCGCGAGCACCACCGCGGAGATCGGCGGGGACTGGTACGACTCGCTGCTGCTGCCCGACGGCTCGGTCACCCTCACGATCGGCGACATCGCGGGCCACGACCTGGACGCCGCCACCTCGATGAGCCAGCTGCGCAGCATGCTGCGGGTCATCGCCTACGACCCGGGACATCCCGGGACCCCGGCCGAGAGCCTGGCCCGGCTCGACCGGGTCGTGGAGGGGCTGGGCATCGCGCCGCTGGTCACCGCGGTGCACACGCATCTCGTGGCCCGCCCGGACGGCGGCTGGCAGGCGTCCTGGTCCAACGCCGGCCACCCGCCTCCGCTGCTGCTGCCCGCCGCGGGGCCGCCGCGCTTCCTGGAGGGGGAGGGGCCGGACCTGCCGCTGTGCGTGGCCCCTTCCCTGGACCGCAGGACCTGGCACCAGGAGCTGTCCGCCGGGGACACCCTGCTGCTCTACACCGACGGACTGATCGAGGTGCCGGGCACCGACATCAGCGAGGGCATGGCGGCGCTCGCCGAGGAGGCGGTGCGCGCCCGCAGCGGGGCGCTGTCGCTGACCGCGCTGTGCGCCCGGCTGCTGGCCTCCGCGGCCGACCGGCGCGACGACGCCGCCGTCATCGGCTTCCGGCCCATCGCCCGGAACGGCGGGCCGCGCCCCGACCCGCCCGAGGCCCGCACCTGACCCGCACGCCGGGGACGGCGCCGGTCCGGCCCGGGGCAGGCACGCACCACGGCTGCTCGCGGCCGGGAGCGTACGGATCCGGTCCGTGCCGGGGAGGCCTTCACGGACCGGGGGCGTACGGGTTCAGGCGCGGGCCGCCATCAGCACGCCCAGGGTGATCATCGTGCACGCTATGGCCGCGTCCAGCGCCCGCCACGAGCCGGGCCGGGAGAAGGGCCGCTCCAGCAGCCGGGCGCCGAAGCCCAGGCCGGTGAACCACACCACACTGCCGGTCACCGCGCCCACGCCGAAGCCCCACCGCGCGTGGCCGTAGCCGTTGGCGACCGAGCCGAGCAGCAGCAGGGTGTCGAGGTAGACGTGCGGATTCAGCCAGGTCATCGCCAGGCAGGTGAGCACCGCTGTGCGCAGTGAGCCGCCCGTGCCGTCGGCGGCGGTCAGCGCCGCCTGCGGGCGCAGCGCGCGGCGGGCGGCCAGCACCCCGTACGAGACGAGGAAGGCGCCGCCGAGCCAGCCGATCGCGGTGACGGCGGACGGCCAGGCGCGCAGCACCGAGCCGACGCCGCCGATGCCCGCCGAGATCAGCGCGGCGTCGGACAGCGCGCAGATCGCCACCACGGCGGCGACGTGCTGGCGCCGTATTCCCTGCCGCAGCACGAACGCGTTCTGTGCGCCGATCGCCACGATGAGCGACAGTCCGGTGCCGAGTCCGGCCAGGGCGGCGAGCAGTGCGGTGGTCATGATCGAAGCGTAGGAAGCCGGACGGACAACAGTCCAGCTCAGCTTTCTTACGTAAGATTAGCGAATGTGATGACGGACGGACTTCCGCTGGACCAGGTACGCACTCTGCTCGCAGCCGTCGACGAGGGCACTTTCGAGGCGGCGGCCGAGCGGCTGCACGTCACGCCGTCGGCGGTGAGCCAGCGCGTCAAGGCGCTCGAACAGCGCACGGGCCGTGTGCTGCTGCTGCGCTCCAAGCCAGTGCGCCCCACGCCGTCCGGCGAGGTCGTGGTCCGTTTCGGGCGGCAGCTCGCCCGGCTGGAGCAGGACGCGGGCGCGGAACTCGGGCTGGCCGGTGCGACCGGGCCCGCGACGCTGCCGGTCGCGGTCAACTCCGACTCGCTCGCCACCTGGTTCCTGCCCGCGCTCGCCGAGGCCGCGGCCACCGCGGACGTCTGCTTCGACCTGCACCGCGACGACCAGGACCACACCGCGCTGCTGCTGCGGCAGGGCCGCGTGATGGCCGCCGTCACCTCGTCGCCGGAGCCGGTGCAGGGCTGCTCGGTGCGCCCGCTCGGCCGGATGACCTACCGCGCCTACGCCGCCCCGGCCTTCGCCGCCCGGCATCTCGCGGACGGCCCGCTCGCCGTGACGCTGCCCGCCGCGCCCATGATCGTCTTCGACCGCAAGGACGACATCCAGGACGCCTTCCTGCGCGGTCTCGCACCCGGCCGCCGCACCTCGGGGCAGCTGCGTACCTACGTGCCCGCGTCGGAGTCCTTCGTCGCCGCGGTCGCCGCCGGGCTCGGCTGGGGCGCGATCCCCGACGGGCAGGCCGCGCCGTACGTGGCCGCGGGGGCGCTGACCGGGCTGGCGCCGGAGCGGCCGGTGGACGTACCGCTGTACTGGCAGCAGTGGAAGCTCGACTCGCCGCCGCTGGCCGCGCTCACCGCGGCGGTCGTCCGCGCCGCGGCCGCGGCCCTGGAGCAGGGGCCGCCGCGGCGCGGACGGGGTCAGTCCTCCCGTCCGGTGCCGGGCTCGTCGTCCGGCGAGCTGAAGTCGGGGCTGGAGTAACCGGGCCGGGAGAATCCGGCCTCCTCGGGAACGAGGTCGTCGGCGTCCTCGGCCTCGTAGTCGGGGCCCTCGAAGGGCGGGACGGTGAAGTCCGGCACCTTGAAGTCGCCGATCGTGTCGTCCGGGCCGGTGAAGTCCGGACTGGAGAAGTCGGGGCTGGAGTAACCGGGGGAGAAGTCGTCGTCCCCGGCTGCGGAATCCTGGCTCATACCTGCCCTCCGTGCGCGCGGGCGCCGCGCGGAATGAACGCGGGACCGCCGCCGTTGTGGTGCGTGCACGACAAAGTATGACCGGCTGGCCGGCATACGAGGAGAAAGGCCGGAAAATGAAGGTACGCAATTCGCTGCGGTCGCTGAAGAACCGGCCGGGCGCCCAGATCGTCCGCCGCCGCGGCAAGGTCTACGTGATCAACCGCAAGGACCCGCGGATGAAGGCCCGCCAGGGCTGACCGCCGCCCCCGCACACCCCGCGGCACGCCGTCCCCGGCGTGCCGCTCTCGTGTGCCTGGGGCCCGGCCGTGGCGCCTCGGGCCCTTGTACGGCCCACTTTTCGTATACGGCCGCCGCTTCCCGCCGGCCGTGCGGGTGCGCGCCCCGGGCCCGTCAGCCGTGCGGGTGCGCCGCCCGGTGCCGGGCGTCCGCCGTCGCGGTGCCGATCCTGCGCAACTGCTCGCGGGTGGCCGCGGGTGGGCTGTCCTGCGGGACGGTCACCGAGCGCAGGCCCGCGAGCTGGATGTCCAGATGCCGCCGCCAGGCGTCCGGCACGACGGTGCCGCCGGTCTCGACGATGCCGCGCAGGCCCCAGATGAGCGCCATCACGTCCCCCAGCTCGACGCCCGCCGCGACCCGGCCCGCCTGCTGCGCCTGGACCAGCAGCTCGGTGATCCGGTCGCGCAGCACCTCCACGCAGGAGGCCTTGTGGCCGACGAGCTTGTCGGCGTAGCCGCGGTGCTCGCTCAGCGAGCGGCCGATGACCCGCAGGAACGCCTCCAGTCCCGCCCCGTCCGGCAGCGTCAGCGAGCGGGCCGCGACCTCGGTGAGCTCCCTGAGCATGAGCCCGGCGATCTCGTCGACCAGCGCCTCCTTGTTGGGGAAGCGCCGGTAGACGGTGCCGACGCCGACGCCGGCGCGGGAGGCGATGAGCTCCATGCTGGCGTCGGTGCCGAACTCCGAGAAGACCTCGCGCGCCGCCTCCACCACCAGCTGGTGGTTGCGGGCGGCGTCGCGCCGCATCGGCCGGACGGGCTGGCACTCCGGCTCGTGGGCGTCCGCTGCGGCCGTGCCGTCGGTCGCGGCCGGAGCCGGCGGCGTCCGCGGATGAGGCGCCGCCTGCTCGGGTGCCCGGTCCCTGGTGCGCGCATGACCTGTCATCGTCGCTCACTCACTCCCGCGGGCCCGGCCGCCGCCACTCATTCGGGCTTGTCACCCACGACCGTACCCCCGGGGACCATCGCCAACTCCGGATGCTGCGGTTCGTCGGCGAAGTCGATCCGGGTGGTGCGCCGGGTGACCGGGATGAGCAGCGCGGCGACGGCCGCGATGAGCAGCGCCCCGCCGAGCATCGCGAAGCCGTTGGTGTAGCCGGCCTCGCGCGGCAGGCCGTCGGCCGCCGGGCTCGCGGTGACGACGCTGGCCATCAGCGCGGCGCCGATGGAGCCGCCGATGGTGCGGATGTTGGCGTTCATGCCGCTGGCCACACCGGTCTGGGCGGGCGGGACCGCGCTGACGATCAGGCTGGACATCGCGGCGAAGGTGAGCCCGAAGCCCGCACCCATGATGCCGGTGGCCACGTACAGCTCCCAGGTGCTGGTGTGCGCGAAGGCCAGCAGCGCCATCGAGACGGTGCCGATCAGCGAGCCGATGAAGACGACCTTCTTGCCGCCGATCCGGTTGGACAGGTTGTTGCTGCCCAGGCCCACCAGGAACATCATCACGGACATCGGCACCAGGATCAGGCCGGACTGCGTGATGCTCGCGCCGAAGCCGTAGCCGGTGGACTTCGGGGTCTGCACGAACTCCGGCAGGAAGGCGAAGACCGCGTACATGCCGACGCCGACCAGCAGCGCCACCAGGTTGTTGGTCCACACCGCCGGGCGGGCCATCATCTTCATGTCGATCAGCGGGGTGGCCGCGCGGTTCTCGACGAGCACCCAGCCGACCGCCAGCACGACGGCCGCGATCAGCAGGCCGATGACCTTGACCGAGCCCCAGCCCCACGTCGGGGCCTCGCTGAGCGCGACCAGCAGTGCCACCAGCCAGGCCGACAGCAGTACCGCGGGCGCCCAGCTGATCCGGCCGGGCGTGCGCACCGGCGACTCGGGGACGAAGAAGAAGGCCGCCACCGCCGAGGCCAGCGTGAGGATCATCGGCAGCCAGAACAGCCAGTGGTAGTCGAGGGCGTTGACGATCGGGCCGGCCAGCACGATGCCGAGGCCGCCGCCGACGGCCAGCAGTGAAGCGATCAAGCCGACCGCGCCGTTGAGCTTCTCGCGCGGGAACTCGTCCCGGATGATGCCGAACGCGAGCGGCAGGACACCGCCGCCGATGCCCTGGATCGCCCGGGCGATGATCATCACCTGGACGTTGGTCGCGAGCGCCGCGAGCAGCGACCCGGCGGCGAGCGCGCCGAGCGTCGCGACGAAGACCCGCTCCTTGCCGATCATGTCGCCTACACGGCCCATGATCGGCGTGAATATCGAGGCCGACAGCAGATAGGCCGTCAGGACCCACGTCACGGTGTTCTGGTTGGTGTGCAGGTCTTCCTGGATCGTCGGCAGCACCGGCGTGACCAGGGACTGGAGCAGCGAATACGCGGTCACACCCGCCGCAAGGACCGCGAACGTGACCTGGTGGTGTGTGCGCCGGGTCTCGGACGCCATGGAACTCCTTCAGAAGTGAAGCGGAACGATCATTCCGGAATACAGGATAAGCCATCAGGAATGACGGTTCCGTTTCATGGCGATGAGGGAAAGCGCACATCGATACGGGGAATACGCCGCCCGCCCGCGTGCGCCGCCGCCGGTCTGCAGCTTCCGGCCGGTTCCCGCGGACCCGGGCACCGGGGTCGGGGAGAGCGCTTTCCTGCCCCCGCGCTCCCCCTTACGGTGTGCTGCGGCGGGACCAGCCCCCGGGAACGGCCCGGTCACCCTAGTCTTCGGTCAGGAAAGCAAGGGGAGAGCCCAGGGAGCGCCTCGGGACCGCGGGGGCGCCAGGCAAGGGGAGACCGCCGTGGGGATCACGACACCGGTATACGCCCTGTACACCCGCCGGCTGCGCCGGAGGCTCCGCGGCGGGGCGCTGCCCCGCCACATCGGGCTGATCATGGACGGCAACCGCCGCTGGGCCCGCAAGGCCGGGCTGGCCAGCCCCAGCCTCGGCCACAAGGCCGGTGCCGAGCACGTGGACGACGTCCTGGCCTGGTGCGAGTCGCTCGCCGTCCGCCATGTCACGGTCTTCGTCTGCTCCACCGAGAACCTGGCCCGCCGCGGCGAGGACGAGGTCGGCTTCCTCATGGACCTGATCACCCGGGTCGTCACCGAGCGGCTCGCCCGCCCCGGCGCCCGCTGGCGGCTCCATGTCGCCGGCGACCTGTCGGTGCTGCCCGACCGTACCGCGCACGCGCTCAAGGAGGCCGTGGACGCCGGGC
This sequence comes from Streptomyces sp. NPDC021224, assembly GCF_044332905.1. Taxonomy (NCBI): domain Bacteria; kingdom Bacillati; phylum Actinomycetota; class Actinomycetes; order Kitasatosporales; family Streptomycetaceae; genus Streptomyces; species Streptomyces sp. NPDC021224. The sequence goes on along the minus strand of NZ_JBIRPW010000007.1, from coordinate 428,098 downwards.
GGGAGATCACCACCGGGAACCACGTCACCCTCGCGATCGGCTACGGCGGCCGTCAGGAGGTCGTCGACGCGGTGCGCGAGGTGCTCACCGGGCACGCCGAGGCGGGCCGCTCGCTGGCCGAGGCCGCCGACGCCTTCGAAGCCGACGACATCGCCCGGCACCTGTGGACCGCCGGGCACCCCGACCCCGACCTGGTGATCAGGACCAGCGGCGAGCAGCGGATGTCCAACTTCCTGCTGTGGCAGGCCGCGTACGCCGAGCTGTACTTCTGCGACGCGCACTGGCCTGCCTTCCGCGAGGTCGACTTCCTGCGGGCGCTGCGCAGCTACGCCGCCCGCGAGCGCCGCCGCGGCAGATGACCGGCCCGCACGGACCGGGGCGGCGGGGCCCGCCCGCCTATCCTTGGCCGGGTGTTCTCACCCGAGGGACCCACACTGCGCGAGCTGGCGGTCCAGGCGCTGTCGTCCGTCGAGCACGGCTACGACCTGCTCGCCCCCGACTTCGACGCCACCCCCTTCCGTACCCCCGACGCCGTCCTGGACGCCACCGCCGAGGCCCTCGCCCCGCTCGGCCCCTTCGACGCCGGGCTCGACCTGTGCTGCGGTACGGGCGCGGGCCTGCGGGTGCTGGCGCCGCTGTGCCGTACGCGTGTGACGGGCGCCGACTTCAGCGCCGGGATGCTCGCCCAGGCCCAGGCCCAGGCCCAGGCCGCCGCCGCGCCCGAGGACGGTCCGCGGCGGTCCTGGGTGCGTGCCGACGCGCGTGCCCTGCCCTTCGCGCAGGGCTTCGACCTGGCCGTCAGCTTCGGCGCCTTCGGCCACTTCCTGCCCGCCGAGCGGCCCCGGCTCTTCGCGCAGGTCCACCGGGCGCTGCGGCCCGGCGGGCTGTTCGCCTTCCCGCTGGGCGCCCCGCCACCTCCGCGGTCGCCCTGGTACTGGGCCTTCGCGGGCTTCGACGCGGCCATGCGGGTGCGCAACGCGGTACGCCGCCCGCCCTTCGTGATGTACTACCGCACCTTCCCGCTGCCCGCCGTCCGTGCCGACCTCGCGGCGGCCGGCTTCGACGTCGCCCTCACCCCGCTGACCGCCCTCGGCCGCCGCGCCGACGGCAGCCCCCGCGCCCGCCTGGTGCTGGCCCGCCGCCGCTGACCGGCGGGCGCGCGGCCGCGCCACATGCGTGACGGGGCGGCTGCGGCGACCATGGATCGAGGGGGCGTCCGCGCGCCGCCGGCGGCGCGGGCGGCCCGCCGGCCGAGCCACAGTCGCGGTTGCGAGGAGATGATCCCCATGAAGGCCATGGTCTTCCACGGTCCCGGCCAGTCCGGCTGGGAGGACGTCCCGGACCCCACGCTCCAGGACGCGGGCGACGCCATCGTGCGCGTCGAGGCCACCACCATCTGCGGCACCGATCTGCACATCCTGGGCGGTGACGTGCCGGACGTGCGGCCGGGCACGGTGCTGGGCCACGAGGCGGTCGGCGAGGTCGTCGAGACCGGCGCCGCGGTGCGCGGGGTGCGCCCCGGCGACCGGGTGCTGGTGTCCTGCGTGACCGGCTGCGGGCGCTGCCGCTACTGCCGCCAGGGCGCGTACGGGCAGTGCCTGGGCGGGGGCGGCTGGATCCTCGGCCACCTCGTCGACGGCACGCAGGCCGAATACGTCCGGGTGCCCTTCGCGGACTTCGGACTGCACCCGCTGCCCGCCGCGGTGGACGCCGCGCAGGCCGTGCTGCTCGCCGACATCTTCCCCACCGGCTACGAGGTGGGCGTGCTCAACGGCCGGGTGCGGCCCGGCGACACCGTCGTGGTCGTGGGCGCCGGGCCGGTGGGGCTCGCGGCGATCGCCACCGCCCAGCTCTTCTCGCCCGCCCGCACCATCGCCGTGGACCTCGCGCCCGGACGGCTGGACGTGGCCAAGCGGGTCGGCGCCGACGCCATCGCCGGTGTCGCCGAGAGCGAGCAGCTGGTCGCCGACCTGACCGGCGGGCTCGGCGCGGACGTCGTCGTCGAGGCGGTCGGCCGCCCGGAGAGCTTCGAGCTGTGCGCCCGTATGGTCCGCCCCGGCGGCCACCTGGCGAACGTCGGCGTGCACGGCAGGCCGGTCACCTTGCACCTGGAGGACCTGTGGATCAGGAACCTGACCCTGACCACCGGCCTGGTCGACACCTCCTCCACCCCCGACCTGCTGCGCATGCTCGTCGACGGCCGCCTCCCGGCGTCCGCGCTGGTCAGCCACACCTTCGGGCTGGGGCAGATGGAGGAGGCGTACGAGGTCTTCGCCGGCGCCGCCGACACCGGCGCCCTCAAGGTCGTGCTCGGCGAGCCCCGGCACGAGGAGCTGACACTGCGCACCGCCTGACCCGCGGCGCCCCTCAGCGCGGCAGGTCCACCGTGACCTCGCCGCCGGGGGCGACCTGGTAGACGTGCCCGTCGACCGCCACCGCGACCGGGTCCTGGCCGGAGTCGGGCACCCCGATCCGCAGCCGGCCGCCGTGCAGCGCGAGATCGACGCCCCAGTGCGTCCGGTAGCGCAGCGACAGCGAGAAGCGGGACAGCTGCGGCAGCGGCACCGGGTCCAGCCGCAGGCAGTCGGCCTGCGGCTGGAGTCCGGTCAGTCCGCGCTGCACCAGGTCCAGCGTCCCGGCCATGGCGCCCAGGTGGATGCCCTCGCCGGTGGTGCCGCCCTGGAGGTCGGCGACGTCGCCGAGCAGCGCCTCGCGCACGTGGTCCCAGGCGTCCTCGCGGCGCGAGCGGGCCAGGACCCAGCCGTGCACCAGACCGCTGAGCGTCGAGCCGTGGCTGGTGCGCGCCAGGTAGTGGGACACCGTCCGGGCCCACAGCTCGTCGTCCAGGGTGTGCCCGAGCCGGGCCAGGAGCGCGGCCAGCTCCGCGGGCGGGAAGAGGTAGCCGAGCATGAGCACGTCCGCCTGCTTGGAGGCCTGGTAGTGGTTGACGCTGTCGCCCTCGGCCTCCAGGATCCGGTCGAGTCGGCGGATGTCGCCGTAGCGCTCGCGGTAGCCGGTCCAGTCCAGCTCGTCCAGCTCGCCGTAGCCGTCGAACTGGCTGATCACGCCCGCGTGGAAGGGCACCCGCAGCCGCCGGGAGACGTCCTGCCAGCGCTCCGGCTCGTCCGCGCCGATCCCCAGCCGCTCGAACAGCTCCGACCGCCGCGGCGCGGGCATCGACCCGGTCAGCTCCAGCGCGCGGGCCAGCACCCACGCGGCCGTGACGTTGGTGTACGCGTTGTCGTCCAGCCCCGGGCGGTCCGTCCCCGGGTAGGCGGTGTGGTATTCGTCGGGGCCCACCACCTGGCGGATGCGGTAGCGCTCGTACGCCGGGTCCCACACCGCGCTGCCCGCCCAGAAGCGGGCGACCTGGAGCAGCATCTCGGCGCCCTCGCCGTGCAGGAAGGCGGTGTCGCCGCTGGCCAGGCAGTACTGCCAGACGTTGTACGCGACGGCCGAGCCGACGTGGTGCTGGAGGTGGGTGTGGTCCGGCAGCCAGCGGCCCGAACGCGGGTTGAGGTGCAGCCGCTGGGTCTCCTCGTGGCCGTCGCTGCCGCTCTGCCACGGGTACATCGCGCCCTGCCGCCCCTCGGCGCGGGCCGCGCGGCAGGCCGCGTCCAGCCGCCGGTGCCGGTACATCAGCAGCGCCCGCGACACCTCCGGCAGGTGCAGGTTGAGGAAGGGCAGCACGAACAGCTCGTCCCAGAAGACGTGGCCGCGGTAGGCCTCGCCGTGCAGCCCGCGGGCCGGGACCCCCACGTCGAGGTCCGCGGTGTGCGGCGACAGCGTCTGGAGGACGTGGAAGAGATGCAGCCGCAGCACCGCCCCCACCGAACGCGGGACCTGGATCCTGGCCCGCTGCCACAGCCGTTCCCAGGCGGTGGAGTGCTCCGTGAGCAGCCCCGTGACGTCCGCCGCGCGCGCCACCCGCTCCAGCGCGGCGTGCAGCGGGTCGTGGATCGCCGAGTCGCGCGAGGTGTGCAGCGCGACGACCTTCTCCACGGTCACCGGGCGCGTGGCGTCCACCGCCGCGGTGACCCGCCGCAGCACCCCGCGCCCGCCGGGGACGGGCGGCTGCGCGCGCACGTCCGCGCCGGTCACGCGGATCCGGGCGGCCAGCGCCACCTCGATGCCGGAACTGGACGTGCGGCAGCGCAGCCAGCCGGTGTCCTGGCCCTCCGCGCCCGTGCGGTGGCCGGTCAGGTGGTGCCCGTCGAGGTCGCGGTAGCGGGCGACGCCGCTGTTGGCGACGTCCCCGTCGAGGCCCGCCTCGATCTCCAGGTCGCCGCTCCAGCCCTCCGCGGTGACCACCAGCCGCTGCGCCGCCAGGTGCGGGTCGCCCATGTGCACCAGCCGGGTCTCGGTCGTGGCGAGGATCCGCCCCGCGCCGTCCCGCAGCCGCGTACGCCGCTCCAGGGTGCCGCCGCGCAGGTCGAGGACGACCTCGTGGTCGAGCACCTCGCACACGTCGGGGCCGAACCAGGAACCGCCCGCCGGGCGCACCCGCAGCGGCAGCCAGTTCGGCAGGTTGACCATGTCCTCGTTGTCGACCTCGCGCCCCGCGACCTTCGACGTCAGCCGGTTGTAGCAGCCGGCCGCGTACGTACCCGGGTAGTGCGGGCCGCCCGCGGGTGACTCGGCCGCCGCGCCGCGGGTCGCGAAGTAGCCGTTCCCCAGCGTGCACAGCGCCTCGCGCAGCTGCTCACGCTCCGGGTCGTAGCCCGCGTAGCGCCAGGCCCAGCCGTCCTCCATGCCGCGGTCCCTTCGGCTCGCCCGGCGCGGGAACCGCCGGCTGTCGGTGGTGGGTCGGTACGGGGCCGGGCCGCCGGTGCGGGCGGAGGGCGCTCACTCCGTGTCGATACGGCGGCCGGTGACGCTCTTGGGCCGAACCCGTATCCACAGCGGGCGGTCGCCGCCTGCCCACGGCTCCGGGGCGCGGGCGGTCAGCACCTCGGTCTGCGCCGGGTCCTCGACATGCTCCGCGGTGCCGGTCAGCAGCACGCTCCAGCCGCGGCTGAGATGATCGTCGATCTGGTCGACCTGGAAGGACACGCCCTCGCCGGGCGCGGGCGCCGCGGGGCCGCCGGACTCCGTGCGGTAGACCACCGTGCCGCCGTCCACCAGGTAGTTCACCGGCAGTACCGCGGGCCCCGGCTGCACCGGCACCGCGATCCGGCCCACACCGTGCGTGCCCAGCCGGTCCCAGCACTCGTCGGTGCTCAGGTGCGCGAGCACCGGGCGCGCGGAGGCGTCCGGCTGCCCCGGCGGCGGGTCACGGCGGCCCTCCATGAGTTCCTGGTAGGTGAGGTCCAGGGCGGCGGCCACCCGGACCAGTCCGCCCGGGTCGAAGTCCGGGCCGGAGTCCAGCAGGTGCTGCAGATACCGGGGGGACATCGCCGCCCGGGTCGACAGCGCGCTCTCGCTCAGCCCGAGCTGCGCCCGGCGCTCCGCTATGCGCCGCACGATCGGATCACGTTCGGTCCGCTGCCCGCCGGTGCGCGTTTGGCCGGCCATGTCGGACCCTCCCTCCGCCCGAACCTCGGGCAAGATGCCACACCCGTACATCCAGGGTCACGCACCTTCGCCCACCGCGCCACGTGGGACGACCGGCGGCGGGGTGCCGCACGGCGCCGCCGGGGGGCAGGATGAGCACCCCGTGCCCGGCCGGTGACCGGCCGGGACGGTGCCGGTACGCAAGGACGCGGGGCGTCGCGGGCGCTCCGCCGGGGGAGGGACACGGCGATGCGCGTGCTGACCTGGAATCTGTGGTGGCGCTTCGGCCCCTGGGAAAGGCGCCGCGAGGCGGTCCTGGAGGTGCTGCGGGAGCTGCGGCCGGACGCGGTGGGCCTGCAGGAGGTGTGGGAGGCCGACGGCGAGAACCTCGCCGGGTGGCTCGCGGAGCGTCTCGGGATGCACTGGACGTGGGCCGCCTCCCGGGCACCGCACGGCTGGCGGCGCAGGACCGGCGAGCCCGCCGCCGAGGTCGGCAACGCGGTGCTCAGCCGCTGGCCCGTCACCGAGCGGGCGGTGGTCGAGCTGCCCGCCCGGCCCGGCGAGGACGACGGGCGGCTCGCCCTGTACGCGCGGCTGGACGCCCCGGGGCACCCGGTGCCGTTCTTCACCACACACCTCACGGCGGACCTGGCCGCCTCGGCGGTGCGCTGCGCGCAGGTGCGGGCGCTCGCCGCTCTCGTCGCCGCCCGCCGCGGCGGCACCGGCTTCCCCCCGGTGGTCACCGGGGACTTCAACGCCTGGCCGGACTCCGACGAGATACGGCTGCTCGGCGGCTACCGGACCGCCCCCGCGGCGCCCGGCCTGACCCTGCTGGACGCCTGGGAGTACGCCGCCCCCGGGCTGCCCGGCGCGACCTGGGACCCGGCCAACCCGTACGCCGCGGTGCACGGCGAGCCGCCCGCCCGCGTGGACCACATCCATGTCGGGCCGCCCGGCCCCGGCGGTCTCGGGCGGGTCCTGGACGTGCGGCGGATCGGCACCGGGGAGATCGCGGGCGTCTGGCCCTCCGACCACGCCGGGGTGCTCGCCGACCTGGACATGGCGGGCGGGGGCTGACGGGGGCCGCGCCGCGGCGTTCGCGCGGCGGTCCTGCGGCAGCGCTGCGGCAGTTCTGCGGCGGGACTTTCCGTGGCGGTCCCCGGCGGGCCACCCGGGTGTCATGTACAGGGGGATGGATGGCGGCGACGTCCACCTCACGTGAGGAGCACTCCGTGCGCATCCCCCGTACCGCGCTGGCTCTCGCCGTCGCCGCCGTCCTCGGCGCCACCGCCGCCGGGCCGCTCGCCGCTCCGGCCACCGCCGCTCCGGCCGTGGCCGCCGCCGACGCCGTGGTGTCCGCCGCCCCGTTCACCGCCGCGCAGGCCACACTCAACGCCGACGGCAGCTACCTGGTCAGCTGGACCTCGACCGCTGCCCAGGTCGGCGTCACCGCCGTGACCGGCGCTTCGGACACCGGCGGTGTCGCGCTCGGCGCGGGCTCCGGCACGGGCAGCCTCACCGTCCCGGCGGGCACCCTGCCGGCCGCCGCGCGCTGGTACTTCCGGCTCACCACCCCCGACGGCTCCGCGCTCACCGTGGCCGAGCGCTCGCTCGGCCTGCCCGACGCGCGCAACTTCCGCGACGCGGGCGGCTACCGCACCGCCGACGGCCACTGGGTGCGCACCGGCGTCGTCTACCGCTCGGGCAAGCTCAGCGGCCTGACCGCCGCCGAGCAGCAGGTGCTCACCGTCGAGGGCGTCACCCTCGACGTCGACCTGCGCAACGCGGGCGAGCGCTCCGACGACCCCGACCGGCTGCCCGCGGGCGTCGCCTACCAGGTCGCCGACGTCGTCTCGGTCGCGCACGGCGTCAGGTTCCACAAGGACGCCGCCGCCACCCTCCTCCAGGCGCTCGCCGCCGGGCTGTTCAGCGGCTCCTCCGACCTCGGGCAGTCCATCGGCTACCCCTTCATGGTGAACTTCGTCGGCGCCGACTACGCCTTCCACGACGCCCTCACCGCCGTCGAGCACAACCCCGGCGCCACCGTCCTCCACTGCACGGCGGGCAAGGACCGCACCGGCTGGGCCGACGCCGTGCTGCTGACCCTGCTCGGGGTCCCGCGGGCCACCGTCGAGGCCGACTTCCTGGCCAGCAACGCCTACACGGGCGACCCCGACGCGGTCGAACTGTCCTGGCTGAACGCCGCCTTCGACGAGGTCGACGCGGTCTACGGCAGCTTCGACGGCTATCTGCACCAGGGCCTGATGCTGACCGACGCCGACATCGCCGCGCTCAAGGCCAAGCTGCTCGTCTGACCCCGCGTCCGCCGTCCTCTCGGCTCGTCCCCGCGAAGGGGATCTGTGTACCCGATATTCGGCGCGGCGGAAGGCGGCCCGCGGGAGCAGTTCCCGCGGGCCGCCGCACCGGTGACGGGACGCGGGTGTCAGCCGCGACCGTCCGAGCGCTTGCGGTGCAGCGTGAACTGCTCGAAGACCGACAGCTCGCCGTGCGGCTTGTTCACGTTGTAGTACGTGACGTGCATCCGGGTCGTGTCGCCGGGGAAGCGGCCCGGGTCGACGGTGAAGGCCGCGAAGCCGTAGGGGTGCTCGATGTCGCGCACGCCCGTCCAGACCGCTTGCTCCCTGACGTACGTCGCGGCGCGCTTGCCGCCGCCGGAGGGGCGGCTGTCGGCCACCGCGGTGATCACCTTGGCGGTGCCGTCCCGGAAGAAGGCCTGGTTGGTGGTGCCCGAGACACCGCCGCCGCCCAGCACCATGTGGACGGTGCCGAGGCCGGTGTCGATGTCGTCGGTGCGGTGCGAGGCCGGGTTCGGGGTCAGCGTCTCGCTGCCGCTCACCACGCCGCGCACCGCGAGCGAGCGCTCGTAGTTGTGCTCGTGCCCGCACACCACGAGATCGACCTGGTAGCGGTCGAACAGCGGCCCGTACGCGGCCCGCAGGCCGAGGTCCGCGCCGTTGGCGTCGGAGGAGCTGATCATCACCTGGTGCATCGCCACGACGATCCAGTCGATGTCGCGGTCCCGCCGGGCCGCCTTCAGCTCCCGCTCCAGGAAGGCCAGCTGGCGCCCGCCGGAGTAGCCGTGCACATAGTTGTCGCCGCCGTCCTGGAGGGCCACGTCGTCGTTCTGCAGCACGATCACCCGCACCGACCCGGCCGTGAAGGCGTACCACAGGCCCGCCAGCTCGTCGTCCGTCTCGGTCGAGGGCAGCTGGAAGTACGTCTGGTAGGCGCCCAGGCCCAGCGGGCCGTTGCCGGACTCGATCTCGTGGTTGCCCGCGGCGGGCATCCACGGCCGGAAGCGGGCCGAACGCGAGTTGTTGGCGAAGAAGTTGTTCCAGGTGCGCACCCGGTCCACGTCCAGGTTGGCGTAGCACAGGTCGCCGTTGAGCAGGTGGAAGAGCGGCGCGACCTGCTCGACGCCGGTGACGATGTCCATCGTGGCGGGCGTGGAGTTGGCGTCCAGCGCCACCGTGCCGTCCGCGGACCAGGTCACCTGCGGGGCCGACTGGTCGCCGAAGCTGGTGAAGGTGAGCGGCTGCCGGCCGCGCGGCGCGGTGCGGAAGGTGCCGCTGTCCGGGGTGCCGCCGTCGTGCGAGGCGAGGTAGTAGTAGTCGGTGCCGGGGCGCAGCCCGCCGAGCAGCACGTGGTGGACGTACACCGTGCGGCCCGACTTGCCGTCGGTGTACGTGCGCGTCCGCGCCGCGGCGCCGGAGCCCAGGCCGTGCTCCAGCGTGCCGTAGAGCACCCGGGGGCGCTTGACCGGGCCGTCGGTGATCCAGGACACCGCCATCTGGGTCGACGGGTCCTTGCCGAAGGTGAGGTGCAGGCCCAGCACCGGGGAGGCGCCGCCCGCGTCGGGGGTGGGGTGGAAGGCGGGCGCCCCGGCCGGGGCGGCGGCCGCGGTGCCGGCGCCCAGCAGCGGCACGGCGACCGCGCCCACCCCCGCGCTGCCCAGCAGTCCGACCGCGGTACGCCGGCTGAGGCGGTCACCGGACGCGGACGGCTCCGGGGTGTCCATCTGTGCGACCATCGTTGCTCCTTGGTGCATGGGCTGGGATCGCGTGCAGACTCGCGCCCTCCGGCGACGCCCAGTTGAACACCGGCTGTCCACCGCGGGTCGGAAGACGCGGCCGTGCCGCGCCCGGACTCCCGGCGCCGCCGGCGGCCCGCGCGCCGCACCGCCGCTCGCGCCGTGCCGCGGACGGCTGTTCGTGACGCGTACCGTGGTACGTCACACGGCCGTCACGGACGGTTCGCCCGGGGTCGCTGCTGTGGGGACCGCCCTGCGCGTCCACTCCCGCAACCACCGCACTCCCGCACCCTCGACGAGCGAAGAGGTGTTCCGACCCATGGCCGAACCCACCCGGCGGCGTTTCCTGCAGATCGCCGGCGCCACCGCCGGCTTGAGCGCCCTGTCCGGCAGCATCGCCCGTGCCGCCGCGATCCCGGCCCGGCGCCGCACCGGCACCATCAAGGACATCGAGCACATCGTCGTCCTGATGCAGGAGAACCGGTCCTTCGACCACTACTTCGGCACGATGCGCGGGGTGCGCGGCTTCGGCGACCCGCGGCCGGTGCTGCTGGCGAACGGCAGGTCCGTCTTCCACCAGCCCGACCCCGCGGGCAACGACGTGCTGCCCTACCACCCGGACGCCGGCGACCTGGGCATGCAGTTCATCGAGGGCCTCAACCACGAGTGGACCGGCAGCCACGCCGCCGTCCACGACGGCCGCTACGACCGCTGGATCCCCGCCAAGTCCCCGGCCACCATGGCGTACCTGACACGCGAGGACATCCCCTTCCACTACGCCCTCGCCGACGCCTTCACCGTCTGCGACGCCTACCACTGCTCGTTCATCGGCGGCACCGACCCCAACCGCTACTACATGTGGTCCGGCTGGACCGGCAACGACGGCAAGGGAGCGGGCCCGGTCGTCGACAACTCCGAGCTGGGCTACTCGTGGACGACCTACCCCGAGCGGCTTGAGCGGGCCGGGATCTCCTGGAAGATCTACCAGGACATCGGCGACGGCCTGGACGCCGAGCACTCCTGGGGCTGGATCCAGGACGCCTACCGCGGCAACTACGGCGACAACTCGCTGCTGTACTTCGACAACTACCGCAACGCCCGCCCCGGCGACCCGCTCTACGACAAGGCCCGCACCGGCACGAACGCCGCGGCCGGCGACGGCTTCTTCGACGTGCTGCGCGCCGACGTCACCGCCGGGCGGCTGCCGCAGATCTCCTGGATCGCCGCCCCCGAGGCCTTCTCCGAGCACCCCAACTGGCCCGCCAACTACGGCGCCTGGTACATCTCGCAGGTGCTGGACGCGCTCACCGCCGACCCCGAGGTGTGGAGCAGGACGGCGCTGTTCATCACCTACGACGAGAACGACGGCTACTTCGACCACGTCGTGCCGCCCTTCGCACCGCCCGGGCCCGGCCGCGGCGCCTCCACCGTCAGCACCGACCTGGAGATCTTCCCGGGCAACGGCACCTATGCCGCGGGACCCTACGGGCTCGGGCAGCGGGTGCCGATGACGGTCGTCTCCTCGTGGAGCACCGGCGGCTACGTGTGCTCCGAGGTCTTCGACCACACCTCGCTGGTCCGCTTCATGGAGCGCCGCTTCGGGGTGCACGAGCCGCAGATCTCACCGTGGCGCCGCGCCGTGTGCGGCGACCTGACCTCGGCCTTCGACTTCTCCCTCGCCCGCGAGCGGACCGCCCCGCTGCCCGCCACCGACGGCTACCGCCCGCAGGACGGCGACCGGCACGACAGCTACGTGCCCGTGCCGCCCGCCGACCAGAAGCTGCCGGTGCAGGAGCGCGGCAGCCGCCCCACCCGCCCGCTGCCGTACGCGCCGCTGGTGGACGCCTCGGTGTCCCCGGACAAGGGCGCGCTGAGCCTCACCTTCTTCGCCGGAGCGGGCGCGGGCGCCTTCCACGTCACCGCCGCGGGGGAGGACGCCCCGCGGACGTACACCGCGGCGGCCGGGCGGACCGTCAGCGGCCGGTGGGAGACCGCGGACCGGGACGGCGGCTACGACGTGACCGCGTACGGCCCGGCCGGATTCCTGCGGGCCTTCCGCGGCTCCGCCCGCCGGGCCGGACCCGAGGTGACCGCCCGCCACCACGCCGCCACCGGCCGGGTCGAGCTGACCCTCGTCAACAACGGGCCCGGCGAGGTCCGGCTGACCGTCCGCAACTCCTACGACGGCGGGCACACCGTCCACACCCTGCGCCCCGGCCGGCGCGAGACGCACACCGTCGACCTGGTCCGCGGCAAGCGCTGGTACGACCTGACGGTGACCGCCGACCACGACCCGGCGTTCCTGCGCCGCCTGGCGGGACACGTCGAGAACGGGCGGCCGGGCGTCAGCGACCCCGCCCTCGCCGCCGGGTGACCGCCCGGTAACGTGCCTGGGGCGCTCCCGGCCGGGGGCGCCCCGCACGGAAAGGCCGACCATGGGCAGCGACGCGCACGACTTCCGGGAGATCTCCCCGACGACCCTCGCCGACGTCCTCGGACGCGGCCAGGTGATGGACCACGGACTGCGCCCGCTGTGGGGACCGGCGCCGCGGATCGCGGGACCGGCCTTCACCGTGCGCTGCCCGCCCGGCGACAACCTCATGCTGCACGCCGCGATCCACCGGGCCCCGGCCGGCTCGGTGATCGTGATGGCGGCCGGGGACACCGACTTCGCGGTCGCGGGCGGCAACGTCTGCGCCGTCGCGCAGCGCCGCGGCATCGCCGGGTTCGTCGTCGACGGGGTGATCCGCGACCTCGCCGAGATCCGCGCGATGGGCTTCCCGGTGCTCGCCCGCGGCATCGTGCCCTGCCCGGGGGTGAAGTCCGCGGTACTGCCGCTCGGCGAGCCGGTCGACTGCGGCGGTGTCCGGGTGCACGCGGGCGACGTCGTGGTGGCCGACGAGGAGGGCGTCGCCGTCGTCCCCGCGGGCCGGACCGGCGAGGTGCTGGCGGCCGCCCGCAAGAAGCTCGCCAAGGAGGCCGCCCAGGACCTCGACGCCTGGGAGGCCGAGCACCGCGCCCGGATCGACGCGGCGCTCGCCGAGGGCGGCTACCGGGACTGAGCCGGGCCCGTCACGGCATCGGCCCGCCGCGGTCGTCGTAGCCGGTGCGGGCGTCGGCCACGTCGCCGGCGTGCTCGCGCCACCACTCGGTGAGGTGGTGGAAGAGCGGGGCGAGGCTCATCCCCAGCTCGCTGATCTCGTACTCCACCCGGGGCGGCACCTCCGGGTGGTAGGTGCGCACCACCAGGCCGTCGCGCTCCATCTGGCGCAGCCGCTGGGTGAGCACCTTCGGGGTGATGGTGCCGATCCGGCGCTCCAGCTCCACGAAACGCTGCCGTCCGAACTGATTGAGCGCCCACAGGATCGGTGTCGTCCAGCGGCTGAACACCAGGTCCACGACGGGCGCGATGGGGCACGGCTCCGCCTGGACCCCCGCGGCGGCGCCCCGGGCGGTGCGGGCACCGGCGGGCGGGGACATCATCTCGGGCATGTCTGCTGCGCCTCTCGGGACTCGGCGGACCCGCCGCCGGGGCCCGGGGCCGCCGTGCGGCGGATCCGGCGGGCCCGCCGGGAGAATCCGTAGCCACTTTCTTCTAGGTACCTACTATATCGGCGTTGCTAGCGTCCGGGCCATGTCTCTCACCGCCGCCCGGCGCGGCCCCGCTCCGCACGCCCCGGCCGCCGTACACCCCGGCCTGGTCCTGGCCTTCCTCTGCGTGGTGCAGTCGATGGTCTACCTCGACGTCACGATCGTGAACGTCGCCCTGCCCTCACTCCAGCGCGGCCTCGGCATGGCCGACGGCGACCTCCAGCTCGTCGTGACCGCCTACGGCACCGTTCTCGGCGGCTTCCTGCTGCTCGGCGGCCGGCTCGCCGACATGCTCGGACGGCGGCGCCTGCTGCAGGCCGGCATGGCGCTCTTCGGCGCCGCCTCGCTCGCCGCGGGCCTCGCGCACGAGCCCGCCGTGCTCATCGCCGCCCGCGCCGTCCAGGGCCTGGGCGCCGCGCTGACCGCGCCCGCGGCGCTCTCCACGCTCACCACGACCTTCCCCGAGGGCGCCGCGCGCAACAAGGCGCTCGGCATCTGGGGCGCGCTCGCCGGAGTCGCCTCCGTTCTCGGGGTGCTGCTCGGCGGGCTGCTCACCCAGGGGCCCGGCTGGCGCTGGATCTTCTTCGTCAACGTGCCCGTCGCGCTCGCCGCCCTCCTCCTCGCGCCGCGGGTGCTGCCCGAGAGCCGGGCAGCGCACGACGGACCGCGCCGCTTCGACGCCGTGGGCGCGGCGACCCTGACGGCCGGACTGCTGCTGCTCATCTTCACCCTCGACCAGGCGGTCACGGCGGGCTGGGCCACCGCGCGGACCATCGGCGGACTGGCCGGTGCCGCGCTGCTGCTCGCCGCCTTCGTCGCCGTCGAACTGCGTACGGCGGCCCCGCTGCTGCCGATGCGGATCTTCCGGCTGCGCGCACTGCGCGCCGCCAACCTCGGCACGGCGCTGATGCTCGGGGCGATGGGCACGCTGTTCTTCTTCGCCAGCCTGTTCATGCAGCAGGTGCTGGGCTACGACGCGCTGCGGACCGGGCTGGCCTACGTCCCGCTCGCGCTCGCGGTGATCGTGGGCGCGGGCGTCGCCTCCGGCCTGGTCACCAAGCTCCCGGCGCGGGCGGTGCTCGCCGCGGGCCTCGCGCTCGCCACGGCCGGGCTGCTGCTGCTCGCCCGGCTGCCCCTCGACGCCGGGTATGCCGGACGGGTGCTGCCGCCCTTCGTGCTGGTCGGCGTGGGGCTGGGGATGTCCTTCGTGCCGTTCCAGATCGCCGCGGCCTTCGGGGTGGCCGAGCGCGAGTCGGGGGTGGCCGCCGGGCTGATCAACACCAGCCAGGAGGCGGGCGGCGCGGTCGGCCTGGCGGTCGTGTCCACCGCGGCCTTCACCCGGATCGGCCACACGGCCTCCGGTTCGTCCGCGAGCGCCCTGCGGGCCGCTCGGGCGAGCGGCTTCCACGAGGCCTTCCTCATCGGCGCCGGGTTCGCCTTCGCCGCGCTGCTGGTGGCGCTGCTCCTGCTGCCGCGGATGCGGACGGAGGGGTAGTACGCACCCGGGGCCGCGTCCGCCCCTCCCCGACCCGCCGGGCCGGCCCCCGCGCCCGGGCTCAGCTCCGGCCCGGGTGCAGGCCCGGCGAGGCCACCGCCCGGCGCGCCGCGGTCAGCAGCACGTCCTGGAGGACGCGGGCGGCCCGCGGCGGGGCGACGTCGCTGCGGTGGGCCAGCGCGACGGTACGCCGCAGGCCCGGCCGGGCCAGCGGCGTCACCCGCAGGTCCAGCCCGGCTCGGGCGGCCACGGTCGCGGGCACGACGCCGATGCCGAGCCCGGCCCGTACGAACCCCAGCACCGCGTCCATCTCGCCGCCCTCGACCGTGAGGTACGGCTCGAAGCCCGCTGCCCGGCAGGCCGCGAGGGTGAGGTCGCGCAGGTCGTAGCCGTGCCGGAACATCACCATCGGCAGGCCCTCCAGATCGGCGATCCGCAGCGGCCCGGTGGTGGACTCCGAGGGCGGCCCGGCCGCGGCGGACGAGACGACGACCAGGTCCTCCTGGAAGAGCTCCACCGTGGTCAGCGCGGGCGACGGGCTGGGCAGCGGCAGCACCACGAGGGCCAGGTCCAGCGCCCCGCGGGCCAGGTGCCGCACCAGGTCGTGCGAGCCGCCCTCCTCGATCAGCAGCCGGATACCGGGGTGCCGGTCGTGGAAGGCCCGCAGCACGTCGGGCAGCAGCCCGGTGGCCAGGCTCGGGGTCGCGCCGAGCCGGACCCGGCCGCGGCGCAGCTGCACCAGTTCCAGCACCTCGTGCCGCGCGGTGTCGGCGTCGGCGAGAATCCGCCGGGCCAGCGGCAGCAGCGTCTCACCGGCGTCGGTGAGCGCGATGTTGCCCCGGGCCCGGCTGAACAGGGCCGCGCCCAGCTCCTTCTCCAGCGCCCTGATCTGCTGCGACAACGACGGCTGGGAGACGTGCAGGGCCTGCGCGGCCCGGGTGAAGTGCCGGGTGTCCGCGACGGCCACGAAGTACGCGAGCTGCTGGAACTGCACCCTGCCAGGGTAGCTCTCCATAGCCGGTGCCTATCGACTCCAGCCCGATCATGTCTTGGACCACTGGTGGCACCCGGCCGTAGCGTCGTGTCCATGGCATTGGCAACGCGGCCGGACCGGCGCCCCTCGGCGGTCCGCACGGTCTGGGACTCCTCCGTCGGCAAGAAGACGGTCATGGCGGTGAGCGGCCTGGTGATGCTGCTCTACCTGGTCGTCCACATGTACGGCAATCTCAAGATCTTCTTCGGTCCCGGCACCTTCGACGGCTACGCGCACTGGCTGCGCACCCTCGGCGAGCCCTTCTTCCACTACGAGTGGGCGCTGTGGATCGTCCGGGCGGGCCTGGTCGCCGCCGTGGTCGCGCACGGCGTGTGCGCCTACCAGCTCAGCCGCCGCGACATCCGCTCGCGCCCGGTCGGCTACGTCCACCGCAAGGCGCGCTCCAGCTACGCGACCCGCACCATGCGCTGGGGCGGTGTGATCCTCGCGCTCTTCATCGTCTGGCACATCCTGGACCTCACCACCGGCACCGTGCAGCGCGGCTTCGTGCCCGGCCACCCGTACCACAACGTCGTGGCCGCCTTCCACGACTGGTGGAACAACGTCTTCTACATCGCGGCGATGCTCGCGCTCGGCCTGCACGTCCGGCACGGCTTCTGGAGCGCCGCGCAGACCCTCGGCGCGGGCAGCGCCACCCGCGACCGGGTGCTCAAGGGCACCGCGAACGTCCTCGCCCTGCTGCTGACGGCAGGCTTCATCGCCGTGCCGGTCGGCGTCATGACCGGCCTCGTGAGCTGAAGGGTCCGACATGAGCAACCCCACCGACTACGCCGACTACACCACCGGCGAGCCGATCGCCGACACCAAGGCGCCCGACGGCCCGATCGAAGAGCGCTGGGACACCCGGCGCTTCACCGCCAAGCTGGTCAACCCCGCCAACCGCCGCAAGCACACCGTCATCGTCGTCGGCACCGGACTGGCCGGCGGCTCCGCGGGCGCCACCCTCGCCGAGCACGGCTACCACGTCGTCCAGTTCTGCTACCAGGACTCCCCGCGCCGGGCCCACTCGATCGCCGCGCAGGGCGGCATCAACGCCGCCAAGAACTACCGCAACGACGGCGACTCCATCCACCGGCTCTTCTACGACACCGTCAAGGGCGGCGACTTCCGCTCCCGCGAGTCCAACGTGCGCCGGCTGGCGCAGATCTCGGTGGAGATCATCGACCAGTGCGTCGCCCAGGGCGTCCCCTTCGCCCGCGAGTACGGCGGCCTGCTCGACACCCGCTCCTTCGGCGGCGTCCAGGTCTCCCGCACCTTCTACGCCCGCGGCCAGACGGGTCAGCAGCTGCTGCTCGGCGCCTACCAGGCGCTCTCCCGGCAGATCGCGGCCGGCAGCGTCGAACTGCACCCGCGCACCGAGATGCTGGACCTGCTCGTCGTCGACGGCCGGGCCCGCGGCATCGTCGCCCGCGACCTGGTCACCGGCGAGATCACCCCGTACTTCGCGGACGCCGTCGTACTCGCCTCCGGCGGCTACGGCAACGTCTTCTACCTGTCGACCAACGCCATGAACTCCAACGCCACCGCGATCTGGCGGGCCCACCGCCGCGGCGCGTACTTCGCCAACCCCTGCTTCACCCAGATCCACCCCACCTGCATCCCGCGCACCGGCGACCACCAGTCCAAGCTCACCTTGATGAGCGAGTCGCTGCGCAACGACGGCCGCATCTGGGTGCCCAGGGCGAAGGGCGACACCCGCCCGCCCGGCGAGATCCCCGAGGACGAGCGCGACTACTACCTGGAGCGCATCTACCCCTCCTTCGGCAACCTGGTGCCGCGCGACATCGCCTCGCGCGCCGCCAAGAACGTCTGCGACGAGGGCCGCGGCGTCGGACCCGGCGGCCAGGGCGTCTACCTCGACTTCGCCGACGCCATCGCCCGGATGGGCCGCAAGGCCGTCGAGGCGAAGTACGGCAACCTCTTCGAGATGTACGAGCGGATCACCGCGGAGAACCCGTACGAGGTCCCGATGCGGATCTACCCGGCCGTGCACTACACGATGGGCGGGCTGTGGGTCGACTACGACCTCCAGACCACGATCCCGGGCCTGTTCGCGATCGGCGAGGCCAACTTCTCCGACCACGGCGCCAACCGGCTCGGCGCCTCCGCGCTCATGCAGGGCCTGGCCGACGGCTACTTCGTGCTGCCCGCCACCCTCAACGACTACCTCGCCCGGCACCCCGGCCACGACACCCCCGGCGCCGACCACCCCGAGGTCGCCGCGGTGCTCGAAGAGACCACCGGCCGGCTGCACCGCCTGGTCGCCGCGGACGGCGACCGCACCGCCGACTCCTTCCACCGCGAACTCGGCGAGCTGATGTGGGAGTTCTGCGGCATGGCCCGCACCGCGGAAGGGCTGCGCAAGGCGCTCGACCGGATCCCGCAGATCCGCGAGGAGTTCTGGCGCCGCATCAAGGTGCCCGGCACCGAGGCGGAGTTCAACCAGTCGCTGGAGCGGGCCAACCGCGTCGTCGACTACCTGGAACTGGCCGAGCTGATGTGCCTGGACGCGCTGCACCGCGCCGAGTCCTGCGGCGGCCACTTCCGCGAGGAGTCGCAGACCCCGGACGGCGAGGCCGCCCGCCGCGACGAGGAGTTCTCCTACGCCGCTGCCTGGGAGTTCGCCGGCACCGGCGCCGCCCCCGTCCTGCACCGCGAAGACCTGGTCTTCGACTACGTACACCCCACCCAGCGGAGCTACGCATGAGGCTCACCCTGCGCATCTGGCGCCAGCACGACGCCGCCGCGCCCGGCGGCATGACCACCTACGAGGTGGACGGCATCTCGCCCGACATGTCCTTCCTGGAGATGCTCGACACCCTCAACGAGCGGCTCACCGTCGAGGGCGAGGAGCCCGTCGCCTTCGACCACGACTGCCGCGAGGGCATCTGCGGGGCGTGCAGCCTGGTCATCAACGGCGACGCGCACGGCCCCGAGCGCACCACCACCTGCCAGCTGCACATGCGCTCCTTCCGGGACGGCGACACCATCGACGTCGAGCCGTGGCGCGCGGCCGCCTTCCCGGTGGTGCGCGACCTGGTCGTGGACCGCTCGTCCTTCGACCGGATCATCCAGTCCGGCGGCTACGTCACCGCGCCCACCGGCTCCGCCCCCGAGGCGCACGCCACGCCCGTGCCCAAGGCCGCCGCCGACACCGCCTTCGAGCACGCCGAGTGCATCGGCTGCGGCGCGTGCGTCGCCGCCTGCCCGAACGGCTCGGCGATGCTCTTCACCTCGGCGAAGATCAACCACCTCAACGTCCTGCCGCAGGGCGCCCCGGAGCGCGAGACCCGGGTGCTGGACATGGTCGCGCAGATGGACACCGAGGGCTTCGGCGGCTGCACCCTGACCGGCGAGTGCGCGACCGCCTGCCCCAAGGGCATCCCGCTGACCTCCATCACCTCGATGAACCGCGAGTGGCTGCGCGCCAACCGCAAGGTCTCCCGGAAGTAGGCACCCGCCCCGCCCGCGCCCCCGCGTCGCGTCCGCCGGATATCCGGTTGCCGCCCGCGGGGGCGTTCTGGTGTAGTCGGCGGGTCCTCATCGCCGACGAAGGAGCACTGAGCAATGCGCGGTTCCGTCATGCCCGCCCCGACAGGAATCCCTTCGCCTCCTGAGGACATGACAGCCCGTGGCTTCACTCAATCTCGGTATTCTCGCGCACGTCGACGCAGGTAAGACCAGCCTCACCGAACGGCTGCTGCACCACGCCGGCGTCATCGACACGGTCGGCAGCGTCGACCGCGGCACGACGCGCACCGACACCCTCGCGCTGGAGCGGCAGCGCGGTATCACCATCAAGTCCGCCGTCGTCTCCTTCGCCCTCGGCGGCACGACCGTCAACCTCATCGACACCCCCGGCCACCCCGACTTCATCGCCGAGGTCGAACGCGTGCTCGGCGTCCTGGACGGCGCCGTCCTCGTCGTCTCCGCCGTGGAGGGCGTCCAGCCGCAGACCACCGTGCTGATGCGCACCCTGCGCCGGCTGCGCATCCCGACGCTGGTCTTCGTCAACAAGCTCGACCGCTCCGGCGCCGACCTCGACCGCACGCTGACCGCCGTCGCCGAGCGCCTCACCCCCGACGTCGTGCCGATGACGGCCGCCCGGCAGCAGGGCACACCGCGGGCCGCCGCGGTTCCCTACGCGCCGGACGACGCCGGATTCACCGCCCGCCTCACCGAGGTGCTCGCGGGCCACGACGACGGGCTGCTCGCCGCCTGGGCCGAGGGCGAGGGCGCCGGGCTGCCGTACGGGCGGCTGCGGGACGCGCTCGCCGCGCAGACCGCGCGGGCCGCGGTGCACCCGGTGTACGCCGGGTCCGCCGTGACCGGAGCGGGGGTGGACGCGCTCGCCGACGGCATCGCCCGGCTGCTGCCCGGCGCGGGCGGCGACCCGGACGCGCCGCTGTCCGGCACCGTCTTCGCCGTGCAGCGCGGCGCCGCGGGCGAGCGCGTGGCGTACGTCCGGATCGGCGCGGGCACCCTGCGGGTGCGCGACCGCCCGCCGCTGCACCGCGGGACGCAGGCGGCGGGGGAGGGCCGGGTCACCGCGCTCAGCGTCTTCGCCGACGGCACCGACACCCCAACAACGAGCGTGCCCGCCGGGCGCATCGCCCGGGTGTGGGGCCTCGGCGCGGTACGGATCGGCGACACCGTCGGCGTCCCCGATCTATCCGGGGCACCCTCCGGGCACTTCGCGCCGCCCACCCTGGAGACCGTCGTAGCCGCCCGCCGCACCGCCGACCGCGCGGCCCTGCACACCGCGCTGGGCCAGCTCGCCGAGCAGGACCCGCTCATCGGCCTGCGGCGCGACGCGGACCGCGGGGAGATCGCCGTCTCGCTCTACGGCGAGGTGCAGAAGGAGGTCGTCCAGGCGACCCTGGCCGCCGACTACGGCGTGGACGTGGTCTTCGAGCCGACGACCACGCTGCACATCGAGCGGGTCACCGGCAGCGGCGCGGCCGTGGAGTTCAACAAGAAGGACGCCAACCCCTTCCTGGCCACCGTCGGCCTGCGCGTCGACCCGGCGCCGCCCGGCAGCGGCGTCGTCTTCCGCCGCGAGGTCGAACTCGGCTCGCTGCCCTACGCGTTCTTCACCGCCGTCGAGGAGACCGTGCACGCCACGCTCGCCCAGGGCCTGTACGGCTGGCAGGTCGCCGACTGCACGGTGACGATGACGCACTCCGGCTACAGCGCCCGGCAGAGCCACGCGCACGCGGTCTTCGACAAGAGCATGTCCAGCACCTCCGGCGACTTCCGCAACCTCACCCCGCTGGTGCTGACGGCCGCGCTGCGGCAGGCCGGCACCCGGGTGCACGAGCCCGTGCACCGCTTCCGGCTGGACCTGCCCGCCGACGCCCTCGGCGCGGTGCTGCCCGTCCTCGGCAAGCTGCGGGCACTGCCCCGCACCTCGGCGGCGGCCGGTCCCGGCCGCCATGTGCTGGAGGGCGACATCCCCGCGGCCGCCGTGCACGCCCTGGAGCGGCAGCTGCCCACCCTGACCAGCGGCGAGGGCGTGCTGGAGACCTCCTTCGGCCACTGGGCCCCGGTCACCGGCGAGATCCCGGTCCGCCGCCGCACCGGCCCCGACCCGCGGGACCGGAGGGAGTACCTGCTGGCGGTACGGCGGCGGCTCGGGACCGTACCGCACCGCGCCGCGGCGGGGGGTGCTTGACCCTGCCCGGACGATCTGCCTACGGTCGCAGGTGCCGTACCGCTACGTCAGGGAGGACCCCGTGGAGCGCACCGTGAAGACGCCCGGTCCGGACCACCCGATCACCGTCGAAACGAACCCGGCCCGGGTCACCGTCCGGGCCGCCGGGAAGGTCGTCGCCGACACCACGCGGGCGCTGACCCTCCGCGAGGGGACGTACCCGGCGGTCCAGTACATCCCGCTGGAGGACGTCGAGCCGGGCGTCCTGGTGCCGGGCGACAAGAGCACGTACTGCCCGTACAAGGGCGACGCCTCCTACTACGCGCTGGTCACCGCGGACGGCACGGTGCCCGACGCGGTGTGGACGTACACCGAGCCCTTCCCGGCGGTCGGCGGGATCGCCGGGCACGTCGCCTTCTACCCGCAGCACGTCGAGCTGACCGAGGACTGAGCCCGGCGGCCCGGACGGGGCCGACGAGTTTTCCCGCGTGCCGTTGTCCTTATCCGTGAGGCGTCCGCGCACCCCGTGACCCCACGGGCCACGGACGAGGACAACGCACCGAGGGAGACACCATGCCCGTCCACGAACTCGCCGGAAGCACCGCCGTCGTCACCGGCGCCTGCGGCGGCTTCGGCCGCGGCGTCGCCGCCGCACTCGTCCGGGCCGGCGCCCGGGTCCTGGGCCTGGCCCGTGACGGGGAGGCGCTGGACAAGCTGCGCGCCGACCTCGGCGACGGCTTCGTCCCCGTGCCCGGAGACGCCACCGACCCCGACCTGGCCGCAGACCTGCTCACGCGGCACACCCCGCGCACGGTGGTGCTCGCCGCGGGGGCCGCGCCCGCGATGCTGCCGCTCCAGGACCACACCTGGGAGACCTTCTCCGAAGCCTGGCACACCGACGTGCGGCACGTCTTCGGCTGGACGCGCGCCGCGCTGCGGCAGCCGCTGCCGCCCGGCAGCACCGTGATCGCCTTCTCCAGCGGGGCCGCCCTGCGCGGATCGCCGCTCAGCGGCGGCTACGCGGGCGCCAAGGCCACCGTCCGCTTCGTCACCGCCTACGCCGACGGCCAGTCCCGCCGCCACGAGCTGGGCATCCGCTTCACCGCCGTGCTGCCCGCCCTGGCACCGACCACCGGCCTGGGCGCCGAGGCGGCGGCCGCCTACGCGGCCTACGAGGGCATCACCACCGAGGCCTTCGTCCGCCGCTCGGGCCCGCTCCTCACGCCGGGGACGGCGGGCGCCGCGGTGCTCGAACTCGCCCGCGGACAGCGGGCGGACGCCGTCGCGTACGGGCTGTCGGCGGACGGCCTTGCCCCCCTCGCGGACTGACGCGACCGGCCGCGGGCGCCCCGCAGCGGGGGCGGGGCGCCCGGGTGCGATGACTTTGCGGGCCGGGCGGTGTCTGTACTGGTGGACGCCGGTCCCCGAGCACCCGGAGAGGTCACGTGAACACCCTGAACGGCCAGACCACCACCGCCCCCGAACGCCCCGACGACGGCGACGACTTCCTCGCGCGGGCCGCCGCCTACCGCCCGGAGCTGATGGCGCACTGCTACCGGATGCTGGGCTCGGTGCACGACGCGGAGGACCTGGTCCAGGAGACCCTGCTGCGCGCCTGGCGCGGCCACCGCGGCTTCGAGGGCCGCTCCTCGCTGCGCTTCTGGCTCTACCGCATCGCCACCAGCGCCTGCCTGACCGCGCTCCAGCACCGCAGCCGCCGGGTCGTGCCCGCCGGGCTCGGTGCGCCCAGCGACGACCCGGACGTCTCCATGGAGGCGGCGCCGGCCGGCGTCGCATGGGTCCAGCCGATGGCCGACCCGCCGCCGGACCCCGCCGCGGTCGTCACCGAACGCGGCAGCGTACGCCTCGCGCTGATCGTCGCACTCCAGGAACTGCCGCCCCGGCAGCGGGCGGTGCTCATCCTGCGGGACGTGCTGTCCTGGCGCGCCGCCGAGGTCGCCGAACTGCTCGGCACCAGCACCGCCGCCGTCAACAGCGCACTCCAGCGGGCCCGGGAGCGGCTGGAGCGCGCCGCGCCGCGCGAGGACGACGTCCACGACGCGCTCGACGCCGACGGCCGCGCCCTCGTCGAGAGCTTCGCCCGCGCCTTCCGGGAGGCCGACGCCGACGCGCTGGCCCGGCTGCTGCGCGACGACGTGACGCTGGAGATGCCGCCCGAGCCCGTCTGGTTCGCCGACCGCTCGGTCGCGCTCGACTTCCTGCGGCGGCAGGTCTTCCCCGTCCTCCCCGACCAGCGGATGCGCGGCCTGACCGTCAACGACGGGCAGCCCGCGCTCGCCCTCTACTGGCGCGGGGCCGACGGGCTGTACCACCCGCACGCCGTCAGCGTCCTGACGCTGCGCGAGCGGCGGATCGCCCGTGCGGTCGTCTTCCGCGACCCCGCGCTCTTCCCGCTGCTCGGCCTGCCCGGCGCCCTCGCCCCGGGCACCGCGCCGGAGGTGTCATGGCTGCGCTGACCGAGCGCGGCCGAACGGTGCTGCTGCTGGAGCAGGCCGTCGGATACGGACTGGACTGCGTCGGGACCGTCACACCCGCCCTGCTGCCGCGGCCCACACCCTGCGCGGGCTGGGACCTGGAGCGCCTGCTGTGGCATCTGCACGAGTCGATGGCCGCGCTGCGGGAGGCCCCCGACCGCGGGGGAGTCGCGCTGCTGCCCGCGGGGCCGGGCGGCCCGCCGCCCGCCGACCCGGTCGCCGCCGTGACCGCCGGGGCGCACCAGCTGCTGGACAGCTGGCGCTGCTGGGCGGCCCGGCCGGGTCCGCCCTGCGCGCCCGTCGCGGTTGGCGGGATGCCGATACCCGGTGAGACGGTGGCGCTGGTCGGAGCACTCGAAGTGGCCGTGCACGGCTGGGACGTCGCCCAGGCGTGCGGGCGGGCCCGGCCCATCCCGGCGCCGCTGGCGCTGGCCGTCCTGCGCCGCGCCCCGCAGGTGGCCGACGCCACCACCCGCCCCGCGCTCTTCGCCGCCCCCGTGCCCGTACCGCCGCACGCGTGCGCGGGGGACCGGCTGGTCGCCTTCCTCGGCCGCCCCCCGGACCGCGTCCCGCCGGATCCCGGGGCCTGACGCCGTCCGCGGCGCCGCGGTGCCGGTACGCCCGGGGGCTCGCGCGGGACGGGGCCCCGGCGTCCGCCGTACGCGCGGGGCCGTCCGCGGGCGGAGGCCCGGGAAGGGCCGTCCGCCGGACGCGCAGCCGAGGAGACCGCCGCGGACCCCGGAGGGGTTTCGCGGCGGTCTCCTCCGCCTCGCGGCCGGGACGTCAGACAGTGCCCCGCGTTCCCTGACTCCGGGCGGCCACCGCGTCCTCCTCCCGTTTGCCCGGCGCGAGCAGTGCCACCGCCGCACCGGCTGCCGCCGCCACGGCGGCGACGACCTCCGCGGCCCGGAAGCCGGACATGAACGAACTCACCGACCCGTAGCTGCCGTTGGCGGAGAAGACGGCTACCAGGACGGCCACGCCGAAGACCCCGCCCGCCTCCCGCACGGTGTTGTTGGTGCCCGCCGCCACGGCGGCGTCCTCGGCCGGCACCGCGCCGACCACCGCGTTCGCCACCGTCGGGAAGACCATCGAGATGCCGACGCCCGCCACGACCAGCGGACCGGCCACGCTGCCGTACCCGGTGCCGGAGTCCGCGACCAGCGCGAGCCACAGCAGGCCCACCGCCTGGAGGAGCATGCCGAGCACCATGAAGGGCCGGTTGCCGAGGCGTTCGGACAGCGCGCCCGCGAGCGGCGCGACGACCATGGGCATCGCCGTCCACACCAGGATGCGCAGCCCCGTCTGCAACGGGTCGTAGCCGAGGCCCAGCTGGAACATCTGGGTGATCATGAAGAGCGAGCCGATGAGCGAGAACGTCATGAAGAAGACCGTGCCGTTGGCCACGGAGAAGCCGCGCACCCGGAAGTAGCCCAGCGGCAGCATCGGGAAGCGCGCCCGGCGCTGCCAGCCGAGGAAACCGGCCAGCAGTGCCGCGCCCGCGGCGAGCGCGGCCACGACCTCCGCCGAGCCCCAGCCCACCGAGGGCGCCCGCACCGGTGCCCAGACCAGCGCCAGCAGCCCGGCGCTGACCAGCCCCACGCCCACCAGGTCCAGATGCGGACGGCTGCCGCGGCTCTCCTCCAGCCGCAGCATCGCCAGCACCGCGACCGCGACGCCGACCGGCACGTTGATCCAGAAGATCCACCGCCAGGCGATGTCCTGGATGATCAGCCCGCCGAGCACCGGCCCGAGGGCGACCCCGAGACCGGTGACGGCGCCCCACACGCCGATCGCCGCGCCCCGCTTCTCCGCCGGGAAGGCATGGCTGATCAGGGTCAGCGTCAGCGGCAGCACCACTGCCGCGCCCGCGCCCTGCACCACCCGGGCGGCGATCAGCGCCTGCGCGGAGCCGGCGCTCGCGCAGGCGATCGACGCCAGCGTGAAGAGGGCGACGCCCAGCGCGTACGTCCGGCGCCGCCCGAAGCGGTCGCCGAGGGCCGCGCCGGTGAGCATCAGACAGGCGAAGGCCAGGTTGTAGCCGTTGAGCGTCCACTCCATGTCGGCCAGGCTCGCGTGCAGGCTGTCGCGCAGCGTGGGCAGCGCGGTGGCGACCACCACCACGTCGAGCGAGGTCAGGAACGCCCCCAGCGAGGCGAGGACCAGCGTCCACGCCGTCCGTGCGGGCGGCTTCACGCCCCGCGCGGACGCCGGTGCGGGGCGGTCGGCCCTGTCGGTGTCCGGCGGTGTCGGTGCCGATGGTGGTGTCGGTGGTGTCGGTGTCGTGGGTGTCGTCGTCATGGGAAGAAAAGACCTCCGGTCCGGCCCGGGGCAGAGCGCCGCGGGCACCTGCGGGCGGCGCCGCCCCGCCGTCCCCGGGAACGCGCGCCGTCGCGAGCGGCACGGTGGGGAAGGGGGAAGGCGGGCGGACGCGGCCCTCAGGAATACAGACCAGACCGGGGGAGGAAAGTCATCGTGCGCCGGCGGCCGACGGGGCCGGGCCGGTCGAGCCGCGCAGAACCAGCTGGGTGGCCAGTTCGACGTGCAGCGCGTCCACGGTGTGCCGGTCCAGCAGCCGCATGAGCAGCGAGACGGCCATCCGGCCCATCTCCTCCAGGGGCTGGCGGACGGTCGTCAGCCGCGGCACGGTGCTGCGGCTCAGGTCGATGTCGTCGAAACCGGTGATCGACAGGTCCTCGGGCACCCGCAGCCGCCGCTCGTACGCCGCGCGCAGCGCGCCGACCGCGGCCTTGTCGTTGAACGCGACCAGCGCCGTGGGACGTTCGGGCAGGTCGAGCAGCTCGCAGGCCGCGGTGTACCCCCAGTCCGCGGTCGGCTCGATGCTGCGCAGCAGCTCGGGGGCGGGCAGCACACCCGCGTCGGCGAGGGCCGAGGTGTGCCCGGAGAGCCGGGACTGGCCCGCGAGCCAGTCGCCGGGGCCGCCGATCACCCCGATCCGCCGGTGGCCCAGCTCCACCAGGTGGGCGGTGACGGCGCGCGCCGCCGTGAGGTTGGCGGCGGAGACGGAGGCGATGTCCTGCGGCAGCGGGGTGCGCGGATCGACGACGACGAAGGGGAAGTCGGCCGCGCGCAGCGCCGCGAGGTCCCGCTCCGGTTCGGGCGGCACGATGAGCACCGCGCCCGCCACGGCCGGGTCGTCCGGCAGGCCGCCCAGCACCTCGCGGTCGCGGGCCGCGTCGCCCGCGCTGAGCACCAGGCGCCGCCCGTACAGGTCCAGCGTCTCGGCGATCGAGGAGACGATGACCCCGAAGTAGTCGCTGAGCACGTACGGGCAGCGTACGTAGATCGCGCCGTCCGCGGCGCCCCGCCGGGCGGGTGCCGCGGCGCCCAGCCGGGCCGCCGCACGGCGCACGGCCTCGCGGGTGTCGGGCGCGACGGAGGCATGGCCGTTCATCACCCGCGAGACGGTCGCGATCGACACCCCGGCCTCCGCCGCGATGGCCCGGACCGTGGCCCGGGAGCCCGGCTGCCTAGCCACGCGTTACACCGCTCTGTTTCATGTGCAGCAGACTAGCGGCGTTCGTACGCGTATTGACAGGGGCGGGAAGCAGGGGGTGTGCTGGGAAGCCACCCGCTCGCCGCGCTCCGGTGTTACATCGTGTTCCACGATGCGCCGCTTCCTCCCCGCGTCGCGACCGGGACGGGACGCCCGCCGGACGGCAGCTGCCGAGGGAACAGCTGCGGTCCGGGGAGGCGCCGAGGCGCCCCGCCCGGACCGGACCCGCCGTCAGGACTTGGCGAAGGTCAGCGTCAGCTGCGGATGGCCCGCCGTACCGGGCGCCTCGCGGGACCAGAACCACGCCGAGTCCGTCCCCGTGGACGTCAGTGCCAGGCCGTAGCCGCCGCCGAGCGCAGGGCTGAGCGCCGAGACGGTGAGCGGGGCGCTGTAGTCGGTCTGGAGCGCGGTGGGCGCGGGCAGGGTGCCGAGCGAACCGGCGTCGGGCGCGGGCTGGTTCGCCCACGTCACACCCGTCTCCGTCCACGCGTCCGCGACATGCTGCACGCTGAGCGTGTCGGCGGAGGCCGCGAGCGCGTCGGAGCTGGTGCGCACCGACAGCGACGCGCTCCGCAGCGTCATCCCGGCCGGCGCCGCGGGCAGGGTGAAGTGCAGATACGTCCGGTAGGCGGAGCTGCCGCGGACCGCCAGCTGCTGGTCGCCGCCGTAGTTGGCGGTGGTCGCGGCCGCGTTGGTGTAGCTGTCGGCGTCCGCCGGGACGGTCAGCGTGGTGGTCGTCGCGGTGCCAGAGGTCGTCACGCTCACCGCCGCCGACCGCGCGCTGGTGTTGCCCGCCGCGTCCGCCGCCGTGACCTGGTAGCTGTACGTGGTGCCGGGTCCGGCGGCGGTGTCGGCGAAGGCCGCCCGGCCCTGGTTCCAGAACGTCGAGGAGGCGCCGACCACGGCGATCCGGACGCCGTCGCGGTAGACGGTGTAGGTCAGCGCGGTGTCGTCGAGGTCGAGGGAATCCTGCCAGGTCAGCCGTACCCCGTTGGGGGCGGCGACCCCGGTCAGCTGCTGCGGCACGGTGGGGCTGCGGGTGTCGGGGGTGTTCGGGAAGCGGACCAGGCCCTGCTGCAGGCGGTTGCCGTTGCTGGCGATACGGGTGAACTCGCCGCCCACCCACAGGTAGTCGGTGCCGCCCTTGCTCGCCGTCGTCATGGCCCGCGGGCCGATCTGCTCGGTGCCGGCCGGGCCGTCGTCGGTGTCCGGGAACCACCCCAGCAGCGGGCGGGGGTTGCCGACCGACTCCGCCAGCAGGTGCTGCCGGTCGTCCATCTGCGGGAACTGCCCCATGGTGGAGCAGTCGTGGGCGTGCGAGCCGCTGTAGAGCACGCCCTGGTAGACCTGCACCGTCTGGGTCGCGCCCAGGCAGGTGTCGCGCCAGCGCTGGTCGAGCGTCGCCCAGTCGAGGGCGATGCGGCCGTCGAAGCCGCCCGTGCCCTCGTTGGCGGTGTAGAAGCCGGTGGCGTCGGACGCCAGGTCCTGCACGGTCGAGGTCGCGCCGATGAAGCCCGGGTACGTCCGGACGTTCGCGCCCGTCGTGGCGTCCACCACGGCGAGCGCGTGCGAGGCGGCGCCGTTGACGGTGTCGAAGTCGCCGCCGACCACCACCCGGGAGCCGTCCGGCGAGAGCAGCAGGGCCTTGCCCGCCTGGTCGGCCGCGGGCGCGAACGGGAGCAGCGCGCCCGCCGTGCTGACCGCCGCGAAATGCTGCCGGGCCTGGCCGCCGACCGAGGTGAAGTTGCCGCCGAACCGGACCGTGTCGTTCGTCGCCAGGATGGTGCGCACCTGCGCGGACACGGCGACCTTGAAGTCCGTCCGCACGGTGCAGCTCGCGATGTCGACCGCCGCGAGATTGCTCACCGGGACCCCGCCCGCGGTGCCGAACGTCCCGCCGACGTAGAGGGTGCTGTGGTCCGGCGACACCGCGAGCGCCCGCACCGTGGCGGTGCCGCTGCCCACGGTGAAGGACAGCCGGCAGGAGGTCGGGGCGCCGGTCGCGGCGTCGAACGCCTGGAAGTTGAGCGCCTGCTGCTCGTTCGTGCCCGCCGCCGCGCCCGGCGGCCGCACCGACGAGAAGGTGCCCCCGGCGAAGACCACGCCGCCCGCCTGGGCCAGCGCCCACACCACGCCGTTGGTCTGCCAGGTCGGCAGGTCGTCCGCGGTCATCGCCACCGGCGGCGTCAGCGCGCTCGCCGGACCGCCGGCGGCCAGGCCGGTCAGCGACGCCGCCGCCAGCCCCAGCGCCGCTAAGACCGCGCTGTGTCTCCTCATGAGCCGCTCCCCACCCCTACCCGTCACCGGACCTCGCAGATCAGGCTTCGGGGCAAGGCTAGCCTTCCCGGGCCGCGCGGGCGTCCGCTTCCGCGCTTCCCGTCCGCGCGGGGGCGGCTCCCCCGCGCGGACGGGGGCTCACGGCCGCGCCGCCGGGGCGCGGTCCGCGCCGCGCTCCCGCGCGGAGGCCGCCGGTGCGGGAGCTGGGCGGCGGGCCGGGATGCCGAGGGCGACGAGCACACCGAGGAACGCGTAGCCCGCGACCGCCGCCATCGCCGCGGTGAAGCCGCGGCCGAAGTCGGCGGTCGAGGCGTAGCCGCCGCGCCCGGCGAAGACCGCCACGGTGACCGCGGTGCCGAAGA
Source organism: Streptomyces sp. NPDC021224 (assembly GCF_044332905.1). Taxonomy (NCBI): domain Bacteria; kingdom Bacillati; phylum Actinomycetota; class Actinomycetes; order Kitasatosporales; family Streptomycetaceae; genus Streptomyces; species Streptomyces sp. NPDC021224. The sequence goes on along the minus strand of NZ_JBIRPW010000007.1, from coordinate 398,110 downwards.
CCCCGCCGAAGATCCGCAGCATCATGAACGCGCCCGACGCCTGGCCGATCTCCTGCGGCCGCACCGCGCCGACCACCGCGCGCTGCGCGGCCGGCATCGCCATGGTCAGCCCGACGCCGCTGACGAGGAGTCCGGGCAGCAGCCGCGGGTAGGCGGTGCCGGAGTCCGCGACTGCCGCGATCCACGTCATCCCCGCGGCCTGCAGCAGCAGCCCGGCCGCCACGAACGCCCGCTCCCCGAAACGGTCGGTGAGCCGCCCGGCGATCGGCGCGCACACCATCAGCGTCGCCGTCCACGGCATGAGCCGCAGGCCTGCGCCGAGCGGGCCCTGGCCCCGTACCGTCTGGAAGTACTGCGCGAGGAAGAAGAGCGTGCCGTAGAGCGAGGCGAAGACCAGGAAGTTCGCCGGGTTGGCGGTCGCGAAGGCCCGCAGCCGGAAGAAGCGCATCGGCAGCATCGGCGCGGGCGTGCGCTGCTCCCAGCGGACGAAGGCCACCAGCAGCGCCGCCCCCGCCGCCCAGGCGGCCGGCACCTCCGCGCTGCCCCAGCCCGCGGTGTTGCCCCGCACCAGGCCCCACACCAGGCCGAGGGCCCCGCCCGTCACCAGCAGCACGCCCGGCAGGTCGAAGCGGGCGCCGGGCCCCGAACTCTCCGCGATCCGGCGCCCAACGAGCGCCATCGTCACCAGGCCCACCGGAAGGTTGAGCCAGAACACCCACTGCCAGGCGAGCCCCTCGGCGACGACCCCGCCGACGAAGGGCCCGCTGAAGGTCGCCAGGCCCGTGATGCCCAGGTAGAGGCCCATCGCCTTGCCGCGCTGCTGCGGCGGGAAGGCGGCGCCGACCAGGGTGAGCGACAGCGGCAGCACCATGGCGGCGCCCGCGCCCTGCAGTGCCCGGAAGGCGATCAGCGCGCCCACGTCCGGTGACAGCGCGCACGCCACCGACGCGGCGGTGAAGAGCGCGAGCCCGGCGGTGAGGACGCGGCGCCGCCCGAAGCGGTCGCCGAGCGCCGATCCGGTCAGCAGCAGCGCCGCGAAGGTCAGGTTGTAGGCGTTGACCACCCACTCCAGCGCGGCGGTCGACGCCGTCAGGTCCTCCCGGACCGTGCCCAGGATGGTCGTGACGACCACGCTGTCCAGCGACATCATGAACGACGCCGCCGAGGCCAGGCCCAGGATCCAGACCTGCGCCGACGTCATCCGTACTCTCTCGGTAGCCACCGTTCTCCCTCTGCTCCCCGCCCCGCCGTGACGCGGCGGAGCTGTCCTGCCCGTGCAGACACGGCAGGCGGCGGAAAACAGTCGGTACGCGGCAGGGGCCGGGGGGAGCCGCGCCGCCGGCGGCCCTCCCCGGCCCGGTACCGTCCGGCACCCCGCCGGGCGCGTGGCCCCGAGCCGACCTCGGCGGCGCGCCCGCGGGACGCCGGACGGACCCGCACACCGCACGCGGCATGCGGGCCGCGCGCCCGGCCGGTGCACCGAGGGCCGACCGCGCGGGTCCTGACCCGGCCTTGGGACCGGACGGCGCTGTTCGCGGCCGCGGACACCGGGCCCACCGACCGGGTGGTCCGGTTGTGCGACGTCGCGCCCGACGGCACCTCGCGCTCACCGACGGCGTGCGGCGGGGGCCGGCCGCCGGCGGGCACGGGGTGCGCGAGGTGGACGTGGGCCTGTGGTCGACGGCGCACGTCTTCCGCCGTGGCCACCGCGTGCGGCTGCATGTCGCGGCGAGCAGCCGCCCGCGCTGGGAGGTCGCCGGTCCGCCGGGCGGGCGCACCGTCCACCGCGCCGCGGCCCGCCCCTCCCGGGTGGTGCTGCCGGTCAGGGCATGACCAGGTCGAACTCCTCCCACGGGCCGATCGCGTCGCGGTTGGCGATCAGCGGCTGCGCCCCGGCGGCCTCGGCCGTGACGTACCGGCCGTTGACCTCGGCCCGCAGGGTGACGCTGCCGTCCGGGTTGTGGAGCAGCGTGAAGGTCTCCCACGCGCCGGCCGCGTCGCGGTTGGCGATCAGCGCGGCCGCGCCCGCGTTCTCCGCCGTCACGAGTTTGCCGTCGGCGTGCGCGCGCAGCGCGATGTGCCCGCCGCCCAGGTTGACCTGGTCGAACTGCTCGGCGGTGCCCGCCGAGGTGCCCGCGGCGATCAGCGGCGAGGCGCCGCCGTTCGGCGCCGTCACGTACTTGCCGTTGGCGTGCGACCGCAGGGCGATCCAGCTGCCGCCGGGCTGCCCGGCGGGGCCGAACAGCGACAGGTCCACCGCGTCGGCGATGGCCTGCAGCCCCGCCTCGTTCGGGTGCAGATGGTCGCCCGCGTCGTAGGCGGGCAGATAGCGGGCCGGGTTGGCGGGGTCGTGGGTCGCGGTGTCCTGGTCCACGACGCCGTCGCAGCCGCTGCCCGCGCCGCGGACGAAGGCGTTGATCTGTGCGCGCGCGTCCTCGCCCTGCTGCGTCCAGCCGCCCGAGCCCTGGAAGGGCGTGAGCGTCGAGCACAGGAAGGAGATGCCCGCCTGGTGGGCGCGGGTGATGAGCTGCTGGAGCCCGGCGATCAGCTGGTCGCCGCTCGGGCGGTTGCCCGCGCCCAGGTCGTTGATCGGGTCGTCGGAGAAGACGACCCAGCGCACCCCGGGCTGGCCGATCACGTCCCGGTCGAAGCGGTTGAGCGCGCTCTGCCCGGCGCCGTCGCTGAGCAGCTTGTTGCCGCTGATGCCCTGGTTGAGCACGCCGACCGTGCGGCCGCTCGCCGCGAGCCGCGCCGCGAGGTCGTTGGGCCAGCGGCGGTTGGAGTCCTGCGCCGACGCGACCCCGTCGGTGATCGAGGCGCCCAGCGTCGCGACCGCGCCCTGCGCGGCCGGGTTCTGCACGTCGAGGTTGGTCAGGAAGGAGTAACTGCCGCTGGTGCCGCTCACGTTGATGCTGCCGGAGCCGCTGACGTCGCCGCTCGCGGTGTAGTTGGTCTGGGTGCCCTGCTGGTGGTAGGTCGCCGAGCCGGTGGGCTGCGGCAGGTAGAGGCTGACGGCGACGTCGGCCAGCGCGGGCACCGCGAAGCCGACCGTGTCGCTGACCGCGGTGCCGCCCGCGGGCACCGTCACGGTGGACGCGCCGCCGAAGGTGACCGCCCGGTCGGTGCCGGTGTCGACCGAGGAGCCGGACGTGCGGCGCGCGACGTGCACGTCGGACACGGTCAGCGGCGCGGAGCCGAAGGCGTTGGAGATGCGCAGCCGGGCGGCGCTGCCGCCGATGCTGGTGCGCACGATCTGCCGCAGCGTCTGGTGGTCGTACGAGGGGCCGCCGCTCTGCGGGGAGGCCGACCAGCTGCCGGTCCAGCCGTCCGCGGCGGCCGCCGCGGACGGTGCGGCGGCGGGGGAGTGGGGGGAGGGTGCGGCCGGGGTGGCGGCGGTCGCACGCGCGGGAAGGGCCGTCAGGAACAGTCCGGCGGTCAGGGCGGCGGTCGCCAGGACCGCGGTGCGTCGCAACTGGCGCACATGACCTTGCACAGGTGCCTCCTGTGGGTGTGGGGGATTCCGGCACGCTCATTCCCCGGAGGAGCCCTGCCGACACCCGTACGGTGGCGCAGAGTTCGGATGATTACCCGGTCAACGCGGTTTGTGGCGGCCTACACTGGCGATTAAGTCTCCTGACATCCGATCTCTGGGCGGGATCGGGCGGGACTAGGCGGGGTTCGGTTACGGGGGGAACACCGCAGTGGGGGACGGCCGCCCCTGATCCCCTGACCGTAATGGCGGTATTTGCTACCCTTGGAGGGACCCGACGAGCGCGTCGTACCGGGACCCTGCAAAGACGGCGCACCCCCGTACGTTCCCGATCACGGAGGTGCCGTCATGGCATGGGTCCTTCTTGTCGTCGCAGGTCTGCTCGAGGTCGTCTGGTCGGTCGGTATGAAGTACACCGACGGCTTCACCCGGCTGTGGCCCAGCGTGGCCACCGGCGCGGGCATCGCCGCCAGCATGCTGCTGCTCGCGCAGGCCGCCCGTACGCTGCCCATCGGCACCGCCTACGGGGTCTGGGTCGGGATCGGCGCGGCCGGTGCGGCCGTCGCCGGGATGCTGCTGCTGGGCGAGCCCACGACCGCCGCGCGGATCTTCTTCGTCGCCCTGCTGATCGTCGCCGTCGTCGGCCTCAAGGCCACCTCGGGCCACTGACCGGCGGCGCACGCGGCGGTTCCGGGAAGGGGGCTTCTGCCTCCCCGCGCCCCGCAGGACACTGGAGCCATGACCGCGACCTACCGGGACACCTGGATCAGCTGCACCGACGACGCGATACGCATCCGCGGCTACTACTTCCCCTGGGGCACCAAGAAGATCCGCTACGGCTCGCTCGCCGCGGCGAAGCGGGTCCGGCTCGGCCCGACGACCGGGCAGCTGCGGCTGTGGGGCACCGCGAGCTGGACGGTGTGGGCGAGCCTCGACCCCGGCCGGATGCGCAAGAGCGAGGGTGTGCTGCTGGACGTCGGCCACCGGGTCCGTCCGCTGGTCACCCCCGCCGACGTCGGCGCCTTCCTGGCCGCGCTGGACGCGCACGGCGTACCGGGCGCGCGGCCGGACGACGAGGCCTGACAGCCACCGGGGAAAAGGAAGGGATCCCATGGAGAACGGCACCGTACCCGGCGCGGCCGACGCCCTGACCGATGTGCCCGGACTGCGGGTCGGCCAGGCGCAGCGCACCGGCGACGGCTGGCTCACCGGTGTCACCGTCGTGCTGGCCCCGCCCGGCGGCGCCGTGACCGCCGTCGACACGCGCGGTGGCGGCCCCTGCACGCGGGAGACCGACGCGCTCGACCCGCGCAACATCGTCCCGCGCGTCGAGGCCGTCGTCCTGTCCGGGGGCAGCGCCTTCGGCCTCGACGCGGCCACGGGCGTGGCGCTCTGGCTGGAGGAGCAGGGCCGCGGCTTCCGGGTCGGCGGACCCGGGCGCGTGGTGCCGGTCGTGCCCGCCGCCTCGCTCTTCGACCTCGGGCGCGGCGGCGACTGGTACGCCCGCCCGGACGCCGCGATGGGCCGCGCCGCCGCCGCGGACGCGGCCTCGGCGCCGGAGGGCGCGCCCGTGCCGCAGGGCGCGACCGGCGCCGGGACGGGCGCGGTCGTCGGCGGCCTCAAGGGCGGCACCGGCACGGCGAGCGCCGTGCTGCCCTCGGGCGTCACGGTGGCGGCCCTCGCGGTCGTCAACGCGGCGGGCTCCGCCGTCGACCCGGCCACCGGCCTGCTCTGGTCCGCGGCCCCGGGCGGTACGCCCGTGCCGCAGGACGTACGGGAGCGGGCGCGCGACCGCCTCGACGCCGCCGCGGCGCGCTACGCCGAGCGGGTGGCGGGTCCGGTGAACACCACCCTCGCGGTCGTCGCCACCGACGCCGACCTCTCCCGCTCCCAGGCCCAGAAGCTCGCCGGGACCGCCCACGACGGGCTGGCCCGCGCGATCCGCCCGGTGCACCTGCTCTCCGACGGCGACGCCGTCTTCGCGATGGCCACCGGCGCCCGCCCGTTCCTCCCGCCCGGCGCGCCCGCCGCCGACCCGGCCTTCGGTGTCCACCTCGCGGCGGGCGCCCTGGACGCGATCTTCGCGGCGGGCGCCGACACCCTGGCCCGCGCCATCGGCAACGCCGTGCTGGCGGCCGAATCCGTCACCGGCCCGGGCGGCGACTTCCCCTCCTACCGGGAGCTGTACGGCAGCTGAGCCCGTACAGCCGGTGCTCAGCCCGCCGCGCGGGTGATACGGCGGCGGGCCACCACCAGCAGCAGACCCGCGGCGACGAGGGTGCTGCCGCCGGTCAGGAAGGCCGCGCGGGTGAAGCCGCCGGAGCCGGTCATCGCGAGGCTGCCGGGCTCCTGCACGGCGCGCGGGGCGCTCGGCGAGGGAGCCGGGGCGGCCGCGGGCCCGCGGGTGGCGGTCGCGGTGGGCGCCGCGGTGCGGTGGTGCACCGCGGGGGCCGCACGGTGCGTCGGTGTGCCGGACGCGGTGGTGGCCGGCGCCGGGCCGGTGGGCGGCGCAGGGACCTGGAGGGTCTGCGGCGCGGCGCCGCTCGCGTCGAGGTAGGGGTCGTCGGCCGCCTCCAGGGAGGTGGAGGCCGTGCCCGCCGCGCTCGCCGTGACGTCCGCGGTGAAGCGCCCGTCCGCCCCGGATCGCACGGTGCGGACCACCGGCGCGGAGCCGTCCGCGGCCTGGTACGCGATCCGCACCGGCACGTCCGCGGCCGGCAGCCAGCCGCCGTCCGCGGCGCGTTCGACCAGGCCGGAGGCCGTGACCGTACGGCCCGCGGCGGCCGGTTCGCCCAGCGTGTAGGCGGCGGTCAGCCGTACGGCGCTGGGCACCGCCGTGACGTCCACCGCGGCCTCGGCGTCCCAGTCGCCGTAAGTGCCGCCGCCGGGGCCGGGGGTGCGGTGCAGCGCGTGCACCGGCACCGTCCAGGGCCCCGGGCCCGCGTCCGCCGGGCGCAGGCCGATCCGTGCGTCCGGCAGCCGGAAGACGCCGCCGGGGCCGGTCGTCACGGTGCCCAGCAGTTGCGCGCCGGCTCCGGACGGATCACCTGCCACCAGGTCCACGGTGGCGCCCGCCGCGGGCTCGCGCGGGCCGCCGTCCCCCCGGTCGGGGCGGTCCAGCCGCCCGGCCAGCGTCATCGTGCGGTCGGCGTAGTCCGTCACGGAGGGCTGCGCGGTGAAGGTGGCCAGCGTCCACCCGCCCGGCGGGTCGCCCGGCGCCGCCTGCGCCGTCCCCGGCAGCCACACCAGCACGGCGGCGACCGCCGCCCCCGCCGCCCCGGCCCGCCGTACGGCCCGTTTCCCCGCCCCCGCCATAGCTCCCCGCCTCCTGCCACGTGCCCGTACCCATTGGACGAGCCGGGGGCCCGTCCCGTTGCGGCCGGGAGAGGTAATTTCCGGTGAGGAGTGTGTGAATGCGCGCCCAACGCCCTTTTCACCCACCGCACACCCGCCCCGCACACCTGCTCCGGACGTCCCCGCACACCCCCCCTGACGCCACGTTCGGCACACCTGTCCCGGACGCCGCCTTCCGCACACCCGCGCCGACGCACACCCGCGCCGACGCACACCCGCGCCGATGCCCAGCCGCCCCGGTGCCCACCCGCCCCGGGCGCCCGTGGCCGTCCGCTCCTCGCCGACCCGTCCGCGCCGCGGATGCGGGGAGGCGGGCGAGCGGGGGAAGGCTTCCTCCATGCACTCCATCACCGACTGGCTCTCGCGCTTGTCCGGCCCCGCGGTCTACGCCGTCGTGGGGGCCCTCGTCTTCTGCGAGGACGCGCTCTTCTTCGGCTTCGTGCTGCCCGGCGAGACGGCCGTGGTGCTGGGCGGGGTGATCGCCAACGAGGGCCGGGTCTCGGTGTACTGGCTGGCCGCCGTGGTCGTACTGGCGGCCGTCGCCGGGGATTCGGTCGGCTACGAGATCGGCCGGCGGTACGGGCCGCGCATCCTGGAGGTCAGGACGCTGCGCGGGCACCGCGAGCGGATCGACCAGGCGCGCGACCTGATCCGCAGGCGCGGCCCCGCCGCGGTCTTCCTCGGGCGCTTCATCGCCTTCTTCCGCGCGATGATGCCCGCGCTCGCCGGTATCTCGCGGATGCCCTACCCGACGTTCCTGCTCTTCAACGCGCTGGGCGGGCTGGTGTGGGGCGTCGGCTTCACCCTGCTGGGCTACTTCGCCGGCAACGCGTACAAGCGCGTCGAGAAGACCGCGGGCACGGCGGTGGCCGTCGTGGTCGCCGTCGTCGTGGTGGTGGCGCTGGTGGTGTGGCAGGTCCGCAAGCGGCGCCGCGAGCACGACTGACGGCGACGGGCCGCGTCCACCCGGGCCGTACGCACGTACGTGGGTCGTACGAGCGTGCTGTTTCGGCAGTTCCGCGCGGTGACAATGTGCGGAAACAGCAACAATCGAGCCGGACGAGGTTCGAAACCGGCCCGGCGTGAGAAACCGAGCAGTATGGCTAACTCGTCCTCTCCCTCCGGGACGGCGGACCGGCCGCGACCGCGGTCGCGGCGCCGTCCGGCCGTCCTCACCGCCGCGGCGGTGGCCCTGCTGTCCGCCGCGGCCACCGGCTGCGGCGGCAACGGCGACGGCTCGGCCGCCGCGCCCTCCGCCGACGGCAACGACACCTCGCAGTCGGCCCCGGCCGCCACCTCCGGTACCGCGACGCCCACCGACGGCACGTCCGCCGGTCAGGCCACGGCCACCCCGGAGTCCCCGGCCACCACCGGGTCCTCCGCCTCGGCGGGCTCCTCCGGCTCGGGGGGCTCCTCCGGCGGCGCGCAGCAGCAGTCCACCGCTCGCTGCACGGTCACCGACCTCAAGATGACCCTGGGGCGCGGCGACCCGGGCGCCGGCAACATCTACTACCCGCTGGACTTCACCAACACCACCGGCCACGCCTGTGTCCTCAACGGCTTCCCGGGCGTCTCCCTGCTGCGCGGCGACGGCAGCGTCATCGGCAAGCCCGCGACGCGCCAGACGGTCAAGGCGGCGGCGGTGCGGATCGCGCCGGGCCAGACCGTCGAGGCCGACCTGCACACCCTCAACCAGGGCGTCAGGGACGGCGGCTGCTGGCGGACGCCCACGCTGATCATGGTCTACCCGCCCGGATCGACCCAGTCCATGACGCTGGCCACGAAGAACCCCGTCGTCTGCGGCGACACCTTCGACGTCGGCCCCGTGCACTGACCGGCCCCCCTCCGACCGACCGCCTTCCGCGAACCCCGAGAACCCGAGACCCACCGCACCACCCCGCACCACCGCACCAGCGCACGAGCACGGAAAGGGACCGCCGTGACGGTCAACGGCATCGACGTCGCCTCGTACCAGAGCAGCGACTACAGCACCAGCGGCCTGGACTTCGTCGTCGTCAAGGCCACCGAGGGATCGAGCTACACCAACCCCAGGCACGCCGGGCAGGTCGCGACCGCCCGCGAGCACGGCCTGGTCGTCGGCCACTACCACTTCGCCCGGCCCGGCTCGGTGAGCGCCCAGGCCGACTACTTCCTGGCGCACGCCGGGGCGAAGACCGGGGACTTCCTGGCCTTCGACTGGGAGGACGCCGGGGTCTCCGGCGCCGACAAGGACGGCTGGCTCAAGCACGTCAAGGCCAAGGCACCCGAGTACCGCGTCGTCCTGTACTGCAACCGCGACTTCTGGCTGCACCGCGACAGCACGTCCTACTGCGCCGACGGCCTGTGGATCGCCGACCCCTCGGCGCCCAAGGGCCATCCGCGCGTCGAGCATCCCTGGCTCTTCCACCAGTACAGCGAGGCCGGCGGCCTGGACCGCAACGTGGGGCAATTCGCCGACCGCGCCGCCCTGCACACCTGGGCGGGCGGGAGCGCCGCCGCACCGCGCTACGAGCCCTTCCCGGGCTCGGCGTGGTTCACCACCGGGCGCCGCTCGCCCGTCGTGGCCGCGATGCACGACCGGCTGGTCGCGGTCGGCTGCAACCACTACCGGAGCACGGCCAACAAGGATGTCATCGGCTCCGGCGACATCGCCTCCTACGAGGCCTGGCAGCGCAAGTACAACACCGAGCACCACAAGGGCTGGTCCGGCGACGCGCTGAAGTGGCCGCCCGGCCGCGAGACGTGGGACGCCCTGCACGTGCCCAACGTCTGACGGCGCCCGCCCGGCCGGGGTCCCGAACGTGTGACCCGGCACGCCGCCCCGTTACGCGCGGGGCCGGGCCGGGAAACCGCTGTCCATGGAGCCGATCGAGGCACTGGAGCGGATCGCCTTCCTGCTGGAACGCGCCGACGCGCCCGTCTACCGCATCCGCGCGTTCCGCAACGCCGCCGCCGTACTGTCCGCCCTGCCGCCCGGCGAGCTGGAGCGGCGTACGGCGGCCCGCCGCTTCACCGATCTCAAGGGCATCGGCAGCACCACCGGCACGGTGCTCGCCGAGGCCGCGCAGGGCCGCGTCCCCGGCTACCTCGCCGACCTCGAACGCGACCACGGCGGCCCGCTCACCCCGGCCGGCGCCGCCCTGCACGCGGCGCTGCGCGGCGACTGCCACCTGCACTCCGACTGGTCCGACGGCAACAGCCCGATCGCCGTGATGGCGCGGGCCGCCCGCGCCGAGGGCCACGCGTGGGCGGTGCTCACCGACCACTCGCCGCGGCTGCGTGTCGCCCACGGGCTGACCGCCGACCGGCTGCGCCGCCAGCTCGACACCGTCGCCGAGCTGAACGAGCAGCTCGCCCGCGGGCCCCGGCCCTTCCGGCTGCTGACCGGCATCGAGTGCGACATCCTCCCGGACGGCTCGCTCGACCAGGACGACGAGCTGCTCGCGCGGCTGGACCTCGTCGTCGCCTCGGTGCACTCCGAGCTGCGGATGGCCGCTCCCGCCTTCACCCGCAGGCTGCTCGGCGCCGTCGGCAACCCGCTGGTGAACGTGCTCGGCCACTGCACGGGCCGGCTGATCGGCGAGCGCCGCACCCGTCCGGAGTCCTCCTACGACGCCGCGGCGGTGTTCGCCGCGTGCGCGGAGGCCGGGACCGCGGTGGAGATCAACAGCAGTCCGCAGCGGCTCGACCCGCCGCGCCGGCTGCTGGCCCTGGCCAGGGACGCGGGCGTGCTCTTCGCGATCGACAGCGACGCGCACGCGCCCGGCCAGCTCGGCTGGCAGGCCTACGGCTGCGCACGCGCCGAGGAGGCCGGGATCCCGGCCGAGCGCGTCGTCACCACCTGGACCGCCGACCGGCTGCTCGCCTGGAGCGGCGGCGGGCCCCCGCCGTGAGGGGCGCGGAAAAGCACCTGCCGCGCCCGGCGCCCCTGACAGGCGCCGGGTGCGGCAGGCAGTCCCGGGAAGGGAAGGATGTCACACCGTCGTGCACACCGTCCCGTTGAGGGTGAAGACCGTCGGCGGCTGGTAGGCGCCGTTGTTGGCGCCGGTGAAGCCGAAGGTCGCCGAGTTGCCGCCGTTCGGGGCGAGCGTGGCGTTCCAGTCGACCGGGGTCGCCGTCACATGGCTGCCGTCGGACTTCAGGACGGCGTTCCAGAAGCCGCTGACCGACTCGCCGCTGCTCGGGAAGGTGAAGGCGAGCGTCCAGCCGTTGATGGTCGCCGGGCCGGTGTTGGTGACCGTCACGTTGGCGTTGAAGCCGTTGCCCCAGCCGGCCGTCAGGTCGTACGACACCTTGCAGGTGGAGTCCTGCGGGGTGCCGGTGCGGACGGTGAGCGGGTCCGAGGGGCGTGACAGGTGGCCGCTGGAGTCCCTGGCCAGGATGTTCCAGGTGCCGGTGCTGCCGGGCACCAGGTTGTACACGGTCGCCGAGGTGCCGGTGGAGGTCGCCACCAGCTCGCTGTTGGCGCCGATCTGCCGGTAGACCTCGTAGCGGTCCACCTTGCCGCCGGTCGAGGGCGTCCAGCTCACCGTCGCGGTCGTGGCGCCCGCGGCGGTGACCTTCGGGGCGCCCGGTGCGCTCAGGGCCGAGCCGGTGCCGGCCTTCGGGTGCACGGTCACGGTGGTGATCGAGTACGGCGGGAGCGTCCAGCTGCCGGTGTTCGGCGCGGTGGCGCTGTCGATCGAGGAGGCCTGGTCGCGGAAGGTGTCGACGGTGGCCGCCCCGCCGTCCGGCAGGAAGTTCTGGTAGCTCAGGGCCACGGTCTGCGCCTTGGCCGGGTCCTTGTTGATGAGCATGACGCTCAGGTCGCCGTTCTTGCGGTGCACCGCGTGCGCCGCCACCAGCGGGCTGCCGCTGGCCGCACCGATGAGCTGGTCGCCGGGTGTGCCGAGATGGCTGAGCATCGAGATGGCGTGGTAGGGCGCGAAGGGCGTGTTGAGCGGGGGCTCGCACACGTCGCCGACGCAGGTGCCGCTGGAGAGGATGCCGTAGTCGTTGAAGTCCGTCGCGCCGTCCGGGGCGGTGCTGATCGCGCCGGGCCCGTTGTGGGTGTCCCACCAGTCGACGGTGAAGACGCCGTTCTGCAGCGCGGTGAGGTACGCGTCCGCGCCGAACAGCGCGTTGGGCTGGGTGTCCTCGAAGACGTTGGAGTTCAGCTCGGTCAGCGCGACCGGCATGTCCGCCGCGCCGCCCGCGGCCAGCTGGTCGTGCAGCTGGGCGAGTTCGCCCGACAGCTGGGAGGGGGTGTTGAGCATCCCGGCCGCGTCCGAGCCGCCCGGGTACCAGTGGACGATGACGAAGTCGGCCTTGCCGGCGATCAGCGGGATCACCGTGTGGTTCCAGTCGGACGTCTCGCCGCCCGCCATCACCCCGTCCGGCCAGTTGCCGGGCAGCGTCAGCACCGCGCCGACCTTGACGCTCGGGTCGACGGCCTTCATCGCGGCGGCGTAGTCGGCGACGTTGTGCGCGTAGGCCGTCGGCGAGGTGTCGGCGTGGTTGTCGGTCTCCCAGCCGCTGCCGTAGTGGCCGTTGCCGTACAGCTCGTTGCCGACCTCCCAGAACTTCGCGCCGTAGTTCTTGGTGACGTTGGCGTAGCGCACCCAGTCCGCGGCCTCCTGCGGGGTGCCCGAGCCGTAGTTCGCGATGAGGATGGGCTGCGCGCCGATCTTCTTGACCGTGCCCATGAAGGCGTCGAAATCGGTGCCGGGTGCGACGTAGCCGCCCGGGGCGGTGTTGTCGACCCAGTGGTAGATGTCGCCGTAGGAGCCGCCGGGGTAGCGCATCATGCCGATGTTCGCGGCCGACAGCAGGTCCTGGACCTCGGGGACGTTCATCTGCGAGTCCCACACCGCGCTGTTGAGCCCGTACGCGGTGCCCGGGATGGTGCCCTGGCCCTCGGCGGCGTTCACCGTGACGCCGACGGACTGGGGGGCCGGGGCGCCGGGGTCGTCGGCCAGCGCGGTACCGCCGCCGGCCAGCAGCGCGGCGCCGAGCGCGAGCGCGGAGGCGCAGGCGGCGAGCCGTCTGCGCGGATGTGCGGAACTTTTCGCAATGCCTGGACGCAACGGTCTCTCACCTTCGCGAGGCGTGACGTGGGGGTGTGCGCGGTGCGGTGCGTGGGAGCGCTCCCATATTTGACACGGCGACCCCCGTTGTCAATGCCCGGACGCGGACCGGGAACGGCTCCCCGGCCGCGCCCGGACGCGCGCGGCAGGCGTCAGGCGCCGAGCCGGTCGATCTGCCGCATGCGGTTGGTGACGTCCAGCGCGGCGACCTTGTACGACTCGGCCAGCGTCGGGTAGTTGAAGACCGCGTCGACCAGGTAGTCCACCTTGCCGCCGCAGCCCATCACGGCGTGCCCGATGTGGATCAGCTCGGTCGCGCCGGTGCCGAAGCAGTGCACACCCAGCAGCCGCCGGTCCTGCGGGGACACCAGCAGCTTGAGCATGCCATGCGCGTCGCCGATGATCTGGCCGCGGGCCAGCTCGCGGTAGCGCGAGACGCCCACCTCGAAGGGCACCGAGGCATCGGTCAGCTCGTCCTCGGTGCGGCCGACGAAGCTGATCTCCGGGATCGTGTAGATGCCGATCGGCTGGAGGTCGGCGAGCGCGTGCGCCGGTTCGCCGAAGGCGTGGTAGGCGGCGCAGCGGCCCTGCTCCATCGAGGTCGCGGCGAGCGCCGGGAAGCCGATGACGTCGCCGACGGCGTAGATGTGCGGCACCGTGGTGCGGTAGTGCTCGTCCACCGCGAGCCGGCCGCGTTTGTCGGCCGCCAGGCCCGCCTTGTCCAGCGCCAGTCCGTCGGTCAGGCCCTGCCGTCCGGCGGAGTACATGACGGCGTCGGCCGCGATCTTCTTGCCGCTGGCCAGCACCGTCAGGGTGCCGTTCTCGTGCCGCTCCACCGCGGCCACCGTTTCGCCGAAGCGGAAGGTCACCCCGAGGTCGCGCAGGTGGTAGCGCAGCGCCTCGACGATCTCCGCGTCGCAGAAGTCCAGCATGCCCTCGCGCTGCTCGACCACGGTGATCCGGCTGCCGAGCGCGGCGAACATCGAGGCGTACTCCATGCCGATCACCCCGGCGCCGACGATCACCATGGAGCGCGGCACCCGCTCCATGCGCAGCACGCTGTCGGAGTCCATCACCGTGCGGTCGTCGAACTCCACGCTCGCCGGGCGGGCCGGACGCGTCCCGGTCGCGATGACGATCCGGTCGGCGGTCGCCACCCGCTCCTGGCCGCCCGCGTCCGTCACGGCCACGGTGTGCTCGTCCAGGAAGCGCCCGGTCCCGTCCAGCACCGTGACGCGGTTGCGGGACAGCTGGCTGCGCACCACGTCCACCTCGCGGCCGACGACGTGCTGCGTCCTGGCCGTCAGGTCGGCGACGGTGATGTCCTCCTTGAGCCGGTAGCTCTGCCCGTACAGATCCCGCTGGTTGAGGCCGGTGAGGTAGAGCACCGCCTCGCGCAGCGTCTTGGACGGGATCGTGCCGGTGTGCAGGGACACCCCGCCGAGCCGGTCCGAGCGGTCGACCAGGGCCGCCCGCTTCCCGAGTTTCGCGGCCGCGATGGCCGCCTTCTGCCCGCCGGGGCCCGAACCGATCACCAGTATGTCGTAGTCGCGCACCCGGCCAGTCTGTCAGCCGGGCCGCGCGGGCGTCACCGCTTCGGTACGCGCGGGGCCCGGCGGCGCGGCTACTTCGGGTGCTGCGGGCGCCGCAGCGGGGCGCGGCCCGGCGGCTGCGCGGGCGGCGGGCGGTGCTCGGACGCGGGCAGCTCCCGCTCGGCGGGCTTGTCCGTGGTGAGGGTGAACTCCTCGCCGTAGTGGACGAGTTGGAGCGGCTCGCCGGACGCCAGGGTGTACGTCGCCGTGCCGCGGCCGACCTCCACCCGCAGCCGGCGGCCGCGGAAGAGCAGCCGGAAGGAGATGCGGCTGAGCGTCTCCGGCAGCCGGGGCGCGAACCGCAGCCGGCCGCCGTCGAAGAGCCGCATCCCGCCGAGCCCGGCGACCAGCGCCGTCCAGGTGCCGGCCAGCGCCGCGATGTGCAGCCCGTCGCGCGCGTTGTTCTCCAGGTCCTCCAGGTCGATCATCGCCGACTCGCCGAGATAGTCGTACGCCAGCTGCAGGTGCCCGACCTCGGCGGCGATCACCGCCTGCCCGAAGGCCGACAGCGACGAGTCGCGCACGGTCAGCGGCTCGTAGTAGGCGAAGTTGCGGGCCTTCTGCTCCAGCGTGAAGGCGTCGCCGCGCAGGTACATCGCCAGCACCAGGTCCGCCTGCTTGACGACCTGCTTGCGGTAGAGGTCGAAGTACGGGTAGTGCAGCATCAGCGGGTAGTTCTCGGGGTCGGTGCGGCCGAAGTCCCACATCTGGTGCCGGGTGTAGCCCATCGACTGCTCGTGCACCCCGAGGCCGTCGTTGTAGGGCAGCGCCATCGCCGCCGCGGCGTCCCGCCAGGCAGCGGTCTCCTCGTCGGTCACGCCGAACTCCGCGGCGTGCCGCGGGTGCCGCTCGGCGGCGTCCGCGGCGGCCTCCAGGTTCGCCTGCGCCATCAGGTTGGTGTAGGCGTTGTCGTCGCTGATCGCGCTGTACTCGTCGGGTCCGGTCACCCCGTCGATGTGGAAGGCGCCCGCGTGGTCGTGGTGGCCCAGCGAACGCCACAGCCGGGCGGTCTCGACGAGGAGTTCGAGCCCGGTGCTGCGTTCGAAGTCCTCGTCGCCGGTGACCGCGACGTAGCGCACGACCGCGTCGGCGATGTCGGCGTTGACATGGAAGGCGGCGGTGCCGGCCGGCCAGTAGCCGGACGCCTCCTCGCCGTTGATCGTCCGCCACGGGAAGGCGGCGCCGGCGAAGCCCAGTTGGCGGGCCCGCTCCTTCGCGGCGGGCAGCGTGTTGCGGCGCCAGCGCAGCACCTCCGCGGCGGCCCGCGGCGAGGTGTACGTCAGCAGCGGCAGCACGAAGGTCTCGGCGTCCCAGAAGGTGTGGCCGTCGTAGCCGGAGCCGGTCAGGCCCTTGGCGGGGATGGCCCGCTCCTCGGCCCGCGCGCCGACCTGGAGCACGTGGAAGAGCGCGAAGCGCACCGCCTGCTGGATCTCGGTGTCGCCGTCCACCTCGACGTCGGCGCGGTCCCAGAAGTCGTCCATGTACGCCCGCTGCTGGTCCAGCAGGCCCTTCCAGCCGGTGTCCCTGGCGCCCACCAGGGCGGCGTCGGCCTGGTCGCGCAGCGCGGGCAGCGAGCGGGTCGCCGACCACCCGTAGGCGACGAACTTCTCCAGCCGCAGCGCCTGCCCGGCGCCCACCACCGAGGTGACGGTCAGCCGGCTCACGTCGTCGGCGGAGTCCGCCGACACCTGCGTGGTGCCCGCCGGGCCCTCCACCCGGTGGTCGGCGGCCACCGCGACCCGCAGTTTGCTGCGGGTGGTGGAGTGCACCAGCCGCAGCCGGGTGCCCGTGGCGGAGTGCTCCTCGCCCATCAGCGGCGAGGACAGCGCGGCCGACACCCGCGGGTCGCCGGGGGAGTGCGGCACCTCCTCGTTGGCCGCCAGCTCCGACTGGACCACCAGCCGCACCTCGCCGTCCAGCGGCTCCACCTCGTAGGCGATGGCGGCGACCGCGCGCTGCCGGAAGGACACCATCCGGGTCGAGCGCACCCGCACCGCGCGCCCCGCGGGCGAGACCCACTCGCACTCCCGGCGCAGCACCCCGGCCCGCAGGTCCAGCTCCCGCACGTGGCTGCGGACCGTCCCGTAGCGCAGGTCGAACGGCTCGTCGTCGACCAGCAGCCGGATCAGCTTGCCGTTGGTGACGTTGATGACCGTCTGGCCCGACTCCGGGTAGCCGTAGCCCGCTTCGGCGTACGGCAGCGGGTGCAGCTCGTGCAGCCCGTTGAGGTACGTGCCGGGCAGGCCGTTGGGCTCGCCCTCGTCGAGGTTGCCGCGCCAGCCGATGTGGCCGTTGGACAGCGCGAACACCGACTCGCTCTGCGGCAGCAGGTCGAGGTTGAGCTCCAGCTCGCGCAGGCTCCACGGTGAGACCTCGTAGGCCGGGTCGGTGATCACCGGGCGGGCTCCAGCAGTTCGGCGAGGTCGGTCACGACGACGTCGGCGCCGTGCCGGCGCAGCTCCTCGGCCTGCCCGGTGCGGTTCACGCCGACGACCCGGCCGAACCGCCCGGCGCGCCCGGCGTCCATGCCGACCAGCGCGTCCTCGAAGACCGCGGACTCGTCCGGGCCGAAGCCCAGGTCGCTCGCCGCCTCCAGGTAGGTGTCGGGCTTGGGTTTGCCGCGCAGGCCCCGCTCACGGGCCACGTTGCCGTCGATGCGCACGTCGAGCAGCTGCTCGATCCCGGCGGCCACCAGCACGTCCCGGCAGTTGGCGGACGAGGAGACCACCGCGGTGCGCAGCCCCGCGGCGCGCACCGCCTCCAGGTAGCGCACCGAGCCGGGGTAGGGCGCGACGCCCTCCTCGCGGATCTTCTCCAGCACCAGCACGTTCTTGCGGTTGCCGACGCCGTGCACGGTGTTCAGCTCGGGCGGGTCGTCCTCCTCGCCCTCGGGCAGCTCGATGCCGCGCGAGGACAGGAAGCTGCGCACCCCGTCCGCGCGCGGCCGGCCGTCCACGTAGGTGTCGTAGTCCGCGGTGGCGTCGAAGGGCTGGAAGTCCGGGCCCTCGATGGTGCGCAGCACCGCGTCGAAGGTGTCCTTCCAGGCGGCGGCGTGCACCAGCGCCGTCGGGGTGAGCACACCGTCGAGGTCGAAGAGGCAGGCACGGATGCCGTCGGGAAGGCCGATCTCGGTCATGACGCAGCTTGTGCCCGCTGACCGGGCCGGGTATGTCAGCCGTCCCGGAAGTCCGCCCGACTCGCCGAACGGCCGCCCGCCGTCCGGGCGGGCCCGGCGTTCAGCCGCCGAGCCGGTTGATGTCCCGGGTGGACAGGATGTGCGGGCCCGCGCCCTCCAGCCGTACGGCGGCCAGCATCGACCGGCCCAGCACCTCGGTGGTGGTCACCCGGTCCGGCACCAGCCGGTGCGCCAGCGGGTAGAGCCACGAGGTCAGCCGGTAGACGGTGCGGTAGAGCGGGGTGCGGGAGACGGCGCCGTCCACCGGGCGGATGTACCCGGGGCGGAACATGTACGCGCGCATGTCCAGGGCCAGCAGCGCGTTCTCCGTGCCGCCCTTGATCCTCGCCCAGGCCACCCGGCCCTGCTCGGTGCTGTCGGTGCCGGCCCCCGAGACGTAGGTGAAGGTCAGTTCGGGGTTGCCCGCCGACAGCAGCCGGGCGGCGGCGAGCGGGAAGTCGTGGCTGACCCGGCGGTAGACCTCGGCGCTGTGCCCGGTGGTGGAGACTCCCAGGCAGTAGAAGCAGGCGTCCGCGCCCGCCAGCTCGGCCGCGACCGGGGACAGGTCGGCGAAGTCGGAGTGGGTGACCTCGCGCAGCTTGGGGTGGGCGGTGCCGAGCGGGCCGCGGCCGACCGCGACCACCTCCGTCACGCCCTCGTCCCGCAGCGCGGCGCGCAGCGCCCCGTGCCCGACCATGCCCGAGGCACCGAAGACAACCACCTTCATCGCGGACCGCCGCCGCCTTCCCGCATCCGCCGTCACCGCTGGCCGGGCGCCGGCGGCACCCGCGGAGGGACGATGGTAACTCCCCTGGCGGGCGGCCCGGTTCACCGCTCAGTCGGAGACGACCGCGATCTTGTGCAGGTAGTCGCCGGTGACGGCGCGGCCCAGCAGGAAGTCGGCGACGTCGGCCCGGGAGACGGTCGGTGTCCCGTGCAGGTCGAGCTTCTCGCCGTGCCGGTAGCGGCGGGTGTGGGCGCCGTTGGTGAGCATCACCGGGTAGACCAGCGTCCAGTCCAGGCCGCTGTCGCGCAGCACCCGCTCGCCCGCGGCCTTGTCGGCGTAGACCCGGCCGAGCAGCAGCCGGTAGCCGAGCCGCGGCACCGGCGGGACCTCCGCCAGGGTGTCGCCGACGCCGAGGCCGGACAGCCACACGACCCGGGAGACCTCGGCGGCGCGCATCGCCGCCACGATCCGCGGCGCCGCTTCGGCCATGACGGTGGGCGCCCGCAGGCCCTGCCAGGTGCGTGCGGTGCCCAGGGCCACGATCACGGCGTCGGTGCCGGTGACCGCGGCGGTCACCGCCTCCTGGTCGGACGTCACCTGCCCGACGGCGATCGTCAGCCCGGCGCGCGCGGGCGGCGCCTTGGCCGGGTCCCGCACGAAGGCGGTCACCTCGTGCCCGGCGGCCAGCGCCTGGGCGACCACCTGGCGCCCGGTCGCGCCGCTGCTGCCGAAGACCGCGATCCGCACGGCGTCCTCCCGCTGCTGTCGTGTCCGGTGCCGCTGCATGTCCGGCGGGGTACGCGGGCGGCGGCACGCCGGGCCGCGGCCCCGCTCGTACCGTACCCGGGCACGGCGCGGGCGGGGCGGGGTGTCAGGCGCCGACCGGGTCGGCGAGGTGTTCGACGGCGCTGACCAGCCGGGCGAGCTGCGGGTCCTGGGCGGCCTGGTCGAGGGCCTCGCGCAGCGCCGCGTTGTTGGTCGGACGGGCGGCGGCGAGCAGGTCGGCCCCGGCCGGGGTGACGTCGGTGTAGATGCCGCGCCGGTCGGTCGGGCACAGGTAGCGCGACAGCAGCCCGCGCTCCTCCAGCCGGGTGACCAGCCGGGTCGTCGCGGACTGGCTGAGCACCACCGCGTCGGCGACCTGCTTCATCTGCAGATGGCCGCCGTCGCCGTCGTGCTGCCGGCTGAGCACGTCCAGCAGCGAGAACTCCCGGACGCTCAGGTCGTGGTCGGTCTGCAGCGCGCGCTCGATGTGCGCCTCGATCCGGCCGTGCAGCAGGGACAGCGCGCACCACCCGCCGGCGAGTGCGGTCATGGCCGGATCCGTGGCGGTCATCGCTCCTCCTGGCCCGGTGCGGGCGGTCCGGCGCCCGGCTCCGCTGCCGTGCGCACTCGCCCTACTCTAACGCGCTTGCAATTAATCCGCGTCTGCAATTATTGTCAACGCTCGTTACGTGCCCTCGCGGGCAACGTGCCGCCGTGCCGTGCGGCGGGATTATCGGAAGGGTTGCGCCTCATGCCTCTCGCGCTGCTGGCCCTGGCCATCGGGGCCTTCGGGATCGGCACCACCGAGTTCGTCCCCATCGGGCTGCTGCCGCAGATCTCCGACGCCTTCGGCGTCTCGGTCCCGACGGCGGGCCTGGCCGTCACCGGCTACGCGCTCGGCGTGGTCGCCGGGGCGCCGCTGATGACGGCGCTGGGCACCCGGATCACCCGCAAGCGGATGCTGATGCTGCTCATGGGGCTGTTCACGGTCGGCAACCTTGTCTCGGCCGGTGCCCCGGACTTCGCGGTGCTGCTGGCCGGGCGGGTGGTCACCTCGCTCGCGCACGGCGCCTTCTTCGGTATCGGCTCGGTCGTCGCCGCCGAACTGGTCGCGCCCGCGAAACGAGCCGGTGCCATCGCGACGATGTTCACCGGCCTGACCGTCGCCAACGTCGTCGGCGTGCCGCTGGGCACCCTCGTCGGCCAGGGCGCGGGCTGGCGCGTCACCTTCCTGGTGGTCGCCGTCCTCGGGGTCGCGGGCCTGTTCGGCGTCGCCCGGCTCGTCCCCGACCTGCCGCGCCCGGAAGGCGTGAGCCTGCGGCACGAGCTCGCCGTCTTCCGCAACGTGCAGGTGCTGCTCGCGCTCGGCACGACCGTCTTCGGCTTCGGCGGGGTCTTCGCCGCCATCACCTACCTGGCGCCGATGATGACCGACGTCGCCGGTTTCTCCGACGGCGGTGTCACCTGGCTGCTGGTGCTGCTCGGCCTCGGCATGGTCGTCGGCAACCTGGCCGGCGGGCGGCTCGCCGACCGGCGGCTGATGCCCGCCCTGCTCACCGCGCTCGTCGGACTGGCCGCCGTGCTCGCCGCCTTCACGGTGACCGCGCACCACCAGGCCGCCGCGGCCGCCACCGTCTTCGCCGTCGGCGCGCTCGGCTTCGCCACCACCCCGCCGCTGCAGAAGCGGGTGCTCGACCAGGCCGCCGGTGCGCCGACGCTCGCCTCCGCCGCCAACATCGGCGCCTTCAACCTCGGCAACGCGCTCGCCGCCTGGCTCGGCGGCCTGGTCATCTCGGCCGGCCACGGCTACACCGCCGCCAACTGGGTCGGTGTGGGCCTGGCGGGCGGCGCGGTGCTGCTGGCCGTGACGTCGCTCGTGCTGGAGCGCGGCGCCCGCCGCCCGGGACGGGTGGTCGCGCGTTCCGCGGCCGGGTCCGCCCCCGCGGACCCGGCCGCGGCGGGGGCCGCGCTCAGCCCGCGGGAGTCGCGCCCACGCTGACGTAGGTGACGTCCACGGTGGCGGGCTGCGCCGTCGCGCTCGTCGGCACCGGCACGAAGCCGACCGTGCCGGTGCCGGAGCAGGGCAGGTTAAGGCTCTGCGGGATCGGCACGTTCAGGCCGTACGCCTTGATCTCGGTGGCCGGCGCCGCCGAGGTCGGGTTGCCGAAGGCGACCAGGACGCGGTCGGCCGACTCTCCCGTGTACCCGACCCGGGCCGCGACCGGCGTGGCCCCGGACACCAGTTGGACCGACACCGTCTGGCCGGCCAACGGGTGGCCGGTCGAGGTGCCGCTCACCGGGCCGAAGCAGCCGACCTGGATCACCGCGCCGATCGTGACGCCGTTGACCTGACCGACGAAGGTCTGGTGCGGCTGGATCGGCAGCGGGTCCACCTGGGCCGCGGACGCGGCCGGCATCCCGAGACCGGCGCCCAGCAGGGCGACGGCCGTGACGGTGCCGAACCTGCGTAACCGCTGGTGCGTGCTGCGCATGTCTACCTCCGGAAGTGGGGGACCCCGGGGCCGGCCGCGGCCCCGGGGGACAACGAGGGCGAACCGTGCGAGAGCACCTGCATCGTAGTGGCCTCCGCCCCGGACGGACCCCGCCCGGAAGCCACCCGTCCGCGCGCTCCGGGGTCCGGCGCGGACCGGCCCACCGCGCCCTCCGACCGGGGCCGCTCGGCTGGCGGGGGCCGGGAGCCCGGGGTAGGACAGGAGGAGGTGCGAAGCCGCCGGCGGCGGGAAGGCGAACGACCGGACCGTACGCAGCCCCAGAAGGGACGGACATCGTGGCACGACCCAGGATCCTCGTGGTGGGAGCCGGCTTCGCCGGAGTGGGCTGCGTCCGCAGGCTGGAGCGCAACCTCGGCCGGGACGAGGCGGACATCGCCCTCGTGACGCCGTTCTCCTACCAGCTCTACCTGCCCCTGCTGCCGCAGGTCGCCTCCGGCATCCTCGCCCCGCAGTCGATCGCCGTGTCGCTGCGCCGCAGCCGCCGCTACCGCACCCGTATCGTCCCCGGCGGCGCGGTCGGTGTGGACACCAAGGCCAAGGTCTGCGTGGTCCGGACGATAACCGACGAGATGTTCAACGAGCCCTACGACTACATCGTCCTCGCCCCCGGCAGCATCACCCGCACCTTCGACATCCCCGGCCTGGTGGAGAACGCCCGCGGGATGAAGACCCTCGCCGAGGCCGCGTACGTGCGTGACCACGTCATCGCGCAACTGGACCTCGCCGACGCCTCCCACGACCCGCTGGAGCGCGAGTCGCGGCTGCAGTTCGTGGTCGTCGGCGGCGGCTACGCGGGCACCGAGACCGCGGCCTGCCTGCAACGGCTGACGACCGCCGCACTGCACCGCTACCCGCGGCTGGACCCGAAGCTCATCAAGTGGCACCTGATCGACATCGCCCCCAAGCTCATGCCCGAGCTGGGCGACAAGCTCGGCAGCAGCGCCCAGCAGATCCTGCGCGACCGGGGCATCGAGATCTCGCTCGGCACCTCGATCGCCAAGGCCTCGCCGACCGAGGTGACCTTCACCGACGGCCGGGTGCTGCCCTGCCGCACCCTCATCTGGACCGCGGGCGTCGTGGCGAGCCCGCTGGTCGGCACGCTGGACGCGGAGACCGCGCGCGGCCGGCTCGTCGTCACCCCCGAGATGGCCGTGCCCGGCCGGGAGGGCGTCTTCGCCCTCGGCGACGCCGCGGCCGTCCCCGACCTCACCAAGGACGACGAGGACGCGGTCTGCCCGCCCACCGCGCAGCACGCGATGCGGCAGGGCGTGCGCGCCGCCGACAACGTCATCGCGGCCCTGCGGCACCAGCCGCTCAAGCCCTACCGGCACAAGGACATGGGCCTGGTCGTCGACCTCGGCGGCCGCGACGCGGTGTCCAAGCCGCTGGGCGTCGAGCTGCGCGGGATGCCGGCGCAGGCCGTCGCCCGCGGCTACCACTGGTCGGCGCTGCGCACCAACGTCGCCAAGACCCGGGTGATGACGGACTGGCTGCTCAACGCGGCTGCCGGGGACGATTTCGTGCGCACCGGCTTCCAGTCGCGCAAGCCCGCCACCCTGCGGGACTTCGAGTACACCGACGCCTACCTGTCGGCCGAGGAGATGCGCGAGCAGATCGCCGGGACGCAGCCGCAGACCTGACGGCCGGCGCAGGCGCGTACGCGGGGCGCGGCAGGCGGTCCTCCCGCCCGGCCGCGCCCCGCGCACGCGCCCCGGAAGCTCAGAACCCCTCCGGGTCCTCCATCCGGTCCAGCACGGCCGCCGGGTCCTCGGCCAGCTGCTCCGCCTCATCCTCGGCCTCCTCGGCCCCCCTCTCCTCCTCGTCCTCCCACAGCGAGAACCACACCGTCTTGCCCTCCGACTCCGGGCGCACGCTCCACTGGCCGGACAGGATGTCCAGCAGCATCAGCCCACGCCCTGAGGAGGCCAGCTCCCCGGGGCTGCGCTGGTGCGGCAGCTCGTCGCCGTTGTCGGACACCTCCACCCGCAGCACCCGGCGGCCCGGTTCGCCGGTCAGCGACGCGGACAGCGACGCCGACTGGTCGGTGTGCATGAGCACGTTGCCGACCAGCTCCGACGTCAGCAGCACCGCGGTGTCCACCTGGTCCGGCTGCGCCCAGTCGTGCAGCAGCGCCTGCAGCTCCGCGCGGGCCTCGGACAGGCCCTGCGCCTGGTCCTGCTCGATGGTCAGCACGAGCTTGCGCTCGGGCACCGCCCGCTGGAGCACCCCGGCGTCGCGGCGCAGCAGCACCAGCGCGATGTCGTCCTCGTTGCGCGGCGCCAGGTCGTGCCGGGCGCCCGCGGCCGCGTGCTCGTCGTGACCCTCGGGACCGCGCTGCGCCGACTGTGCCAGCGGGTGGTGCACCGCGCGGATGAGGGTGTCCGCGATGCCCTCCAGATCCTCGGCGGGCCCCGGCGAGAAGGCGTCCCTGACCCGCACCCAGCCGCTGTACATGTCGTGCCCGCCGGTCTCGATCAGGCCGTCGGTGCACAGCATCAGGATCTCGTCGGGCCGCAGCTCCATGTCGGTGACGGGGAAGTCCTCGGTGCCGGGCATGAGGCCGAGCGGCAGCCCGCCGTTGACGTGCTTGAGCATGCAGGTGCCGTCCGCGAGCCGCAGCACCGGGTGCGGATGCCCGGCCCTGGCGATGTGCAGCACGCCCGACGCCGGTTCGGCCTCGATGTACAGGCAGGTCGCGAAGCGGTCGTCGTCCAGGGCGGCCAGGAAGCGCGAGGCGCGGGCCAGCACCGCGTCCGGGCCGTGCCCCTCGGCCGCGTAGGCGTGCACGGCGGTGCGCAGCTGCGCCATCAGCGCGGCGGCGTGCACGTCGTGGCCCTGGACGTCGCCGATGACGACGGCCAGGCGGCCGCCGGGCAGGTTGATCACGTCGTACCAGTCGCCGCCGACCACCAGTCCGCCGCCGGTCGGGATGTAACGGGTGGCGACGGACAGGCCGGGGACCGCGGGCGGGGTCGCGCCCATACTGCGCCGCAGCCCGCGCGACAGGGCCAGCTCCGCGGTGCCGGTCCGGGTGCGCTCCAGGGCCTGCGCGACCAGCCGCGAGGCCAGCACCAGGAGCGCCCGCTCGTCGTCGGTGAACTCCACCGGCTCGCGGAAGGCCATCAGGCACACCGCGCTGATGCTGCCCGACGTCACGAGCGGCAGGAAGGCCCAGGACTTCCGACCGTGCCGGGCGGCGATCGGCCAGGTGGCGGGAAAGCGCCTGCGGTACTCGGCGGCCGACCTGAGGTAGACCGGGCGGCCGGTGTCGATCACCTCGGTGGCCGGGAAGGGCGCCCCGGCCACCATCCGGAAGGTCTCCTCGCCCTCCCGGCGGCGGAATCCGTACTGGCCCAGCACCTTGAGGTACTTGTCGGTGAGCCCGAAGACGACCAGCCCGTCCAGTGTGAAGCCGGGCGAGAAGAGCCTGGTCACCGTCTTGAGGGCGGCCGACAGTGAATCGGCCTCGGCGAGGTCGTGGCCGGCCTCCAGCAGCACCGCGTCCCGCAGCCGGCCGTCGGCGGGCGTGCCACCGGCGGCGGGAGCGGAATCCGGACCGGGGTCCGGGGGAGGGGCGCCCGGGTGGTCCGTGAAGCGGTTCATGGCGTCGATCTGGCGCTGCTCGGCGGGGTCGGGTCCGCCGTCCCGGGGGTCCGCGGGCTCGCCGGAACCGGCCCGCCTGTCGGCGTCCGACGGCTCGCGCGGCGCCGGACGGCCCGCTCCGTTGCCCATCCCGGCGCCCTCTCGCCGCAGCGGTGGTCCTGTCCGTACCCATGCTGGGCGACGGCGGCGGTCGGCGCATGCGGAGCGCGCCCGCGCGGGGCGCGCGGACCGGCGGCCGGGGGCGATGTGCTTCCCGGCCGGGGGAGCTGGCATGCTCGGACACGTGGGTGAACGCATCATCGCCGCGTGTGACGGGGCATCGAAGGGCAATCCTGGACCTGCGGCCTGGGCCTGGGTCATCGCCGACGACCGGGGCGAGCCGGTCCGCTGGGAGGCCGGTCCGCTGGGCAGCACGACCAACAACGTCGCCGAGCTGACCGCGCTCGAACGGCTGCTGGAGGCGGTCGAACCGGACGTCGCGCTGGAGGTCCGGATGGACTCCCAGTACGCGATGAAGGCCGTCACGACCTGGCTGCCGGGCTGGAAGCGCAAGGGCTGGAAGACGGCCGCGGGCAAGCCCGTCGCCAACCAGGAGCTGGTGGTGCGCATCGACGCGCTGCTGTCCGGGCGGGAGGTGGACTTCCGCTACGTGCCCGCGCACCAGGTCGACGGCGACCGGCTCAACGACTTCGCCGACCGCGCCGCGAGCAACGCCGCCGTGGTCCAGGAACCGGCGGGCAGCGCCCTCGGCTCCCCGCCGCCCCCGCGCACGCCCGACACGGTGCGCAAGGCACCGCGCCCGGCGCGCTCCGGCGGGTCCGGCGGTTCGGGAGGTTCAGGCGGCGGCGCCGCGTCCGGCGGCTCCGGGGGCGGCGGCCCGGCCCGTACCCTCAAGGCCAAATACCCCGGCCGCTGCCGCTGCGGGCGGGGATACGCGGCCGGCGAGCTGATCGCCAAGAACGCCGACGGCTGGGGCCACCCCGACTGCCGCTGATCCGCTGACCCGCGGCCACCCGCCGCGTCCCGTCATCGCCACCGCCCCCGTCTCCGCGCACCCCGCGCGGCGGCGGGGGCTTTCGCATGCCCGCGCCCGCCCCCCCCGCCGCCGGGCCCGGCCCCGGCGCGGAAAAAGCCCGCGCCGGTTCGCGCGCAGGGCATTGACGCCCGCACCCGGCGGCCCTACGGTCATCCGCGTCGTACTTCGTACGTCATATATGAGACCTGATACGTGAGATCTGAGAGCCCCATGACCTTCGCTCCCACGCCGATCCCGTCCCGGACGCAGTTCGTCCTCGAAGCGATCAAGCACCGCATCCTCACCGGGCAGCTCAGCCCGGGGCAGGCCCTGGTCGAGGCGGACCTGGCGGCGCAGTTCGGGGTGTCCAAGACCCCGGTGCGCGAGGCGCTCAAGACGCTCGCCGGGACGGGCCTGGTGGTCATGAGCCAGTACAAGGGCGTCACCGTGCGGACCGTGGACGCCGACATGGCCCGCGAGGTCTACGACGTGCGCCTGCTGCTGGAACCTGAGGCGCTGCGCCGCACCATCGCCCGCCGGGCCTCGCTCGCCGCCGCGCAGGAGGCGCTGGAGCGGGCGGCCCGCGCGGAGGACCGGGCCGACCGCAGCCTCGCCAACCGCGACTTCCACCGCGCCCTCTACCTGCCGTGCGGCAATCCGCTGCTGGCCCGGATGCTCGACGAGCTGCGCGACCAGGCCGCGCTGGTGTCCACCGTCGCCTGGGCCGCCGACCCGTCGTGGGAGCGGGAGGCGAGCGAGCACGAGGAGATCCTGGCGCTGGCCCTGGCCGGTGACGCGGACGAGGCGACGCGGCTGCTGCACACGCACATCGCGGTCTTCTTCCGCCGTGCGTTCCCCGACGACGAGGAAGGTGTCTGATGGACCGTTCCGCGCTCACGGCCGCGCTCGCCGGTGTGGTGGCGATCCCGGTGATCCCCTTCGGCACCGACGGTGGCATCGACCGGGACGCCTACCGGGTGCTGCTGCGCAGGCTGCTGGACGGCGGCATCCGCGCCGTCACGCCGAACGGCAACACCGGCGAGTTCTACGCCCTGACCCCGCGGGAACGGCAGGCGGTCGTCCTCGACACGCTCACCGAGACCGCGGACCGGCCCGCCGTCACCGTGATCGTCGGCGTCGGCCACGACCTGCCGACCGCGATCGGCGCCGCCGAGCACGCCCGGGACTGCGGGGCCGCGATGGTGATGGTGCACCAGCCCGTGCACCCGTACGTCTCGCAGGACGGCTGGGTCGCCTACCACCGCGCGGTCGCCGAGGCGGTGCCGGAACTGGGCGTCGTGCCGTACATCCGCAACCCGCTGCTGGACGGCGAGTGGATGGCCGAGCTGGGCGGGCACTGCCCCAACGTGATCGGGGTGAAGTACGCGGTGCCGGACGCCGCCCGCTTCGCCGCCTTCGCGCGGGACGCCGGGCTGGAGCGCTACGTGTGGCTCGCGGGCCTGGCCGAGCTGTATGCGCCCGCGTACTTCGCGGCCGGGGCGACCGGCTTCACGTCGGGCCTGGCCAACGTGGCGCCGTGGATCTCGCTGGAGATGCTGGCCGCGCTGCGCGCCGGCGACTACCCGGCCGCGATGAAGGTGTGGGAGCAGATCCGCGCCTTCGAGGACCTGCGCGCCGCCCGGCAGTCCGCGGACAACGTCACGGTGGTCAAGGAGGCGCTCGCCGCGCTCGGCCTGTGCCGCCGCGAGGTCCGCCCGCCCAGCAGCGCGCTGCCCGAGGAGCGGCGCGCCGAGGTCGCCGCCGCGGTGGAGGGCTGGGGACTGTGACCGCCACCGGGAGCGACCGGCCGCCGCTGCGCAGCAGCGCGTGGTACGACGGCGAGGGCCTGCGCGCCTTCAGCCACCGGGCCAGGACCCGGCAGCTCGGCTACCTGCCCGAGGAGCACCTGGGCAAGCCGGTGATCGCCGTGCTGAACACCTGGTCGGACATCAACCCCTGCCACAGCCATCTGCGCGAGCGGGCCCAGGCCGTCAAGCGCGGGGTGTGGCAGGCGGGCGGCTTCCCGCTGGAATTCCCCGTCGCCACCCTGTCCGAGACGTTCCAGAAGCCGACCCCGATGCTCTACCGCAACCTGCTCGCGATGGAGACCGAGGAGCTGCTGCGCTCCTACCCGGTGGACGGCGCGGTGCTGCTCGGCGGCTGCGACAAGACCACGCCCGCGCTGCTGATGGGCGCGGCCAGCGCCGACCTGCCCGCCCTCTTCGTCCCGGCCGGGCCGATGCTGCCCGGCCACTGGCGCAACGTGGTGCTCGGCTCGGGCACCGACATGTGGAAGTACTGGGACGACAAGCGCGCGGGCCTGATCGGCGACTGCGAGATGGCCGAACTGGAGAGCGGGCTCGCCCGTTCGCCCGGCCACTGCATGACGATGGGCACCGCCTCCACGCTGACCGCCGCCGCCGAGGCGCTCGGCATGACGATGCCCGGCGCGTCCTCGATCCCCGCGGTCGACTCCGCGCACGAGCGGATGGCCGCGGCGAGCGGTGCCCGCGCCGTCGAGCTGGTCCGCCGGGACCTGCGCCCCTCGGCGATCCTGACCCGCGAGGCGTACGAGGACGCCGTCACCACGGTGCTGGCCCTCGGCGGCTCCACCAACGCGGTGATCCACCTCGTGGCGATGGCCGGGCGCTCCCGGGTGCCGCTCACCCTGGACGACTTCGACCGGCTCGCCCGCGACGTGCCCGTGCTCGCCGACGTCCGCCCCGGCGGCCGGTACCTGATGGAGGACTTCCACTTCGCCGGCGGACTTCCCGGCCTGCTGTCCCGGATCGCCGGGCTGCTGCACCTGGACCGTCCCACCGTCGCCCACGACAGCCTGCGCGCGCAGCTGGCCGGCGCGCTGGTGCACGACGACGACGTGATCCGCGACCGCGCGCACGCGCTCGCTGCCGAGGGCGGCATCGCGGTGCTGCGCGGCAACCTCTGCCCGGACGGCGCGGTCATCAAGCACATCGCCGCGGAGCAGCGCCTGCTCACCCACACCGGCCCGGCCGTCGTCTTCGACGACTACCGCACCCTTCAGGCGACCGTGAACGACCCCGGGCTCGGCATCACCGCCGACAGCGTGCTGGTGCTGCGCAACTCCGGTCCGCTCGGCGGGCCCGGCATGCCGGAGTACGGCATGCTCCCGATCCCCGACCACCTGCTCAAGCAGGGCGTCCGCGACATGGTCAGGATCTCCGACGCCCGTATGAGCGGCACCAGTTACGGCGCCTGCGTGCTGCACGTCGCTCCCGAGTCCTACGTCGGCGGCCCGCTCGCGCTGGTGCGCACCGGCGACCCGATCACCCTCGACGTGCCGGGCCGCACCCTGCACCTGGGCGTCGACGACGCCGAACTCGACCGCCGCCGCGCCGAGCTGAAGCCGCCGCAGGCCCGTTACGGGCGCGGCTACGGCGCCCTCTACCAGGACCAGATCACCCAGGCCGACACGGGCTGCGACTTCCGCTTCCTCGCCGCGCCCGGCGACGTCCCGGAACCCCACGTGTCCTAGCGAAGGAGCCCTGAGGTCATGGCCATCGCCGTGGCGGAGAACCCGCCCGGAAACCGTGTGAAGGACCGCGGCCGGCGCACCCGGCGCCTGCCCTACCTGCTGATAGCCCCGGCCGCCGTGCTGATGCTGGGCTTCATCGCCTACCCGATGGGCAGCGTCCTCTACTACAGCCTGCAGGACTACAACGTCACCAAGCCCTGGCGGAACGGCTACGCGGGCCTGGGCAACTTCCACCGCATCCTCACCGACGACCCGCAGTTCTGGCAGAGCCTCGGCTTCAGCCTGCGCTGGGTCGTGGTGCAGATCGGCCTCCAGCTCGTCATCGGGCTCGTGCTCGCGCTGCTGGTCAACCAGACCTTCGCCGGCCGCGGCCTGTCGCGCGCCCTGGTCTTCTCGCCCTGGGCGGTGTCCGGGGTGCTGACCACCACCATCTGGATGCTGCTCTACAACCCCTCGACGGGCATGAGCCGCTACCTCGCGGACGCCGGGATCGGCTCCTACGGCCACTCGGTGCTGTCCGACCCGCACACCGTCTTCTGGGCGGCGGTGCTCGCCGAACTGTGGCGCGGGGTGCCCTTCTTCGCGATCCTGCTGCTCGCCGACCTCCAGTCGATCCCGCAGGACCTCTACGAGGCCGCGTCCGTCGACGGCGCCAACAGGATGCGGCAGTTCTTCCACATCACGCTGCCGCACCTGAAGGACGCGATCGTGCTGTCCACGCTGCTGCGCGCGGTGTGGGAGTTCAACAACGTCGACCTGCTCTACACCCTGACCGGCGGCGGCCCCGCGGGGCAGACCACCACGCTGCCGCTGTACGTCGCCAACACCGGCCTGGACGGGCACGACTTCGGCTACGCCTCGGCGCTGACCACCGTCGCCTTCGTCATCCTGCTCTTCTTCTCCCTCGTCTACCTGCGCCTGAGCAAGTTCGGAGGCGAACGCGCATGACCACGGCACTCGCCGAGGGCGTGTCCCTGCCGCCCGCCGCACTCCCGCACCCGGCCAAGGGCGGGCGCCGTCGGCGCGGACCCGCCGACGGGCCCCCGCGCTGGCAGATCTACCTGCCGCTGGGCCTGTACCTGCTGTTCACGCTCGTGCCGTTCTACTGGATGCTGCTCTTCGCGCTGCGCCCCGACGGCTCCACCTCGCTGGTGCCCTGGCCGGTCACCGGCGCGCACTTCGACAAGGTCTGGAACGACCGCTCCTTCGGCACCTTCTTCGTCAACAGCATGCTCGTCGGCGTCGGCACCCTGGTGTTCACCACCGTGGTCGCGCTCAGCGGCGGCTACGCGCTGGCCCGCTTCCGCTTCAAGGGCCGCACCGCCTTCCTGATCGCCCTGCTGTGCTCGCAGTTCATCCCCGGCGCGCTCATGCTCGTACCGCTCTTCCAGATCTTCCGGCACCTCCAGCTGATCAACTCGCTGTGGAGCGTGGTCATCTCGGAGACGGTCTTCCAGCTGCCGCTGTCGGTGATCCTGCTCAGCGGCTTCATCAAGGGCATACCCGAGGCGCTGGAGGAGGCCGCGTGGGTCGACGGCTGCACCCGCATGCGGGCCTTCCGGGCGGTGGTGCTGCCGATGCTGCGCCCCGGGCTCGTCGCCGTCGGCTCCTTCGCCTTCGTGCACAGCTGGAACCACTTCCTCTTCGCGCTGATGTTCCTCAGCGAGCAGGACAAGCAGACGATCCCGGTCGGCCTCAACACCCTCATCGGCGCCGACAGCGTCGATCTGGGCGCGCTCGCCGCGGGCGGCGTCATCGCGGCCGTGCCCGTGGTGATCGTCTTCGCCTTCATCCAGAAGTGGCTGATCACCGGCTTCAGCGCCGGCGCGGTGAAGGGGTGAGCGGCATGGGCGCGACACGTGTCGTCCTGGCCGGCGGACGCGGCCACGGCCACTGGCACCTGGACAACCTGCGCCGCCTCAGCGCCCGCGGCCTGGTCAGGCTCGCCGGGGTCTGCGACGTCACCCCGCTGGAGCCCACGGCCCTGACCCGGCTCGGCAGGCCCGCGCAGGGCCCCGACCTCGGCGCCCTCATCGACGCCACCGGCGCGACCGCCGCGATCGTGTGCACCCCCATCCACACCCACACCGCGCTCGCGCTGACCGCCGCCGCACACGGCGCCGACGTGCTGCTGGAGAAGCCGCCCGCGCCCTCGCTCGGCGACTTCCGCCGCCTCACCCGGGGGCTGGCCGGGCGCGGCCGGGCCTGCCAGATCGGCTTCCAGTCGCTCGGCTCGCACGCCCTGCCCGCGGTGCGCGCACTGGTCGCGGACGGCGCGGTGGGCGAGCTGCGCGGCATCGGCGCGGCCGGCAACTGGGTGCGCGAGGAGCACTACTTCCGCCGCGCCGCCTGGTCCGGGCGGCGCCGGCTGGACGGCACCGACGTCGTCGACGGCGTGCTGACCAACCCGCTCGCGCACGCCGTCGCCACCGCGCTGCACCTGGACGGCAGCACCGCCGAGGAGGACGTGGCGCAGGTGCGCACCGAGCTGTACCGGGCGTACGACATCGAGTCCGACGACACCTCGTGCGTCGACATCCGCACCGCACGCGGCACCCGGATCGTGGTCGCCGCCACGCTGTGCGCGGCCCGCGCCGCCGAGCCGTACGTGGTGGTGCACGGCAGCAGGGGGCGGATCACGTTCTGGTACAAGCAGGACCGGGTGCTGCTCCAGCGCGCCGGGCACGGCCCCGACGAGCGCGCGTACGGCCGTACCGACCTGTTGGAGAACCTGCTCGCGCACCGCGCGGACGGCACCCCGCTGCTGGTGCCGCCTGCCGCGACCGGGGCCTTCATGCGGGTCGTGGAGGCCGTGCGGACCGCGCAGGACCCGGAGCCGGTCCCGCCGTCCCGTTGGC
This sequence comes from Streptomyces sp. NPDC021224, assembly GCF_044332905.1. NCBI lineage: Bacteria > Bacillati > Actinomycetota > Actinomycetes > Kitasatosporales > Streptomycetaceae > Streptomyces > Streptomyces sp. NPDC021224. The sequence goes on along the minus strand of NZ_JBIRPW010000007.1, from coordinate 365,439 downwards.
GTACCGCAGCGGGGGAGCGCTCCAACCGGCGGGTGGTGGACGGCGTCGACGAGCTGGTCGACGGCGCCGCCGAGAAGCTCGCGACCTTCGCCGAACTCGGCGCGCCCTGGGCCGCGCCGCTGCGCCCGGCGGCCCGCCGGTGACCGGCCCGCTGCCGCTGCGCTGCGGCTCCACGACGGTGGGGGCGTACGTCACCGCGCCGCGGCTCGCCGCCCGGCTGTCCCCGCGGCCCTACCTGCACCCGCTGACCACGCTGGGCGGCGCCCCCGTCACCGAGCTGATGCCCGCCGACCACCTGCACCACCTGGGCGTGGGTGTCGCGGTGCCGGACGTCGCCGGGCACAACTTCTGGGGTGGCCGCACCTTCGTCCGCGGCCAGGGGCCCACCGCGCTCGACAACCACGGAGAGCAGCGCCACCTGCGCTGGACGGCCGGGGGACCGGACGGTTTCACCGAGGAGCTGTCCTGGACCGCGGGCGGCCGCGAACTCTTCCACGAGGAACGCACGGTGACGGTCCGCCGACTGACCCCGCTGGCCTGGGAGCTGGGCTTCTCCTTCACCCTGGCCAACGTCACCGGCGCCCCGCTGCGCATCGGCAGCCCCGCCACCAACGGCCGCCCCGGGGCCGGATACGGCGGCTTCTTCTGGCGCGCCCCGCACACCGGCACACCCCCGCAGGTCTTCACGCCCGACGCCGCCGGTGAGGACGCCGTGCACGGCAGCACCGCCGACTGGCTGGCGCTCGCCGCCGAGCACTGGACCCTCGTGCTGCGCGGCACCGACCCCTGGTTCGTCCGCACCCGCGAATACCCCGGCGTCGGCTCCGCCCTGGCCTGGCGCAGCCCGCTGACCGTTCCCGCCGGCGGCAGCGTCGCCCGGCGGGTCGTCACCGCCGTCGCCGACGGCCGGCTCGGCCCCGACGAGGCCGCCGCGCTGGCCGCCCGCACCACCCGCTGACCGGCGCCCCCGGCACGGCAGCAGCACCACCACCGGACGTCCCGCCCCGGACGCCCGCCGCGACATCCGTCCCGACAACCGAAAGAGCCGCCATGCCACACCCGCAGCACAGACACCGCCGAGCCCGGCTGGCCGCCGGTACCGCCCTCGCCGCAGCGCTCGCCCTGACCGTCACCGCCTGCGGTGACGACGGCAGCGGCAGCTCCGGCGGGGAGGGCAGCGGCAAGGGGAAGATCGTCTTCTGGGACAACAACGGCGGTGTGCGCACCGACGTCTGGAAGCAGATCATCGCCGCGTTCGAGAAGCAGAACCCCGACATCCACGTCGAGTACGTCGGCATACCGATCGCCGACGTGCAGAAGAAGTACGACACCGCGATCGCCGGCGGCGGCCTGCCGGACGTCGGCGGCGTCGGCACCGCCTACCTCGCCAACATGGTCGCGCAGAACGCCCTGGAACCGCTGAGCGCCCGGATCGACGACAGCGGCCTGAAGGGCAAGCTGGTCACCGGGATGGTCTCCGGCGTCCAGGCGGCCGGCGGCCGGGGCAAGGAGATGTACGAGGTCCCGACGTCCGCCAACATGGGCACCCTGTGGTACCGCCCGGACCTCTTCACCGCCGCGGGCCTGCAGCCCCCCACCACCTGGTCGGCGTTCTACGCCGCCGCCGACAAGCTCACCGACGCCGGGAAGAACAAGTTCGGCTTCACGCTGCGCGGCGGCGCCGGATCCATCGCCCAGGCGCTGGAGATGATGTACGCCCAGTCCGGCATCGACAGCTTCTGGAACGGCGACAAGACCACCGTCGACGACCCGAAGAACGTCGCGGCGCTGGAGAAGTACGTCGGCCTGTACAAGAAGGACACCCCCGAGGCCGACCTCAACAACGACTTCGTCAACATGGTCGCCGAGTTCGACCACGGCACCGTCGGCATGCTGCAGCACAACCTCGGCTCGTACAACGACCATGTGAAGGCCTTCGGCAAGGACGGGATCGAGGGCGTCACGCTGCCGCCGTCGCAGGACGGCGGTGTGCGCACCATCGTCTCCAACCCGGTCGACGGGCTGGGGCTGTTCAAGAGCAGCACGAACAAGTCGGCGGCGTGGAAGTTCATCGAGTTCGCCGCCTCGGCGCAGATGAACAGCCTCTGGAACCGGTCGGCGGGCGCCATCCCGGCCAACACCGGTGCCGCGCACGACGCGTGGATCAACGACGCCAGGCCGACGAAGACGGCGATGGAGTCCCTCGACGACCCCGGGACCAAGATCGTCCAGTTCCCGTACTACCTGCCCGACTGGAACAACATCACGAAGGCCGACACCGAGCCGGACTTCCAGAAGGTGCTGCTCGGCAAGATGACCGCGAAGGACTTCGCCGAGGAGCTGGCGGGCAAGATCAACGACGCCCAGGCCGACTTCCTCGCGCACGACAAGAAGAAGTGAGCCCGCGGCGGGGCCGGTCCACGCGCCCCGGCCCCGCCCGCCCCCACCCCTCTCTGCACCGTCACGCCTTCTCCTTCACCCCCACCGGGAGCCGCACGTGCGCAAGAGCCATGTTCCGCTGATCGCCATGCTCGTCTCCGCCGCCCCCCTGATGCTGGCCGCCGCCCCGGCGCACCGCGCGCCCGGCGGGCACACCGCCAAGCCGCCGCACTACGCCCGCCAGACGCTGCCCGCCCACGACGGCTGGGCCTCCCAGGACGGCGGTACCACCGGCGGCGCGGCCGCCGACGCCGCGCACGTCTACACCGTCACCGACCGCGCGGAGCTGGCCGCCGCGCTGGACGGCGGCAGCGCCGTCCCGAAGATCATCCAGATATCCGGCACCGTCGACGGCAACGCCGACGCCGCGGGCGACCCGCTGTCCTGCGACGACTACGCCACCGACGGCTACAGCCTGGACGCCTACCTCGCCGCGTACGACCCGGCGGTCTGGGGACGGGACGAGGTGCCCTCCGGGCCGCTGGAGGACGCGCGCGCCGCGTCCGCGGCCAGGCAGGCCCTCCAGGTCGAGCTCAAGGTCGGACCCAACACCACCGTCGTCGGGATCGGGCACGACCCGACGCTGCTCGGCCTGGACCTCCAGGTCGCGGGCGTCGACAACGTCATCGTCCGCAACCTCACCTTCGAGGACGCCTTCGACTGCTTCCCGCAGTGGGACCCGACCGATACCGCCGACGGCAACTGGAACTCCGAGTACGACAACCTCGTGCTCACCGGCGCCACCCATGTGTGGGTCGACCACAACACCTTCACCGACGGCCGCCGCCCCGACGCCGCCCAGCCGTACTACTTCGGCCGCATCTACCAGCAGCACGACGGCGAGATGGACGTCGTCAAGGGCGCCGACCACGTCACCGCCTCCTGGAACGCCTTCCTCGACCACGACAAGACGCTGCTGTTCGGCAACAGCGACGGCGCCGCCGCGACGGACGCGGGCAAGCTGCGGGTGACCCTCCACCACAACCTCTTCCAGGACATCGGCGAGCGCGCCCCGCGGGTCCGCTTCGGGCAGGTCGACGCCTACAACAACCACTACGACGTCACGGACGGGGCCGGCTACGTCTACAGCCTCGGCGTGGGCGTGCAGTCGCAACTCGTCGCGCAGTACAACGCGTTCACCCTGCCCGCCGGGGTGACCGCGGACCGCACCATCGCGTACTGGAAGGGCACCGCGATGACGGAGGACCACAACTACGTCAACGGGCGCCCGGCCGACCTGCTCGGCGCGTTCGACGCGGCCAACCCCGCGACGCCGATCGCGCGGGGCGCGGGCTGGACACCGGTCGCGCGCACCCACGTCGACAACCCGCGGGCCGTCCCGCAGATCGTCGACCACGGCGCCGGAGCCGGCCGGCTCTGAACCCTCCGGGGCCTGCCGTCCGCCCCCTGCCCGGGGCGGACGGCAGGCGCCGCACGGCCGCGGAACGGTGCCGTCCGCTCAGGCCGGAGGGTTGCCGGTGCGGCCCGCGGCCAGCGGTGTGATGGTGAACAGCTCGTCGCACACCGTCAGCTGACCGTCGACGACGAGCGAGGCGCGGCTGCCCGGCGGATAGACCCGCACCTTCGCCGACGTGGGGCGGCAGGTGCCCATGTGGTTGGCGGTGCGGATGGTGTCGCTCGCCGCCCCGCCCGGCTTCAGCACGACCGCCGCGTAGCTCATCGGCTGGCGGTCGGCCGGGGCGCCGATCTGCTTGCCGTTGGCGTCCAGCACCGACACGCCCGGGTAGCCGGTGAGATGGCAGGTGGTCGCGCTGTGGTTGGTGAGCAGCAGATAGCGGTAGACGCTGCCCGCCGCGCCGTCGGAGCCGCCGAGCGAGGCCGTCAGCTGCGAGGCCGCGCACATCGGCGTCGTCGAGCCGTGGCCGGGGGAGGACGGGGTGCCCGACACGGTCGGGGTGTCCTGCGCGGGGGAGGACGTGGCCGAGGACGGGCCGGACGGCGGGGGCGCGCTGTGCGTGCCGGGAGTGGCCCGCGGCTCGGTCGTCACCGGCGGCGCGGGCCGGGTGGTCCGCAGGGCCGGGCCGGTCTGCGTGTCCGTCGCGGGGGGGCTCACCCGGTCGTCGGTGCCCTGCGGGGTGAGCGCGCCGACCAGGTACACCGACCCGGCGAGCACCGCGGCCGCCGCGACCCCGCCGCCCGCCGTGCGCAGCCGGCGCCGGCGCGCGGCGCGCCGCCGGATCTGCCCGAACGAGCCGGGCGGCGGCGCCAGATACCCCGGCGGCTGCCGCAGCAGCGGCTCCTCCGGGCCGGGGCCCTCGGGGGCGCCCCCCAGGTCGTCAGGAAATCCGGTCATGGTGTCCTTCGAGTCGGGCGCGGAGCAGTTCGCGGGCGGCGTGCAGGTCGGCCTTGACGGTGCCCTCCCGGCGGCCCAGCAGCGCGGCCACCTCACGGACCGGCAGATCTGCGTAGTAGTACAGCAGCACCGGGTTGCGCAGCCGCTCCGGCAGCGACTGCACCAGCATCCGCACCGACGGGTCGTGGGCCTCCTTCTGCGCGTGCAGGGACTGCTCGGCCGACACCCGGCGCAGCGCGCGCCGCTCGCGCTCCATTCTGCGCCAGTGGTCGCGCACCAGGTTGGCCGCCGTCACATAGAGGAAGCCCGTCGGCTCCTCGACCCGGGTCCAGCGGGCCCACAGCCGGGTGAACGCCTCGGCCGCCACCTCGTGGGCGGTGCCGTCGTCGTCCACCAGGCGGCGGCACCAGCCTGCCAGCCTCGGGTAGACGGCCTCGAACAGTTCGGCGGCGGCGCGTTCTTCGTACTGCCGGATGACGCCCCTCCTCACCTCGGCCGCCGGGCCGCCGACCGCGGCGGGCCAGTCGTTCACGAGCCGGCGACCAGCGAGGCGTAGACGATCACATTGTCCGGGTAACCGCCGCCGCCGGTCAGCTTCGTGCCCCCGCAGGTGATGAGACGCAGGGCGGGGTGGTCCACGTTCCCGTACACCTCCTGTGTGGGGAAGTGCGCCTTGGACACCGTCTGCACCCGCTCGACGGCGAACGTCGCCACGCTGCCGTCCGCCCGCTCGACCCGCACCCGGTCGCCCGGCCGCATCCGGTCCAGGTGACGGAAGACCCCGTCGCCGTACGCGCCGACCGTGACGTGCCCGAGCAGCACCGACGGGCCGGTCTGGCCCGGCGTCGGCGAGCCGTCGTACCACCCGGCGGGCGAGTGCGCCTCGATCGGCGGCACCTTCACCTCGCCGTCGGGCGCCAGGCCCAGCGCCATGACGGGGGTGTCCACGCCGAGGGAGGGGATCCTCAGCCGCTCCGGCGACGACCGCGCCATCGGCGTGCCGGGCACCGTCCGCGCGGTGCCGGGGGTGGCCGTCGCCGAAGCGGTGGGCGGCGCCGCGCCGCCGGACGTGCCGGAACCCGCGGGCGCGGGACCCGTGCCGGTCCCGTTGCAGGCCGACACGCCGACGGCGAGCGCCGCGAGCACCGCGGCGGCCCACGGGGCGCGACGCGCCCCGGACCGCTCGCGGGCCCGTCGGGGAACGCGCGTCCTCCCGCCGCCGGAAGGCCGGGCGGCGGCGGGAGGACGCGCCGGGGGCACGGGGAGGCGAGGGGCTGCCTCCCCGGCCCTGGGTACGCGACGGGAGCCGGCCAACGCTCAGCCCCGGGAGCGGCGGCGGGAGGCCGCGACGCCCAGACCGCCCAGCGCGAGCGCCGCCGCGCCCGCCGCAAGACCGGCCGTCAGCCCGCCGTTGCCGCTACCGCCCGTCGCGGCGAGCCCGGTGTCCGGCGCGCCCTTCGGGACCTTCGTGACCTGGCCGGGGTTCGTCGGCGAGGGCTTGGTGCCGTGCGTCGGGGCGGGCGTGCCCACCGGGTCGCTGCCGTTGTTGCCCGCGGCCATCGGCGTGATCGTGAAGGTCTTGTCGCAGATGGTCAGTTCACCCGGGATCACCAGCGACGCCGTGTTGCCCGGGGGGTATATCCGCACCTTCGCCGACGTCGGCAGGCACGTCCCCATGTGGTTGACGGTGCGGATGGTGTCGCTCGCCGACGCGCCGGGCTTCAGCACGACCGGCGCGTAGCGGCTCGGCTGGCGGTCGGCCGGGGCGCCGATCTGCTTGCCGTTGGCGTCCAGCACCGACACGCCCGGGTAGCCGGTGAGGTGGCAGGTGGTCGCGCTGTGGTTGGTCAGCACGAGATAGCGGTAGACGCTGCCCGCCGCCCCGTCCCCGCCGCCGAGCGACGCGGTCAGCTGCGAGGTGGCGCACATCGGGGTGCCGGGCGCCCGGCCCACCGGGGCCGAGGCGACGGCGGGGACGGCTCCCGCGACCGCCACCGCGAGGACCGCCGCCGTACCGGCGGCGACTGAGGTACTGCGCATGTCCCGTCCCTCGTTTCTCCGGTGGCCGGCCGCGCGTCATGTCGCGCGGATCCGGCCGGACCGGGATTCGAGGGCAGAGACGACACGGGCGGGCCCCGGGTTGTAAAGACTTCGCCAAGTCCGGCTCCGGGGCCCGTCCCGTCACAGCGGACGGTAGGTCAGCAGCGCGAGGTGGCCGCCGATCTCCCGGGCGCCGGCCAGCCGCAGCCCGCGCATCGGCCCCTTGTCGGGGAAGAGCCGCTCACCGCCGGCACCGAGGACGAACGGATGCGTCATCAGGCGCAGTTCGTCGACCAGGCCCGCCTCCAGCAGCGCCTGCGCGAGCGGGCGGCTGCCGTAGACCAGGACGTCCCCGTCCACCTCGTCGCGCAGCCGCGCCGCCGCCACCGCCGGGTCGCCCTGCACCACGAAGGAGTTGGCCCACTCCGGCGCGTCCGCCAGCGTCGACGACAGCACGTACTTGGGCACCGCGCGCAGCCTGTCCCCCCACGCGCCCTCGCGCGCGGCCCAGCGCTGCGCGAACCACCGGTAGGTGCCCCGCCCGATGAGCCACGCCGAGCAGTCGCGCGCCTCCTGGTACTCGACCTCGCCCCACGCCGCGAACACCTCCTCCGGCATCCGCGCGAACCACCCGCCGCTCGCGTACCCCTCGTCGCCGGTCGGATCCTGCATCACGCCGTCGACCGAGACGTTCTCGTGCACGACGATTCTCCCCATGACGGGCTCCCTCGCTCCGTGTGCTCCGCGGCCGCTTCCCGGCCGCGGGCCGCCGTTCCCGGCAACCGCAGGGATGGACACCGCGGCCCGCCGGGACTGGGCGGGGGAGGGGGATCTTTTTCTCAGGGCCGCGCGCCGCTGTCCGGCGCGCCGCTACCCGCCCGCGAGTCGTCGCCCGGCTGGTGCGGTACGGCGGGCGGCCGCGGCCCGCGCGGCGGCGCCGCGGTGAGCGCCGCCGCGAGCAGCGCCACCTGCGCGGCCGGGGACCTCGGGTGCAGGATCTCGGTGCGGTGCACCAGCCGCGGGGCGGCGACGGGGACGGCGTGCACACCCGGCGCCCCGCGCAGCGCCGCGGCGGGCAGCACCGCGAGGCCGTGCCCCGCGCCGCACAGCGTGAGCAGCCCTCGCACGTCCGCGCCCTCGTAGCGCAGGGCCGCGCGGAAGCCCTCCGTGCCGCTCACCGTCCGCAGCCGGGCGAGCGGCAGCGCGGCGCCGGGGGCGTCGATCCAGCGGGCCTGCGACAGGTCGGCGAGGCCCACCCCCGCGCGGCCCGCCAGCGGGTGCCCGGCGGGCAGCGCGACGGCGAGCGCCTCTTCGGCGACGGCGAACGCGGCCAGCGGCGCCGCGTCGGCAAGGTCCAGCGGGTCGCCTGGCGCGGCCGCCCCGTCGACGAGGCCCGCGTCCAGCTCCCCGGCGGTGACGCCGCCCACGACGGCGGCGCGCCCCAGCACCCGTACCGTCACCTCCAGCAGCGGGCGGCCGCGGCGCAGACCGGCCAGAGCCGCGGCGAGCGGGCCGGTCAGGGCGGTGGGGACCGCCCCGACGACCAGCCGGGCGGCGGGCTCGGCGGTCAGCCGGGCGATGTCCGCGCGGGCGGCCGCCAGCCGCAGCAGCAGCGGCTCCGCGTGTTCCAGCAGCCGCACCCCGACCGGCGTCGGCGCGACCGGCCGCCGCCCGAGCAGCACCGCCCCGAGGTCGCTCTCCAGGGCGGCGACGTGCTGCGAGACCGCCGACTGCGTGTAGCCCAGCTCGCGCGCGGCGGCCGAGAAGGAGCCGAGGCGCGCGACGGTGACGAACGTACGGAGCAGGTGCGGATCCACGCCCATCAGTATTCCTGATGGACAGGTCATACATCATCGTTGGCGCTTGTCTCGGCGGCCGGGCCAGGATGGCGGCATGACCGCACCCCAGACGGCCGCAGCCGCCGTACCGGAAGTCCCCGCCCCCCGCGTCGCCCTGGTCGGCGACCGCTCTCCCGGCGTCCGGGCCCATACCCGCGTCCCCGGCATCCTCGACGCGCTGGCCGCCCGCGACGGCCTCCTCCTCGACGCCTACTGGATCCCCACCACCGACGCCGAGGACGCCGCCGCCCTCGCCGCCTTCGACGCCGTGTGGCTGCTGCCCGGCAGCCCCTACCGCAGCGAGCGCGGCGCGCTCACCGCGGTGCGCACCGCCCGTGAGCGCGGCATCCCGTTCCTGGGCAGCTGCGGCGGATTCCAGTACGCGGTGCTGGAGTTCGCCCGGCACGTGTGCGGTCTGGCCGGGGCGTCGCACGCCGAGGACCGGCCGCCCGGCGCGGACCCCGCCGATCTGCTGGTCGTCCCGCTCGCCTGCTCCCTCACCGGCCACGAGAGCACGGTCACGGTGGCCGAGGGATCGCTGGCCCGCAGCGTGCTCGGCGCCGAGCGGTCGGTGGAGCGCTACAACTGCTCGTACGGCCTGGCCCCCGGCCACCTCGACGTGCTGCGGGCGCACGGCCTGCGCTTCAGCGGTACCGACGGCGACGGGGAGGTCCGGGTCGCCGAACTCCCCGGCCACCCCTTCTTCCTGGCCGCGCTCTTCCAGCCCGAGCTGTCCGGCGACGGAAGCCGCCCGCACGCCTTCGTCCGGGCGCTGGCGCGGGCCGCCGCGGCCCATGCAGCGGGCCGCGCCGCACAGCTGTCCCCGGCCTGAGCCCCGGCGTCCGCCTGCGGTGGCGGTCCGTCAGGAAATCGCCCGCGCGGCGCCCCCGGCACGAGCCGGCGGGCCGTCAGGCCACCGCGCTGACCAGCCGACTTCATGATTGTCACGGACCTTCACTACGATCCTCCGATGATCACGAGAAGACTGCTGGCCATGGGAATGGCCGGTGGCCTACTGGCCACCCTCGTCTGCGGGCTGCTGCCCGCCGGCGCCGCCGCCGACGACGGCGAACCGGCGGCGCAGCCCGCACCGAAGGTCGAACTCGTCCTCGACGTCAGCGGCTCGATGCGCGCCAAGGACATCGACGGGCAGAGCCGGATGTCCGCCGCGAAGCAGGCCTTCGACGACGTCCTCGACTCGACGCCGCCGGAGGTCCAGCTGGGCATACGCGTCCTCGGCGCGGACTACCCCGGCAACGACCGCAAGACCGGCTGCAAGGACACCCGGCAGCTCTACCCGGTCGGACCGCTGGACCGCACCGAGGCCAAGACCGCCGTGGCGACGCTCGCCCCCACCGGCTGGACGCCGATCGGCCCCGCGCTGCTCGCCGCCGCCGACGACCTCAAGGCGGGCGGCGACGGCACCCGCCGCATGGTGCTCATCACCGACGGCGAGGACACCTGCAACGCCGACCCCTGCGACGTCGCCCGTGACATCGCCTCCCAGGGCATCCACCTGGTCATCGACACGCTCGGCCTGATCCCCGACTCCAAGACCCGCAACCAGCTCAGCTGCATCGCCGAGGCCACCGGCGGCACGTACACCACCGTCCAGCACAAGAACCAGCTGACCAGCAAGGTCAAGCAGCTCGTCAAGCGCAGCACCGACCGGGTCGTCACGCCCGTCGCCACCCAGGGCGCCGACAGCTGCAAGGACGCGCCCCTGCTCAAGGCGGGCCTGTACTCCGACCGCGAGACCTTCTCCGAGAACCGCTGGTACCGCGTCGAGGTGCCGCCGGGCAAGGAGCTGCGGGCGTCCGCGACCATCGCCGACGACCGCGCCGTCAACGCGAACTACGGGGTGCTGCTGCGCGGGGTCACCACGCACGGCCGGGAGATCGTCCGCGACGACGAGGGCGGCACCGGCCGCACCGACGCCGTCTCCGCGGGCATCCGCTACCCCACGCCGAAGGCCGACGACGACACGCCGCCGGAGACCGTGTGCCTCCAGGTCGGCAACTCCTTCTCCGCGCCGCCCGCCGTCAAGACCACCCCGGGCCTGCCCGTCGAACTCGCCATCGACCTGGTGCCGAGCCCCGACCAGCCCTCCGACGTCGCCTTTTTCGGCCTCGGCCGCGGCTGGTGGCTGCTCGGCCTGCTGACCCTCACCGGCGCTGTCGCCGGCCTGCTGACCGGCTGGATCTCCCGCTGGCGGCTGAACACCGGAAGGGCCTCCTGATGCGCAACGTACGACGACTGGCCGCCACGCTGCTCCTCGCGGCCGCCGCGGTCGCGCTGCCCGCCGGGCACGCCCTGGCCGACGACACCCCGAGCGCAACGGCGACCGCGACCGACGGCTCCACCGATGCGGGCGACGACGGCCCGCCCACCGAGGCCGGCACCAACTTCCGCACCGCGGTGGCGCTCAAGCAGGGCGAGCAGGCCACCGCCAGCGCCTCCGCGGGCGACTACCTGTACTGGGTGGTGCCCGCCGACGCCGGACAGCACGTCACCGTCAAGGCCACCGTGACGTTCGGCTCCGGCTCCGGGACCGCCGCCGCGCACAGCGCCTCCACCTGGCAGATCGACGTCTACGACGGCCTGCGCCGCCGCCAGGCCTGCCGCTACGGCGCGCAGACCCGCACCGCCGCCGCGAACGCCGCGAACGTCGAGCTGGTCTGCCACCTGCGCACCGTGCGGGCCTGGGCCGACACCTGGTCCAACGACCCGCTGCGCGGCGCGTACTACCTGCGGCTCACCGCCCTCGACGTCCCCGAGGCCGACCTCGGCCAGCCCTTCCGCGCCGCCGTCGAGGTGACCTCGGACGGCACCGCGGGCCGCGACGCCGTCGACGGCTCGGTGGCGCCCGTGGTCTCCGCGAGCGCCCCGGACATCTCGCCCGGCGGCGGCTGGGCCGGGACCTGGTGGTCGCCGCGCTGGCTGTGGACGGCCGGCGGCGGCCTGCTCGCCGTGGCCGCCGCGCTCGGCGGGCACCGGCTGGCCCGCGGCCCGATCGGCCGCCCGTACCGGGGCCGCCCGGAACCGGTCCGCCCGCACGAGCCGCCGCCGTACACCCCCTGACGGGCGCAGCGCACGACCCCGGGGCGCCCCCTCCCACGCGGAGAGGGGCGCCCCGCTCCGTGCCCGGCGCCCGGCGGTCGCGGCGCGGCGCGGATCCGGCCCGTCCGCCGTGCCGCCCGGTGCCGCCCCGGGCGCGGACCTCGCTGTCAGTGGTGGGGTGTTCACTGGGGGGCATGGACAGCAGCCCCTTCGCCGCCGCGATCCGGCGGCTCACCGACGGCGAGCCGCCGCAGCCCGGCGCGCCCGTCGTCCTGACCGCCCCTCAGGACACCGATCTGCGCGGCCTCGTCGCCGCGCTGACCCGGCTCGCGGGCCGGCACCGCAACCTGGCCGCGGGCGGCCTCGTCGACCCGACGCTGACCGAGCGCACCGGCCGCGCACTGACCGAGCCGTTCGCCGCGGGCGAGCTGCTGGAGCTGCGCGGCTGGCCGCTGCGCGACCGCTGGCTGGGCTGCGGCCTGGCCGCCACCGCGCAGGGCCCGCGCACCGTCGCCGTCGCCGCCCACCGCGCGGACCCGGCGGTCGACGGCTTCCCACCGGGCACGAGCTGGGCCGACAGGCTGCGCACCGTCACCGGCTGGGAGCCGATACCCGGCCCGCGGGCCGACTGGCCCGCGATCGAGGCCGCCCTCGGCACCCGGCTGCCCGCCGACTACAAGGAGATCGCGGACGTCTTCGGGGAGGGCAGCTTCGACGGCTGGGTGGAAGTCCTCGTGCCCGCCCCCGACCTCGCGCCGTGGACCCCCGACGAGCTCACGGACCCGGCCTCGGAGGGCCTGCTGCCCTGGGCGTGCTCCGAGCAGGGCCTCGTCCTGCTCTGGCGGACCGGCCCCGGCGACCCCGGCGCCTGGCCGGTCGTCGCCCGGACGGAAGGCGGCGAGGACGAGCAGCACGACTGCGGCGCGGGCGAGTTCCTGCTGCGGCTGCTCACCGACGTCCGCCTCGGCCACCCCGCGAGCCGCGTCCGCGACCACCGCTTCACGAGCTTCGCCGCGCAGTAGCCCTTCCCGGCGCCGCTCGCCACGGGACGGGACGCGGCTGGCTACAGTGTGCCGATGCGTGAAACCCCCGAGGAGACCGCCGCGCTCCAGGCCCTGCTCGACGCCTCGCTGTCGGACTCCACCTCCCACCTGCGTTCCATCTTCACCGGCCGCACCATGACCGCCGAGCAGCTCACCGCCGTCCTCACCGGCATGTGCACGCTCGCGCTGTCCACCGTGACGGCCAAGGGCGAACCGCGGATCAGCGGCGCGGACGGCCACTTCCTGCACGGCCGCTGGTACTTCGGCACCGCCCGCACCGCCGCCAAGGCCCGCCACCTCGCCGCCCGCCCGGCCGCCAGCGCCGCCCACCTGCGCGGTGAGGACCTCGGCGTCTTCACCCACGGCGACGCCGTCGCCCTCAACCCCGCGGACGGCGACCCCGACCCCGAATGGCCCGGCCTGCTCGCCTACCTCAAGGACTTCTACGGCGCCGACGCCTTCGACTGGGAGCGCGACGTCGTCTACTTCCGCCTCGACCCCCACTGGATGACCGTCTTCGCCCCCGACCCGGCCAAGCTCACCGCCACCTGACCGCGCGTCACCTCAGGCCGCCAGCCGCCGGGCCGGCCAGGCGAGGTCGTCCGCCGTCAGCACCCGCCCCCCGAAGCCCGGCAGCGGCACGTGCAGCGGCCGCGTCCACCGCTCCGGGACCGCCCCCGCCCCGTAGCACGCCCCGGCCAGGCCGCCGGTGACCGCGGCGACGGTGTCGGTGTCGCCCCCGAGATCGACCGCGGCGCGCACCGCCTCCTCGTAGCCGCCGGTGGTCCGCAGCGCCCAGACCGCCGAGCCGAGGCACGGCCACACCGCCCCGTTGAACTCCGTGGCCCGCTCCGGGGTCCAGTCGGGCGCGAGCACCGCCGCGTACCGCTCGCGGTGCGCGGGCCGCAGCGCGAGCAGGACGTCCGGGAGGGCGGCGAGCGGATCGGCGCCGAGCAGCGCCAGCCGGACGAGCTCGTGGAAGACGGCGGTGCCCTCCCACGCCGCCGGATCGCCGTGCGTGAGGGCGGACAGCCGGCGGGCGGCGTCCGTCGTCGCCTCCCGGCCCGCTGCCGCGAAGTACACCGCGGAGGTGGCCGCACGCATCAGCGCGCCGTTGCCCGCCGCCCGCGTGTTGACCGCGAAATGGGCGGCCGCGGCGGCGTCCCAGGGCAGGCCGTTGGTGAGCACGTCCTCGGTCTGGAGCCCGATGTCCTTGGGATCGGCCGCCGCCCAGCGCCGGAAGCGCGCGAAGACGTCGGGCAGGTCCAGCCCGCCCCGGTCGAGCAGGGACTCGCCGACCAGGACCGCCATCTGCGTGTCGTCGGTCGCCTCGCCCGGGTCCCAGCCCCCGCCGCCGCACATCTCGCCACCGGCCCCCGGTTCGGGGAAGCGCGCCGAGAACGCGCCCCGCGGCCCGAACTCGAAGGGCCCGCCCAGCGCGTCGCCCACCGCCGCGCCGACGACGGCGCCCACCGCCCGCTCCTCCCGCGCCTCCCCGTCCACGGCGGGAGGCTATCGGCGTGCCGCGCGGGCCGCCGCCGGATATCCGGCGCGCGCGGCGATGCGCGAGCGGCGACGCGCGACCGGCGACCGGGGCGGGCCTGTCGCAGGCGCGTGCCAGACTGCGGGGCATGCCGCAGCTCGCAGAACTCACCCTCGCCGACTGGAACGCGCTCGACCCGGCCGGAGCGCGCCGCCTCGCCCGGGAGGCCGCCGCGGCGGTCGGCGGGAAGGTGCTGGCGGTGGAGGAGGCGGAAGGAGCGGACGCGGCGGGCGGCGTGGCGTACCGGGCGCTGATCGTGCGCGCGGAGCGGGAGTTCGCGCTGATACCCGGGGGGACGGCCGCGCTGGGCTTCGACCTGGAGGGGTGGGCGCCCGGCGCGGACCAGGCCGCCGACTACGCCGCGAGCGCGGCCCAGGGGTTCGGCCACGGGGCCGACCTGCGGGCGCACCTCGCCGGAGTGCTCAGCCCCGCCCGCCGGGTGCGGCTGGGCGCGTTCCTCGCGGCCGTACGGGACGAGGCGCTGGACGAGCCGCCCGCCGGTACCGCCGCCGTCCTCGCCGGGCAGGGCCTGCGGCTGCCGAGCCCCGACGAGTGGGAGTACGCGTGCGGGGCGGGCCGCGGCAGGCTCTTCCGGTGGGGCGACACGTGCCCGCTCGACACGATCCCGCTCGACGGGAGCGACGGCCCGCACACCGGGCCGAACGCCTTCGGACTGCGCATCGCCCACGACACCTACCGCGCGGAGCTGTCCACCGACCCCGGCGCCGTCCACGGCGGCGACGGCGGGGAGTCGGTGTGCGGCGGCTACGGCAATCTGCTGGGCTGGCTCCCGCTGGCCACCGCCAACCGCAACCCCGGCATGGCCGAGTACGTCCACGGCCCCGAGGGCGAGGACTGCTGGGAGGACTGCTCCACCCGGCCAGTGCTCCCGCTCTGACCGCCGGGCGCGTCGCGGGATACGCCGAGTGTCGTATGGCCGCGGCATGTGCGCGGGCGCATGCTTGCCCCACCCCCGAGGTGCCCCGCCGCGGCTCCCCCTTCCGGCGGGGCACCGCCGTGCCCGCACGGGCTCTTCCGCGCCCGGAAAAGAACCGGAAAAAAGGAGGCGCGGACGCGGACCGCGGCGGTGTAGCTTTCTTCTCGGCCGTTGCAATCGACGCAGGAGGTGAGACCCGTGAACGCAGTACGCACATGGGTGCTCCCGTCCCGCCGCACGGCTGCGGGCGACTGAGTACACGTCCCCCGGGAGCGCCCACACACATGGCACTCCCGAAAGGCAACACCCTGTGAATTCTGTACAGTTCACCGCCGAGTCGATCACGGCGGACGGTCTGCGCGAACGCGACTTCACCGTCGCCGGAGTCCCCGGCGTGCTC
Organism: Streptomyces sp. NPDC021224; assembly: GCF_044332905.1. NCBI lineage: Bacteria > Bacillati > Actinomycetota > Actinomycetes > Kitasatosporales > Streptomycetaceae > Streptomyces > Streptomyces sp. NPDC021224. The sequence continues at coordinate 349,825 of NZ_JBIRPW010000007.1, read as the reverse complement.
TGGTCGCCCGCCGACAGCACCGACAGCACCAGCCGCACCGGCCGCGCCCCGCTGGTCCTCATGGGCCACGGCGGCGGCACCCACAAGAAATGGCCGGGAATGACCGGTCGCGCCGAACGCCTCGTCCGCGCCGGCGGCTTCCACGTCGCCGTCATCGACGCCCCCGGGCACAACGGCCGCCCGCTCAGCGCCGACGACGAACGGGAGGTCGCCGCACTGCGGCAGGCCATGACGGCGGGCGAGCCCGTCGGCCCGATCGTCGTCCGGCACAACGCCCGCATCGCCGAGCGCGCCGTACCGGAGTGGCGGGCCACGCTGGACGCCCTCCAGCAGCTCCCGGAGATCGGCCCGGACGGGCCCGTCGGCTACTTCGGCCTCAACATGGGCACCGCGATCGGCATCCCGCTGATCGCGGACGAGCCGCGGATCACCGCCGCCGTCCTCGGCATGTTCTGGCCCGACACGGTCGCCGACACGGCCGCGCGCATCACCGTCCCCGTGCAGTACGCGCTCCAGTGGGACGACGAGCACATCCCGCGCGCCGCCGGACTCGCGCTCTTCGACGCCATCGGCTCGCGGGAGAAGACGCTGCACGCCAACACGGGCCGCCACAAGGAGGTTCCGCGCTTCGAGGCGGACAGTGCGGTCGCCTTCTTCACCCGCCACCTGTCCCGCCCCGCACCCGTCCCGGTGCCCTGACCCGCCCAGGCGCCCGGCCCCGACGGCCGGGCGCCACCCACGGGGTGCGGTCCCGCCACCGGCCGCTGCCAGGCAGCGCCCGTACCGGATCCGACCCCGGCTCCGTTCTCCGGTCGGCGGCGTCGCCCGGCGCAGACGCCTTCCCGGCGGGGCCGCACGCCGTGCTGACGGCCTCTCGACCCCGCCCCGCGCAGCGGATTCCGCCGCGACCGCTCCCGGCGGCGACGCGCGCTGCTACCGTGCGGGGCATGTTCCTCCACCGTGTGTAGGCCGGGCCCGGCCGCCCCGTGAAACCGCGGGTGGCGGCCCTCTCGCGTCCCCCATCGGCGCGCCGGTCCGTCCGGCGCCGCGACGTCGAGGAACACCCATGTCCGCGTCCCCCGCACGACCGGCGTACTCCGCCGTCCTCCGCAGGCCGCACGTCCTGCGGACCTTCGCCCCGGCACTGCTGGGCCGCCTCTCCTACGGAACGGTCTTCGTCCCGCTGGCCGTCGCCCTCACCCGCACGACCGACTCCTACGCCTGGGCGGGCGCCGCGGTCGCCTGCTTCGGGCTCGGCGCCTCCGCGCTTGCGCCGCTGCGCGCCCGTCTCATCGACCGGCGCGGACCCCGCCGCGTCCTCCCGCTCCTGGCCGCGGCCTACGGGGCGGTGCTGCTGGCGCTCACCGCCGCGACCTGGTCGCCCGGCGCGCCGCGCCCGCTGCTCGTGGCGCTCACCCTCGCGGCGGGCGTGTGCTCGCCGCCGCTCGGCCCGGTCATGCGCACCCTGTGGAGCGCCCTCGTGCCCGAGCCCGGACTGCGCCAGCGGGCCTTCGCGCTGGACACCGTCGCCGAGGAAGTGCTGTACGTCGTCGGCCCGTTGCTGGCCGGTGTCGTCATCGCGGCCGGCAACCCCGCCGCCGGGGTGGGCGCGAGCGCCGTCCTGGTGGTCGCGGGGACGCTGGCGATGTGCGCCTCACCGGCGATGCGGGACGCCGTCCCGCCGGTGAAGGCGCCGCCCGGCGCGCCCGCGGCGGAGCCGTCGCCGCCGCCGCGGGGCCGCCCGGCGTGGCTCGTGCCCGCCGCCGTCGCGGGCGCCCTCGGGGTGTCCCTGGGCGCGCAGGAATTGTTGGTCGTCGCGTTCGCCCGCGGGCACCACGACCTCGCCGCGGTCGCCTGGATCCAGGCCGCGGTCTCGGCGGGCAGCGTGCTCGGCGGCACCGCGTACGGCGCCCGCGACTGGCGGACGCCCGCACGTCGCCGCCTCGCGCTGCTGGCGGCCGCGCTCCCGGTGCCGCTCGCCCTCGCCGGGCTCGCGCACGGCGTGTACGTGCTCGCCGCGGTGCTCGGCTGCACGGGCGCCTTCGTCGCGCCCGCCCTGTCCACGGCCTACCTGCTCGCGGACGAGGAGGCCGCGGAGGACGCCCGCACCCGGGCCGGCACCTGGGTCAACAGCGCCTTCAACGCCGGGCACACCGTAGGGACCGCCGCCACCGGAGTGGCCCTGGGCGCCCTCCCGCTGTGGCTGTGCTTCGTGGCGGCGGCCGTCCCGACGCTTCTGTCGGCGCTTCCGGCCGCGGGCCTGCCCGCCCGCCGGGGCGCCCTCCCGGCCGCGGTGAAGGGCCTGCGCGCGCGGGCGGGCGCCGGGCGGCGCGAGAGGTGGCCCTCCGCGCCGCCGCCCACCGTTCCGCCCGCCGGGCCGCCGGTCTTCTCCTGCCCACGGTGCCGCGCGCCGCTGCCCGCGGGCGGCACCGCCTGCGCGGTGTGCCCGGCTCCCGGGCGGTGAGCGGGCGGCCTCAGTCGGGCAGGGCCGCGGTGAGGTCGAGTTCGGCGAGCTGGCCGGTGAATCCGAGCTGCGTGACGCCCAGCAGGGTGCTGGCCGAGGTGAACGCCTCGGCCAGCGCGGACGAGGTGAGGCGCTGCCACACGGCGCCGAGCTTGTCCCGGTCGTCGCTGCGGACGTAGATCACCGAGCGGATCACGTCCTGCGGTCCGGCGCCCACCGCCGCCAGCGCGATGAGGGCGTTCTCGACGATCCGGTCGACCTGGGCGTCCAGCGAGCCGGGGCCGACCAGGTCGCCGGCCTCGTCCAGCGGGCACTGCCCGGCGAGGTGGGCGGTGCGCCCGGCCGTCACGACGGTGACGTGGTGGTAGCCGGGCGTGGGGTGGAGCCGCCCGGGATTGATTCGGGTGATCCGCTGCGTCATGCCGCGAGTCTGACCCGTCGTCGCTCCCGCCCGCACCCGTGTTTCCGCCGCCCGGCCCCGCGCGGGCTCGCGCGCCCGGCGGTGCGGGCCGTCAGCGCGCCGGTACCGCGACCGCCGCGGACAGCTCCGCGGCGTCCGGCGGCCGGGCCCCCGCGCGGGAGACGGTCAGGGCCGCCGCGGTCCCGGCCCGGTGCAGGACGCGGGCCAGCACGGTCCCGTCGAGGGCGGCGGCCAGCCGGGGGCGGGCGGCGGCGCCCGTCAGCCCCAGCGAGTGAAGGGTGTCCAGGGCGGCGGACGTGAAGGCGTCACCGGCCCCCACGGTGTCCACGACCTCGGTGCGGACGGGCGCACCGGCCACCCGGCCCGCCGCGGTGAAGGCGTGCGCGCCCTGCGCGCCGAGCGTCACGAAGACCACCGCGGGCCCGAGCCGCAGCCAGCGTGCCGCCACCTCGCCGGGCTGCTCGCCCGGATAGAGCCATGCCAGGTCCTCGTCACTGGCCTTGACGACGTCGCTGAGCGCCACGCACCGCTCCGCCGCCGCGGCGGCCGCGGCCCGCTCGCCCATGAGCGCGGGGCGCACGTTCGGGTCGTAGCTCACGGTCGCCGACGCGCGCAGCCGCGCGGTCACCTCCCGCGCCGCGTCCGCGCCCGGCGCCACCACCGCGCCGATCGACCCCAGGTGCACGTGCCGCACGCCCTCCGCCGGGAAGTCCACCGGCCGCAGTGTCCAGCCGATCGCGAAGTCGTACGTCGCCGCGCCGCGCGCGTCGAGCGTGACGACGGCGGTGGGGGTGGCCTGCCCCGCCCGCCCGTCCGTCAGCACCCGCACCCCCGCGGACTCCAGGTGCTCCCTGATGAGCCCGCCCGCCGGATCGTCCCCGAGCTGGGTGAGCAGCGCCACCCCCCGCCCGAGCCGCGCCAGCCCGTAGGCGACGTTGGCCGAACTGCCGCCGGGATGCGTGACGTCGGGAGCGCCGGGAGTACGGACGACGTCGGCGACGCTCTCCCCGACGGCCAGGAATTCGGTCATCCCCCCATCATCCCCCAGCCCACCCCACCCCCTCGCGGCATCCCGCGCCCCCCCCCGCTGCCGGTCGGCGGGACGGCGCTCGCGCCGGTACGGCGTGGGGCGGCAGGTGGCGGGGCGGCCGGTGTCGTTACGCGGTCCGGTGGTGGTCGGTGGGACGGCCCGTGCTCGTACGGCGTCCGGTGGTGGTCGGTGGGCCGTGCGGGCCTTCGGGGCGTCCGGGAGCGGTCGGGCGGGACTCGTTCGCGTCCCCACGGCTGCCGGTCGGCAGGACGGCGCTCGCGCCGGTACGGCGTGGGGCGGCAGGTGGCGGGACGGCCGGTGTCGTCACGCGGTCCGGCGGTGGCCGGTGGGACGGCCCGTGCTCGGGCCGGGCCTTCGCGGTGTCCGGTGGCGGCGGGCGGGGATCGTCCGCGATCCCACGGCGCTGGGCGGCAGGCGGCGGGACGGCCCGTGCTCGTCCGGCGGGCGGCGACCGGCGGGGGCTCTCACAGAGTCTGGCGGCGTACCAGTGCGTGGAAGGGGCCCGTGGTGTCGGCCAGCAGGTCCGCGGGTGGGCCCTGCTGGACGATGCGGCCCGCGTCCATCACCAGGACGCGGTCGGCGTCCAGGACGGTGGACAGGCGGTGCGCGACGACCACCCGGGTGGCTCGCAGGGCGTGCGTGCCGGCGGTCACGGCGCGCTGCGTCGCGTTGTCCAGCGCGCTCGTCGCCTCGTCCAGGAAGAGGATCCGTGGGCGGCGGACGAACGCCTGGGCGAGCATCAGGCGCTGCCGCTGGCCGCCGGAGACGGCGCCGCCGCCGTCCGGCAGGACGGTGTGCATCCCCATCGGCATCGCCTTGATGTCCGCCGCGAGCCCCGCCAGGGCCGCGGCCTGCCACGCCTCCTCCACGGTGTGGTCGCCCGCCCCGCGGATGCAGTCGAACACCGAGCCGCTGAAGGGCTGCGCGTGCTGGAGCACCACCCCGCACTGGCGGCGCACCGCCGCGCGGTCCAGCGCCGCGAGGTCCTGCCCGTCGTAGCGGACGCTGCCGGTGAGCGGCGCGTCGAAGCCGATCAGCAGCCGCAGCAACGTGGACTTGCCGCACCCGCTGGGTCCGACGATCGCCACGAACTCGCCGGGCGCGATCCGCAGCGACACCTCGTCCAGCACCAGCGGCCCCTCGCCGGGGTAGCGGTACGACACCGCGGCGGCCTCTATCGCGCCGGTCAGCTCGCCGGGCCGGGTGCTGCCCGCGGGCACGTCGGGGGCCTCCTCCAGCACCGGCCGCAGTTGCTCCACCATCGGCAGCACCGTGACCGCCGACAGCAGCGCGCCGGTCAGCTGTCCGACCGAGGAGAGCATCATCGTGGCCGCCGAGTTGAAGGTCAGGAAGGCGGCGGGGGACAGGCTGCCGCGGGCCGGGCCCGCGAGCAGGGCGAAGACCGCGAGCGTGCACAGCGGCAGGTAGACGGCGTTGACGGCGGCGGCGGTGTTCGCCACCCGGCCCGCCCTGCGCTGGAGTTCGCGGCTGCGGGCGAAGTCCGCCGCCCACGCGGCGTACGCGAAGCTCTCGGCGGCCGCGACCCGCAGCTTCGGCAGGCCGCGCAGCGTCTGGAACGCCTGGTTGGCCAGCCGGTTGCTGAGCTCCACCAACTGCCGCTGCCACCGCAGCTGGGCCAGGCCCGCCGCCACCAGCACCGCCAGGACGACGGCCAGCATGCCGAGCGCGGCGAGCGCGAGCGGCACGCTGTACCAGAGCAGCAGCGCCAGGTTGACCGCCGCGACCGTACCGGCCTGCACGGCCGCCGCGGTCGTCCCGGACAGCACCCGGCGGATCGAGCTGACGCCCATCGCCGCGCTCGCCAGCTCCCCGGTCGAGCGGCGGGCGAAGAAGCCGGTGGGCAGCCGCAGCAGCCGGTCCCACACGGCCGGTTGCAGGGCCGCCTCGATCCGGCCCTCCAGCCGCAGCACCGCGATGTTCTGCACCAGCATGAAGGCCGCGGAGACCACGGTCGCCGCGATCACCGCGAGCGCGGCCTGCGTGATGAGCCCGTTCTCGCCGCGCGGCACGTACGAGCCGAGGATCCGCCCGGTGGCCAGCGGCACCAGCGCGCCGAGCCCCACCGCGACCAGGCTCCCGGCCAGCAGCCGGCCGAGGTCGGCGGCGGTGCCGCGCAGCCCGAAGCGCAGCAGCCGCCGCGCGGACACCGGGCCCGGCGGGAGCGGGCGGTAGAACATCACGGCCCGGTCCGCGTAGCCCGCCGCGGTGCCCGCGCGGACCCGGACCGCCCGCCCGGCCGCCGGGTCCACGGCGGTGTAACCGCCGCGCCGCCGGAGCAGCGCGACCGGAGCGCCCGCGGCGGTCCGGCCCACGAGCGGCCCGGCGTCCGTACGCCACCAGCGCGCGCCCAGCGCGACCTCGCGGGTGCGGAAACCGGACGCCACGGCGATCCGGTCCAGCGGCCCGAGCCGGTCCTCGGCCGCTCCCGCGGCGGGCTCCGCGACGGCCACGCCCGCCGCCGCGCCCACCAGCCGGCACACCGCGAGCAGCGCGTCCGCCCCGTGGCCGCCGGGGGAGTCCGCCGCCCCCTCCGCGGCCGCCAGCAGCACCCGGTCGGCCTCGGCGCCGGCGGCGGCGCCCGCGCGCGTCCCGGCCGCGGCGCGCTCCTCGTGGGCGTGTTCCAGCTCGGCGATCCACCGGCCCAGCGCGATCAGCAGCCGCGACTGCTGGCGCACCATGCGCTGCCACAGGGCGCCGTCGATCAGCAGGTGCCCGGCGGCGTCCGGGCCGAAGTCGGCGCCGTAGCGGACGCTGCCCGGCTCCACGGCCACCCACTGGACGTCGTCCTCGGCCACCGCGGTCTCGGCGGCGGGCCGCCCGTCCACCCGGGCCTCGAACACCAGCCGCAGACCGCGCCCCACGCCGCGCGCGAAGGCCTCCTCCAACGGGCCCGGCGCGGCCTGCCGGTACGGGTCGGGTCCGGCGAACAGCTCGCGCAGCCCCACGCGCCGCAGCCCGCACCCCGCCAACGGGCGACCCACCAGCGTGTGGTGGGGCCCCTGCGGCGGGCCCAGCAGCGCCGTGCCGGGTTCGAGCCGCCCCAGGAAGTGCCACCGCCCGCCGCCGTCACCGTCGACCGCGAAGAGGTCCATGGCGCCGTCGGTCACCAGCCACAGCCCCTCCGGCCCGGCGAGCGCGACACTGCTCGTCCCCGCGCAGTCGACGGCCTCACCGAGCCCGCCCAGCGCCCCTATGACGGAATCCGGATGCCCCGGACGATCCCCGGAGGCCGGGAAGCGCGCGTCCGCGTAGGGCGGCTGACCGGGCATCGGGCCACCGTGGACGTACGGGTCCGGGGTCGCAGGCGGGATCTGGTCGTACCGAGGGGGGAAGGGGCCCAACGGGTGCTGGGGCATGTCAGCGCTCCCGGACCAGCGCGGCGTACGGGCCGCCCGCCGCGGCGAGGCCCTCGTGGCGGCCGCGTTCGACGATCCGGCCCTGCTCCAGCACCACGATCTCGTCGCTGTCGCGTACGGTGCTGAGCCGGTGCGCGACCACCACCCGGGCGCAGCCGCGCCGCCGGAGGTTGTCGATGACCAGCCGCTCCGTCTCGGCGTCCAGCGCGCTGGTGACCTCGTCCAGCACCAGCACCGCGGGGTCGCGGACCAGGGCGCGGGCCAGCTCCAGGCGCTGGCGCTGGCCGCCGGAGAAGTTGCGGCCGTCCTGCTCGACCCGGCCGTGGATGCCGCCGGGGCGCCGGGTGACGACGTCCAGCAGCGCGGCGTCAGCGAGCGCGGCGCGCACCGCCTCGTCCGGGATCGAGGGGTCCCACAGCGTCACGTTGTCGCGCACGGTGCCCTCGAAGAGGAAGACGTCCTGGTCGACGAAGGCCACCGACGCCGCGAGCACCGCGCGCGGCAGGTCGGCGAGCCGCCGGCCGTCGATCCGCACCTCGCCGGACGACGGCTCGTACAGGCCCGCGACGAGCCGGGCCACCGTGGACTTGCCGCTGCCGGAGCCGCCGACGAGCGCCACCTGACGGCCGGGGCCGACCGCCAGCGAGAAGCCGGTGAGCAGCGGCGGGTCCAGCGGGCTGTAGCCGAACGTGACGCCGTCCAGGGCGACATGGCCGGTGAGCCGGCGCGCGTCCGCCGGGCGGCCGGCGGCGCGGGCGGGGGAGTGGACCGGGTCGGCGGGGAAGTTCTCCACGTCCTTGAGCCGGGCCACGTCCGCCGCGAGGTCCTGCGCGCGTCCGGCGACCGCGCTGAGCCGGGTGACCGGCGCGGTGAAACCGGTCACCAGCGCCTGGAAGGCCACGAGCAGCCCGACCGTGATCCCGCCCCCGACCGCCCGGTGGCCGCCGATCAGCAGGACGAGGGCGCTGTTGGCCGCGGCCAGCGTGGGCGCGGCGACGGCGAGCACCGCGCCGGGCACGCCGAGCCGCTGACGGCCCTCCAGCGTCGCGGCGTGCTGTCCCGCCCAGCGGCGGAAGTAGCCGTCCTCGCCCCCGGTGGCCTTCATCGTCTCGATCAGCTGGAGCCCGCTGTAGGCGGTGCTGGTCAGCCGGGCGGTGTCGGCCCGCAGCTTGCGGGTGCCGGTGGCGCGCATCCGCACCACCGTCCGCATCGCCGCCACGTTCGCGAGCGCCACCAGCACGCCCAGGGCGATCAGTTGCGGGTCGTACGTCCACAGCAGCGCCGCGTAGAGCAGCACCACGACCGCGTCCACCCCGGCCGCCGCGAGGTCGCGGGCCAGTGTCTCGGCGACGGTGTCGTGCGACTGGAGGCGCTGCACCAGGTCGGCGGGGCTGCGCTGGGCGAAGAAGCGCACCGGCAGCCGCAGCAGGTGCCGCATGAAGCGCGCGCTGCCGAGCGTCGCGGACGCGATCCGGCCGCGCAGCAGGTTCGCCTGCTGCACCCACGTCAGCAGCGCCGTCAGGGCCACCAGCGTGCCCATGGCCGTCAGGAGCGTGCCCAGCAGCGAGGTCTGCCCGCCGAGCAGGAAGGTGTCGATGTAGGTACGGCTCAGCGCGGGCGCGGCCGCCCCCGTCAGCACCAGCAGGAAACCGGCGAGCACCGCGGCGGCCGTCGTCGCCGAGGCGCCGCGCAGCCGGGCCGGGAGGCCGCGGACGAAGCCCGGCGGGCGGGGTGTGCGGGTGAAGCCGGCGCCGGGTTCGAAGGTCAGCGCCACCCCGGTGAAGGCGGCGTCGAACTCCTCGGCGGTGACGAAACGGCGCCCGCGCGCGGGGTCGTTGAGGTGCACCCCGCGCCGCCCGAGGCGCCGCCCGGTGCCCTCGTAGACGACGTAGTGGTTGAACTCCCAGAACAGCACGGCGGGCGGCCGGGTCCCGGCCAGCGCGGCGGGCTCCATCTGCATGCCCTTGGCGGTCAGGCCGTGGCCGCGGGCGGCCTTGAGCAGGTTGCTCGCGCGCGAGCCGTCGCGGGAGACCCCGCAGGCCACCCGCAGCTCCTCCAGCGGCACGTGCCGCCCGTGGTGGGCCAGCACCGTCGCGAGCGCGGCCGCCCCGCACTCCACGGCCTCCATCTGGAGCACCACGGGTGTGCGCGCCCGCCGCCCGCCGCGCCCGCGGACCGCGTCCGGCACGGCCGCGCGGGGCCGGTGCCGTCCGCTCCGCGCCGCCGGGGACGCGCCCCGGCCGGTGTGCCGGGCGCTCACGGCAGCAGCCAGTCGACGGGCCGCTGCGCGGGCAGCAGCACCGAGCCGCTGACCGGGGTGAGCGAGGCCGGGCGGAAGGGCGGGCCGCCGCGCGACCAGCGGTAGCCGCTCGCGCTGCCCGCGGCCCGGTCCAGCCGTACGGTCACGGCCAGCGGCGCGCCGTGCGCGGCGAAGGCGGCGCCGAGCCGGGCGTCACCGAGGAAGCCCGCGATCTGTCCGGCACTCTGCGGCTCGCGGCCGACCGCCGCGACCGTGCCGCGCAGCACCCCGTAGCGGTCCGCGGGCACCGATTCCACCGTCAGCTCCACCCGCGCCCCCACCGGCACCGCCGTACCGCCCGCCGCGTAGAGCACCGCCTCCAGCGGGTCGTCCGGCGACGTGGCCAGCTCCACACCGGCGACCTGCGTGCCCGCGGCGACCACCGTGCCGATCCCGGCGGGCAGCGCGGTCAGCCGCCCGCCCGCGACCATCCGCACGGCCTGCGTCCCCCGTGCGGTGCGCACGTCCAGCAGCGGGGCGCCGGCCGCCAGCAGGTCGCCGACCCGGGCCCGTACGTCCACCACCTGGCCCGCGAGCGGGCTCTGCAGCACATAGCCGCCGCGGCCCCGGGTGAGCACGCCCGGCAGCGTCGTACGGGAGGTCACCGAGCCGCCCACCGCCCACACCGCCGCGGCGGCCAGCACCACCAGGGCGACGGCCAGCGCGGGCAGCCCCTGCGGCCGGGCGAGCCGCACCGGCAGGTCCAGCTCCTCCGGGGAGCGCAGCCGCGCCAGTGCCTTCTGCCGGAATTCCACCCGCCCCTGTCCCTTTCTCCCTCGCGCCCCGGCGGTTCCGGGGCGGTCCCTGGCAGCGCCGTGGACCCCGGGATGTCAGGCCCCGGGGTCCACGGTCGATCCCTGTCCGCCGGCCGCGCGCTGCCGCGCCCGTCCGCCGGCCGTGTCCTGCGGTCAGTGCCCGCCGGTCACGCGCGTGCGGTCACAGACCGGCGGTGAGGCCGGTCAGCGGCGCGACGTCCAGGCCGGTCGCCGAGGTGGCCAGACCCGCGACGTCGGAGACGGTCGGCAGCATGGAGTCGACCGTCCAGACGGTGTCGAGAACCGGGCCCAGAATGCCGCCGGAGACGCCGTCCAGCTCGCTGTCGGCAATCTCACGGGTCTCGACCTGCGGGGTGGTGTCCTTGCGCATGGCTGGTTGTTCCCTTCGTCAGCCCATTGTTTCGAAAACCCCGTCGACCGGATGGACGCCGTTATCAGGGCAGGGCGATCCCAACGCCCGCCTGGTGCCGGGGAATTACGCGGCGGATCGGGTCGACCGCCGCATGGCGCACGATGCAATCACGTCCGCGCCGACCCGGCCACCCGCGACCGTGCGGGGATCGGTGCAGGTGGCGGCGGTGTGCCGGATCCGCTCACCGGATGCCGACGAATTCTTCACACGGCTTTCCCCTGGGAATTCGCACACCGCGCACGGGCACCGCGGGAGCCGCGTTGCGCGTCGAACACCTCTGCGCACAAACGTGCCTTCCGGAAGTGCGGTGAACGGTCCACCGGATGTGTGTGCAGAGTCTGCGCCCGTGATGTGCGGTCCCGCCGAAAACCGTATTCGTGCGGTCACGTCGGCAGACGGGCGTGAGATCAGGGCATCTGCCGCCATGTCGGAATTCCGGACACCCGCCACCGGCCCCGGCGCATGAGCGGCGCGGCCGGGGATGCGAGGATGGGGACCATGAACAATGTGTACTTCGACATCTCGATCGACGGCGCACCCTCCGGACGCATCGTCTTCCGGCTCTTCGACGACGTGGTGCCCAGGACCGCCCAGAACTTCCGTGAGCTGGCCACCGGCGAGCACGGCTTCGGGTACGCGGGCTCCGCCTTCCACCGGATCATCCCGGCCTTCATGCTCCAGGGCGGCGACTTCACCTCCGGTGACGGCCGCGGCGGCAAGAGCATCTACGGCGAGAAGTTCCAGGACGAGAACTTCCAGCTCAAGCACGACCGCCCGTTCCTGCTCTCGATGGCGAACGCCGGGCCGAACAGCAACGGCTCGCAGTTCTTCGTCACCACCGTCGTGACCGACTGGCTGGACGGCAAGCACGTCGTCTTCGGCGAGGTCGTCGAGGGCCAGGAGCTCGTCAAGACGATCGAGGGCAAGGGCTCGCGCAGCGGCACGCCGTCCGCGAAGGTCGTCATCACCGAATCCGGCATCGTCGACTGACCGGTCTCGACCACGCCCCGCCGCCCGGCGGGGCACCCGTGAGGGCCCCCGGCGCGCCGCCGGGGGCCCTCACGCGTTCTTCGGCCGGAAATGACGGGTCAGAGCGCCTCCTGGCCGTCCAGCCGCACCCGGCCGCCGATCTCCACGGCGCCGCCCGGGAGCGGCGCGGTCATGATCTGCGAGCCGCGGCCCTGCGTGATGTTCAGTGCCCGCCCCAGCCGGGCGGTGAGCAGCAGCGCGGCGGCGCCGGTCGCCTCGTCCTCGTCGATCCCGTCGTTCCGGCCCGGGAACGCCCGCGCCCTTATCCGGCCCGCGGCCTTGTCCTGCCAGGCCCACGCGTAGATCCACTCGCCGGGCGGCGGCACCTCCAGCGCGTCCACCTCGGCCGCCGAGCCGTACTGGAGCAGGGTGCGCGGCGGTGCCCAGGCCGGCAGCGCCTCGATCCAGCAGAACTCCCCGTCCAGCCGGACGCCCACCACGCCCGCGGGCGTCACCAGCTCCGGCAGGTCGAGCAGCCAGCCCGTGCCGACGCACGGGTACCCCGCGAAGGGCAGCCGCAGGGTGGGGGTGCAGATGTCGAGGACGCCGCGCTCGGGGTCGTCGACGAAGACGGTCTCGCTGAAGCCCAGCTTGGCGGCGAGCCGCAGCCGGTCGAGGGGGTCGGGCAGCGCGGAGCCGTCGCGGACGACGGCCAGCTCGTTGCCGTGCTGCCCGTCGGCTCCGCAGAAGACCCGCAGGACGTCGTATTCGGTCACCCGCGCAGTCAACCACGCCGTACGGGCCGGACGCGTTTGCGGGCGGGCGCACGGGGTAGGCGAGCGGGCACAAGGGGGCCGGACGCGGCACGCGCGCGACCGACCGGTTCGGCATGTGCGGTACGGAGGCCGGGTCCGGCACGCAATCGGACACGGATGGGACGGTCTCGTGATGCAGCAGCAGACGGCGCCGAAGACGCGCACCAAGTCCTGGACCCTCAACCTGGAGATCGCCGAGGAGAGCAAGGACGCCACCACCGTCGAGGCCGCCCTCGACACCGGTGAGCGCACCTTGCGCACGCAGACCACCGCGCAGCGCAACCCGGGCGACCCGCCCGCCCCCGAGATCGGCGACGAGTACGCCGCCGGGCGCGCGCTGCTGGACCTGGGCAGGCAGCTGCTCCGGATGGCGACGGTGGACGCCGCCGCCAACGAGAAGTCCGCCTCCCACGAGCCGGCGGCCCGCTGACCCGGTCCCGCGCCGCGGCCGCGACGTCCCGGTGCCCGTCGGACCTCAGCGCTCGGCGGGCACCGGCGCGGGCAGCAGCCCGTCCGCGAGCAGTCCCGCGTGGATCGCCTCGGCCACGATCAGCACCGCGGACTGCGGGCGGATCAGCACGGTGATCTCCGTGATCCGCCGGGCGCCGTCGAAGTGCAGCAGGTCGATGCCGTGGATCTGGCGGCCCTTGACGGTCGCCTGGAAGGGCAGCGCGGTGGCGGTGGCGCGCGCCCCGTCCACGCCGCGTTCCGCGGCTCCGTCGAGCCGGCCGCCGTAGTGGACGTCCTCGAAGGTCCGGTAGAGCACCCCGAAGAGCCCGGTCACCAGCCGCCGTCCTTCGAACGGCCGGAACTTGACGGGACTGTAGAGGCGGATGTCGTCGGTGAAGAGGGCGTCGAGCGCGGCAAGTTCCCGGTTCTCGACGGCGGCGCGGAAGCGCTCTGCGGTGGCCACGGGCGTACCTCCCCTGTGAAGCCCTGGCTGGGGGCCTCTTCTCGATAGTCATGAAGGTGACTAGTCACAGTGTTGACTATGTCGCGGTCAGGTGTGGCCATTTCACGCCACTGCACGCGCGCGCCACTGCCGCCGCCCGATCGGGCGGCGGCAGTGGCGCGCGCGGACGGGAACCGCGGGTGCGGCGGGCGCCGTCTCAGCGGGCACCTGGCACCGGACACACACGGAGGGACGGGGCGGTGACGGACACGGCGGACGAGAGCGCACTCGACGGGACGAACGGACCGGCCACCCGGCGCGAGGTGGTCCGGCTCGCCGAGCAGCACGGCTTCGGCGCCGCGCACGGGAGCGTGGCCCTGGGCGGCGGTGACGCGGGCTGCGCGGGCATCGCGCTCGCGGTGGCCCTGCTGCCCTCGGGCATCGGCCTGCTCGCCGGGCCCTTCGGCCCGGTCGCGGCGTCCGTCGGCGCCACGCTGGTCATGGCCGGGGTCGCCGTCCCCGTGCTCGCCTTCGGCTACGAGCGGCGGCGCGCGTCCCGCGTCCCGCGGCTGCACCTCTTCGACGGCGGCCTCGTCATCGGCTACCCGCCCGCGCGATCGCCGGACCCGTCCCGTCCGGAGGGGTTCGCCGTCCTGCCGTGGCCGGACGTCCGCGTCGTCGAGCGGATCCACACCTCCACGATCGGCCAGGGCGGCACCGTCCAGCGCGTGTGGCGGCTCGAACTGCACGCCAGGGGCGGCCCGCTGCTCTGCTCGCTGGGCGACACCCACCTCGGCACGCAGACCCTCCGGCTCGCCCTCGCGGGCGGCGCGGCCACCGGCGACGCCTGACCGGAGGCGGCGAACCGGGCACGCGGCCCCCGGCGGTCCGCGCCCGTGCCGGGCCGGGCGGTGGGCGCCGCTGAGGACCGGCCGTACGTGCGACAGCCGCCGGTGGGGATTCGGACGTGCGGCCGCCGCGGTGAGAGCCGCACGGCCGTGCGGGGGCGCCGCCGAGGGCCCGCCCGGCCGTGCGGGGGCGCCGCTGAGCACCCGGCTGTCCGGCAGCCGGCGCCGAGTTCCCGCTCGGCCTCCGCGGCGCCGCCGCCCGTTGCGGCCTCGTGTTGCGGATGTCCCCGGTTGCCCCACCCTTGAGGAGGGAGAACCACGCGGCGGTACGACAGGCGGCCCGCGCCGGGTGCCCCGCGCTCCGTGCGCGCACCCTTGCGAAGGGCGGACCGACATGGCCGACGCAGCCGAGACCGTGGCAGCCGTTCCGGCGGACGCGGCGCTCTTCCACCGGCTCTTCCCGCACCCGACCGCAGCCGGTCTGCACGCGGTGTGGATGACCGTGCTCGTCGCGGGCGGCGGCGCGACGGGCGCCCTCGCCCGGGCCGGGGTCGGGCAGCTCGGCACGGACGCCGCGAACGGCTTCCCGTGGATCACCTTCTCGGTCAACCTCGCCGGCTGCGCCGCCATGGGCGTGCTGATGGCGGCGCTGCACCGCAGGCCCGCGTCCCCGATGTGGGCGGGCCCGGTGCTCGGCAGCGGCTTCCTCGGCGGCTTCACCACCTTCTCCTCCTACGCGGCCGACACCCAGCGGCTGCTGTCCCACGGCCACGCCGGGCTCGGGGTGCTGTACGCCGCGGCCACTGTGGTGGGCGCGCTCCTCGCGTGCGCCGGGGGCCGCGCGCTGACGGTGCGGATGGTGCGGACGGTGCCCGCTCACGCGGCGGCGGGCCGGTGAACGGCGCGGACTGGGGATGGCTCGCGCTGGGTGCCTTCGTGGCGTCGCCGGTGCGCTACTGGGCGGGCGTGCTGGCGAAGTCGACCACGGCGCGGCCTTTTCCCGTGGGCACGTTCGCCGTCAACAGCGCCGCCTGCCTCCTGCTCGGCATCGCGCTCCAGATGCGGGTGCCCCAGGCGTGGATCCAGTCGGTCGTCGCGGTCGGCTTCTGCGGCGCGCTGTCCACCTGGTCCACCCTGGCCTGGGAGACGACCGGCTTCCTGCGCGCCCGTACGGCCGTACTCGCCGCGTGCTACCTCGGTACGACCGTGGTGGCCGGTGTCCTGCTGGCCTGGGCGGGCCGCACGATCGGCGGGCGGATCTGGTGAGCGCGCCGCGCCGGGCCCCGCCGGGGCCGCCCGGTCCGCGCGCACCGGACCGCCCGCGCCCGGCGGAGCACCCCGCGTCCTTCCCACGAGGCAGATGATCATGACACGACTCTCACCCGGTTTCCACGGACGGCGGCACCGCTTCGACGGCGTGCTGCCGCCGGGGCAGTACCCGACCGAGTCCTTTCCCGTCCTGTCGGCCGGGCCGACCCCGCGCGTCGAGCGGGACGCGTGGACCTTCACCGTCACGACGGAGACCGGCGCATCCCGGACCTGGGACTGGAAGGCCATGACGGCCCTGCCCCAGGAGGAGCCGACCGTGGACATCCACTGCGTCACCCGGTGGTCGAAGTTCGCGACCGCCTGGCGCGGCGTCCCGCTGGACGCCTTCCTCGACGGCGTGGAGACACGCGCGGAATTCGCGCAGGCGCGGTGCTACGGCGGCTACACGGCCAACTTCCCGCTGGCGGACATCACCGGCGGCAAGGCGTGGCTCGTCCATTCCTTCGACGGCTACGACCTCGCGCCCGACCACGGCGGTCCCGCCCGCCTGCTGATCCCGCACCTGTACTTCTGGAAGTCCGCCAAGTGGGTCAACGGCCTGGCCCTGTCCCACACCGACGAGCCGGGTTTCTGGGAGTCCGCCGGCTACCACAACTACGGTGACCCCTGGCGGGAACAGCGCACATGGAACGACTGACCGCGGACGGCTGGCGCCGGGCCCGTCTCACCGCACGCCACGCCCAGACGCCGAGCGGATTCACGCTGCTCCTCGACACACCGTCCTGGCCGGGCCACCTCCCCGGGCAGCACGTGGACGTCCGGCTGACGGCCGACGACGGCTACCAGGCGGTGCGCAGCTACTCGCTGGCCGCTCCGGCGGACGGCGCGCGCATCGAGCTGGGGGTCCAGGACGTGCCCGACGGCGAGGTCTCCGCGTACCTCGTCCACGACCTGCCGGTCGGCGCGGACGTCGAGGTCAGGGGTCCGCTCGGCGGCTGGTTCCGGTGGGACCCGCGGCAGGAGGGCCCCGTGCTGCTCGCCGCGGGCGGATGCGGGATCGTCCCGCTGATGGCGATGGTGCGCGCCAACTACGCGGGCGCCGCCGCCGTTCCCATGCATCTGACCTACTCCGTCCGCGACCCGGACCAGGTCTGGTACCGCGACGAGCTGGCCGCCGCGCAGCAGCGCGGGCTGGGCGTCACCTACGTCCACACCCGCAGGTCGCCCGACGGCCGGCCGGCCGCCCGCATCGGGGCCGGCGACCTGGTGACCGCCCTCGGCGCGGACCTCGGCGACCTCCGGTGCTTCGTGTGCGGGCCCACCGGTTTCGTCGAGCGCGCCGCGGAACTGCTCGTCGACGGCGGCCACCCGCCCGGGACGATCAGGACCGAACGCTTCGGATGACCCCCGACCGGCACCACCCGGCAGACCCGGAGGAGCACAGGCCATGAACGACGCATTCACCCGGCTCGACGGCAACGCCCTGGCGGGCCCTCTGTCGGCGGTCCTCGCCGCCGACCCCACCACGGCGTGGCGGAGCTGCCCGAACTGCGGGCTCACCGGCACGATGGCGCAGCTCCACCTCTACGGCCCGGACCCCGGCCTCACCGGCCGCTGCCCCGGCTGCGGCGTCGTCGCCCTGCGCTTCGTGGAGCAGCCCCACCACCTGTGGCTGCAACTGGGCAGCGGCGGCGGGGCCTTCCGCTTCGACCGCCCGCCGGGGCGGACCCGGCCCTGACCCGGCCCTGACCCGGCCCCGACCCGGGCCGCCCGCGGTCAGTGGCCGCGGTCCTCCACGACGACCCCGGCCAGCGTGTCCAGCGTGCCGCGCACCAGCTCCGGCAGGCCGCGGGTCTCGTCGGGGGCGACCCAGCGCTCGAAGCCGACCTTGAAGACGGCGACGCCCGCCTCCGCGGCCACCGTCGCTGCGGGCTCGGGCACGCCGCGCTCGCGCAGGGCGGCGGAGAGCGCGGCCGACAGTGTCGCGAGCTTGATCAGCTCGCGCTCCAGCAGGTCGGCGTTGGCCATGACCACCGCCTGCCGCTTGCACGCGAAGTCCCGGCGGTCGGCGAACATCGCGGTCGCCGCGTCGAGTCCCGCCGCCACGGCCCGGAGCGGCCCCGCGCCGTCCGGGGCGCCCGCGACCGCCGTCACGAACACCTCCTGGAGCACGGCGCTGCCCGCGAACAGCACCTCGCGCTTGTCGGCGTAGTGCCGGAAGTACGTCCGCTCCGTCAGCCCGGCGCGGCCCGCTATCTCCGCGACGGTCGTCTGCTCGTAGCCGCGCTCGCTGTAGAGGTCCAGCGCCGCCTTCGCCAGCCGGCCGGGTGTGTCCGGCTCCCATCTGCCCATGGCTGGATTTTACCGTGATGGCAGTCGCTGACATCG
Organism: Streptomyces sp. NPDC021224; assembly: GCF_044332905.1. Classification (NCBI taxonomy): domain Bacteria; kingdom Bacillati; phylum Actinomycetota; class Actinomycetes; order Kitasatosporales; family Streptomycetaceae; genus Streptomyces; species Streptomyces sp. NPDC021224. Next base: position 331,844 of record NZ_JBIRPW010000007.1, on the reverse strand, counting down.
AGTGTTAGTGTCGATGACAGCAACTGACATCACCTATCGAATGTCTGGGGTCCTCTCCATGCGCTACTTCGTCACCGGTGCCTCCGGCTGGATCGGCGCCGCCACCGTGCCCGAGCTGATCGCCGCCGGCCACCAGGTCACCGGCCTCGCCCGTTCCGACGCCTCCGCCGCGGCGCTGACCGCGGCCGGCGCGGACGTCGTCCGGGGCACGGTCGACGACCTCGACGTCCTGCGGGACGCCGCCGCCGCGTCCGACGGGGTGATCCACCTCGCCTTCAAGCACGACATCGCCTTCTCCGGCAGCTTCCAGGAAGCCGCCGAGGCCGACCGCCGGGCCGTCGACGCGCTCGGCGAGGCGCTCGCCGGCAGCGACCGCCCGCTGGTGCTCGCCTCCGGCGTGGCGGGCCTCAAACCGGGCCGCCTCGCGACCGAGCGGGACATGCCGCAGAGCGACGGCACCCCGTTCTCCATCCGCGGGACCACCGCGGGGGCCGTGCTCGCGCTCGCCTCGCGCGGTGTGCGCTCGTCGGTCGTCCGGATCTCGCCGACCGCCCACGGCGACGGCGACCACGGCTTCCTGGCGAGCCTGATCGCCTTCGCCCGGGAGAAGGGGTCGGCCGGCTACATCGGCGAGGGCGCCAACCGCTGGCCCGCCGTCCACCGCTCCGACGCCGCGAAGCTGTTCGCCCTCGCGGTGGACAAGGCCCCGGCGGGATCGGTGCTGCACGCCGTCGCCGAGGAGGGCGTGCCCTTCCGGGAGATCGCCGGGACGATCGGCCGCCACCTCGGGGTGCCGGTCACCTCCGTCGCGCCCGAGGACGCGGGGGAACACTTCGGCTGGATGGCCGGCTTCGCCGGGCTGGACGCCCCGGCCTCCAGCGAGCTCACCCAGGAGCTGCTGGGCTGGCACCCGACCGGGCCCGGCCTGCTGGCCGACCTGGACGAGGGCCACTACTTCCGCGCCTGAGCCGCGCTCCCGGCGGCCGATGCCGTCAGGCCGCGGGCGCCGCGCCCCGGTCGCAGCTCGCGAGCAGGGCGCCCACCAAGTCGCGGGCCCAGTCGCCGGAGGCGGGCCGGCTGCTGAAGACGGCCCGGTAGTAGAGCGGGCCGAGCAGCATGTCGACGGCCCGCTCCACGTCGGGGACGGCCCCGCCGCGGGCACGCTCGCGGCCGATGATCGCCGCGAGCTGCTCGTGCCGGTCGGCGGCGCACGCGCAGCCGCCCTCGGGGCCGGAGCCGATCGTGGCGCGCATCAGGGCGAGCACGTCGGGGTCGGCGAGGTCGGTGGCCACATCGGCCATCCAGCGCTCCAGGTCGCCGGCCAGCGTGCCGGTGTCGGGCACCACCACGTCGCCGCTGAAGCGGCTGGTGGCGACGTCGGCCAGCAGGTGCGCGACCGACCCCCAGCGCCGGTAGACGGTGGTGGGGTGGACGCCCGCGCGGGCGGCGACCAGTGGGACGGTCAGCGGCTCCGCCGGTTCGGCGGCGACCAGTTCGGCGACGGCACGGTGGACGGCGGCCCGGACCCGGGCCGACCGGCCGCCGGGGCGCCGCTGGGCTGCTTCGGTCATACGGAAATTATCGCACTGGTCATTGCGTTAGCCCAGGAGTCACTAACGCAATGATCACTGCAACCGGAGAGATCCATGACCGTCGCGCCGAACTCCCAGGAGCCCGGACCCGCCGCACCGCCCGCCACGAGCAGATCCTCCACGGCGCTCCGCCCGGCCCGGCGGCGCGGCCTCGGCCGTGGCGCCGCCTTCGCCGCCATAGCCGCGATCTTCGTCCTCTTCATGGCCGCCTCCAGCGCGCCCTCCCCGCTCTACGTCGTCTACCAGCACGCCTGGGGCTTCTCCGCGACCATGCTGACCACCGTCTTCGCGGTGTACGTGGTCGGCATGATCGGCGCGCTGCTCGTCCTGGGGGCGCTGTCCGACCACGTCGGACGCCGCCCCGTGCTGCTCGCCGCCATCGCGCTGGAAGCGGTGGCGATGCTGCTCTTCATCACCGCCGGTGACGTGTCCCTCCTGCTCACCGCCCGCTTCGTGCAGGGCGTCGCCACCGGCGGCGCCATGACGACGCTCGGCGCTGCCCTGGTCGACCTCAACCCGTCGCACGCGCCGCACCGCGCGGGCGTGGTCAGCGGCGCCGCCCCCTCCTTCGGACTCGCCGTGGGCTCGCTCGGCTGCGGCTTCCTGGTGCAGTACGGGCCGCACCCGACGCGGCTGGTCTACGTGCTGCTGCTGGCCGGACTGGCCGTCGCCGCACTCGTCGCGGCCCTGCTGCCGGAGACCTCGCAGCGCCGCCCCGGCGCCGTACGCTCGCTCCAGCCGCGGCTCGGCGTCGCGCCCCGGCTGCGGGCCGACCTGCTCGCGCTGGTGCCGATCCTGGTCGCGAGCTGGGCGCTCGGCGGGCTCTACCTCGCCCTCGGGCCCTCGGTCGCCGCGGGGCTGTTCGGCCTGTCGAGCCACGTCATCGGCGGCCTGGTCGTCACCCTGCTGTGCGCGCCCGCGTCCGTGACGGCTTTCGTGCTGCGGCCCTGGCCGACCGAGCGCACCCTCGCCCTGGGCGCGAGCCTGCTGGCGCTGGGCACGGGCGTCGGCCTGGCCGGTGTGGAGGCGGACTCGGTGACCGCGGCGGCGCTCGGCACCGCTCTGGCCGGGGTCGGCTTCGGGGCCGCGGGACTGGCGAGCTTCGGCACGCTGGCCCGGATCGCCGCCCCGGCCGAGCGCGGCGAGCTGTTCGCCGTCGCCTTCGTCATCTCCTACCTGGCCTTCAGCATCCCCGCCGTCATCGCGGGCTTCGCCACCACCGACGTCGGCCTGCACCGCACCGCGGTCGTCTACAGCTCCGCCGTGATCGCCTTCGGCGTCCTCGCGCTCGTCGCCCAGCGGCTGCGGACCTCCCGCGCCGCCGCCCGCGCCTCAACGGCGGGGTGACGCGGATCACCGCCGCGCGCCGCGCCCGGCGGTCACATCCGGCCCGGCCCGGGAGTCAGTGCAGTGCAAGCCCCCCCGGGGGCCACCACCGCAAGGAGACCGTCATGGACGCCCGTCTGAGCTACTACACCAACCCCGTCGGCGCCAAGGTCGCGAAGTACGTCAACTCCGCGGGCAAGGCCGTCACCGACTCCTCGCTGCCCGCCGCCACGCAGGAGCTGGTCAAGATCCGCGCCAGCCAGATCAACGGCTGCGGCGCCTGCCTGGACATGCACACCAAGGACGCGGCGGCCGCGGGGGAGAGCGTGGTGCGGCTGGCCCTGGTCGCCGCCTGGCGGGAGGCCACGGTCTTCACCGAGGCCGAACGCGCCGCCCTCGCGCTGACCGAGGCCGGCACCCGGCTCGCCGACGCCGCCGGTGTCCCCGACGACGTGTGGGCGCAGGCCGCCCAGCACTACGACGAGGAGCAGCTGACCGCGCTGGTGTGCCTGATCGGCGTGATCAACGTCTACAACCGGCTGAACGTCCTGACCCGCCAGCCCGCCGGGGACTACCAGCCCGGCCAGTGGGGCTGACCCGCCCCGCACCGCCGGGACGTGCCCCGGCCAACGCACGAGGGCCCGCCCCCTTCCGGGGCGGGCCCTCGGCCGTGTGCCGCGGTCAGCGGGCGGGACGGTCCTCCGCCGCGCGCTTCTCCTTCAGCCGGACCGCCTCCTTGCGCACCTCGGCCTGCGTGGCGCGCTCCTTCTCCAGCCACACCGGGCTCTCCTGCTTCAGCGCCTCGACCTGCTCCGTGGTGAGCGCCTCGGTGACACCCCCGCGGGCCAGGCCCGCGATGGACACACCGAGCTTCGCGGCCACGACCGGGCGCGGGTGCGGTCCGTCGCGCCGCAGGTCGCGCAGCCACTGCGGCGGGTCGGCCTGGAGCGCGTCCAGCTCCTTCCGGGAGACGACACCCTCCTGGAACTGCGCGGGGGTGGCCGGGAGGTACACGCCCAGCTTCTTGGCCGCCGTGGCGGGCTTCATCGTCTGGACGGATTTCTGCGACGTCATGCCCACAAGGGTAACGACCGCGTGTGCCGCCCCCGACCGTCGCCGATAGCCTTGCGAGGTGACCGGCACGCAAGAGACGCACCAGAACCCCGACACCACCGAGGGCCCCGACACCACCGAGGGCCCTGACGCGTCCGCGCCGCCCGCGGGGCCGGTCTTCCGGCTCGCGTACGTCCCGGGTGTGACGCCGTCCAAGTGGGTGCGGATCTGGGCGGAGCGGCTGCCGGACGTCCCGCTGGAACTGGTCGCGGTGCCGCCCGTGGAGGCGGCGGGGCTGCTGCGGGCCCGCGGCGCCGACGCCGGACTGCTGCGGCTGCCGGTCGACCGCACCGACCTCAGCGCGATCCCGCTCTACACCGAGACCACCGTGGTGATCGTCCCCAAGGACCACTTCGTGGCCGCCGCCGAGGAGATCGCGCTCGCCGACCTCGCCGACGAACTGGTGCTGCACCCCGTCGACGACACCCTCGGCTGGGAGCGCCCGCCCGGCCGCCCCGCGCTGGAGCGCCCGGCGACCACCGCGGACGCCGTCGAGCTGGTCGCCGCCGGGGTGGGCGTGCTGGTCGTCCCGCAGTCGCTGGCCCGGCTGCACCACCGCCGGGACCTCACCTACCGCACGGTCGCCGACGCGCCCCAGTCGCAGGTGGCGCTGTCCTGGCGGGAGGACGCGACGACCGACCTCGTCGACGACTTCATCGGGATCGTCCGCGGCCGCACCGCCAACAGCACCCGCGGCCGCCGCGCCGCCGCGGAGCAGGCCGCGCCCGCGAAGGCCGCCACCGGCGGGGGCTCGGGCGCGGGGCGCAAGAAGCCGGCCAAGCCGGGATCGGCCCGCACGTCCGCGGGCAAGGGCGCCCGGACGTCCGCGGCGCCGCGCCGCGGCAAGCCCCGCCGCCGCTCGTAGGACACGCCCGGGGGCACACACGTACGCGCCCGGTCCGCGGCGCTGCGGACCGGGCGCGTACGTATCGGGGCTCAGCCCAGGCCGACCGACTTCAGCCAGGCCTTGGCCACGTCGAGCGGGTCCTTCTTGTCGTTCTGCACCTGGGCGTCCATGTCGAGCAGCGACTTGGTGTCGAGCTTGGCCGACACCGCGTTGAGCGCCGCGACGGCCTCCGGCGTCAGGGCGGTCTTGGACACCATGGGCTGGACGTTGGCGATCCCGAAGAGCTTCTTCGGGTCCTGGAGCGTCACGAAGTGCTCACGGGTGATCGACGCGTCCGTGGTGAACACGTCGGCGGCCTGCACACCGTTCGACTTCAGCGCCTGGACGGTGATGGGGCCGCCCGCGTCCAGCGGCTTGAACGACTTCGGGTCCAGCCCGTACTGCGACTTCAGGCCCACCAGGCCCTGCTGCCGGGTCTGGAACTCCGGCGAGCCGCCCACCACGATCTCCTTGCCGTACTTGGCCAGGTCCGCGATCGTGGACTGCGACGTCAGGTGGTACTTCGCGGCGGTCTCCTTGTTGACCGTCAGCGAGTCCTTGTCCTCGGCCGGCGCCGGGTCCAGCATCGTCAGCGACGGGTCGAGCTTGGCCTCGATCGCCGCGGTCGCCGCCTCCGGGGTGGTCGGCGTGGCGGTCTTGTCCAGGTAGGACAGCAGCGAGCCGTTGAACTCCGGCAGCACGCTCACGCTGCCGTTCTTGACCAGCCCGTAGGTGATCTCGCGGGTGCCGATGTTCGGCTTGTACTGCACGTTGACGCCCTTGGCCTTGAGCGCCTCGCCGTACAGGTCCATCAGCAGGACGCTCTCGGCGAAGTTGTTGGACCCGACGACCACCGTGCCGTTCTGCGGCGCCTTGCCCGCCAGCGGGTCCTTGTCCTTGCCGGTGCCGGACGCGGGCGGCGCCGCGGGCTTCAGCGGGTCGGAGTCGGACGAGGAGGAGTCGCTACAGCCCGCGAGGAGCGCCGCGGCCGTGGTCGCGGCGATGAGGATCGCCGTCACTCGGAGGTGTCGAGGGCCTGTGCTGCTGCGCTGCGTAGGTGAAGTCACGATTCCCGCTTCCGGGGGTGAGGGTTCGGATGGCGTTCAGCTGTTTTTGCAACGTCGGTTCCGTACACCGAATGATCCAATCCAGCGGCCGCAAAGGCAGTCAAGGCCGCCAGGGTCACCGATTGGCATCGATGCCCGCCGGGCGCGGAACGCGCCGCCCGCGCCCGACGGGACATCGGACGGCGCGCTCGGGCACCGTCCCGGGATACGGTCCGGTCACCGGCCGCGCCGTACGCCGGGGGACACGACCACGCGTCCGACCAGCCAGAACAGCCCGATCATGGCGAGCGCGAGGGCCGCGATGAGCGTCGCCCCGCCCACCACGATCCGGTAGTTGTACTGGTAGAGGCCGTCCACGACGAACCGCCCCAGGCCGCCGAGCGAGACCGTCGCGGCGATCGCGGTGGTCGAGACCACCTGGATCGCCGCCGAGCGCAGCCCGCTGAGCACCAGCGGCAGCGCCATGGGCAGTTCGACCTGGAAGAGCACCGCGGCCGGCCCCATGCCCATCCCGCGCGCGGCGTCGACCGGCGCGGGGTCCACGGTGCGCATCGCCTCGTAGGTGGTGACCAGGATCGGCGGCACGGCCAGCGCGACCAGCGGGATCATCACCGGGGTCAGGCCCAGGCCCAGCCAGAAGAACATCAGCACCAGCAGGCCGTAACTGGGCAGCGCCCGGGCCGCGGTGGCGATGAGCGCCAGCGCGTTGCCGCCGCGCCCGGTGTGGCCGGTCACCAGGCCGACGGGCAGCGCGAGGGCGGCGGCGATGCCGAGCGCGGTGAAGGTGTACTGGAGGTGCTCCAGCAGCCGGTGCGGGATGCCGTACGCGCCGTGCCAGTTGGCGCCGTCCCGGAAGAAGTCGCTGATGAAGTGGAAGAGGCTCATGAGGCGGCCTCCGCCCGCGCGGCCTCGGCCGCCGGTTCCACGGCGGCTGCCCGCGCCGCCCGGCCCGCGGCGCGCCCGCCGCGCGGCAGCCACGGGGTCAGCGCGGTGCGCAGCAGCACCAGCACGACGTCCATGATCACCGACAGCACCGCGATGGACAGCACCGAGTTCAGCGCCAGGTTGGAGCGGTGGTAGAGGATCGCGTCCTGCAGCAGGTTGCCCAGCGCGCCCTGGTTGCCGATGATCGCGCCGACGCTCACCAGGCTGATGCTGGAGGCGGTCGCGACCCGCAGCCCGGCGAAGATCGCCGGGACGGCGAGCGGCAGTTGCACCCTGAGGTAGCGCTGCACGGGCCCCAGCCCCATCGCGGTGGCCGCCGACATCGTCTCCTCGGGCACCGATCTGACGCCGTCGACGATCGCCGGAACGAGGATCACCAGAGTGTAGACGGTCAGCGGGATCATCACGGTGGTCCTGGTCGCGCCGGTGTAGTCGATCAGGAAGACGAAGAAGGCCAGCGACGGGATCGCGTACAGCACCGTGGTGACCCACAGCAGCGGCGGGTAGATCCAGCGGAAGCGCACGCACAGCTGCCCGAGCGGCAGGGCGACGGCCAGCCCGATGCCGACCGGGATCATCGCCTCCTGGAGGTGCAGCCCGACCAGGCCGGCGTAGGAGTGCTGGAGGTCGCTCGGGATGTCGAAGAACCCCGTGCCGCTCATGTGGCCGCCCCGGCCTTGGTGGTGGCGGCCCGGTCGGCGCCGCCGCCGTCCGTTCCGGCCGCGTGCGCGCTGCGGATCGCGGCGCCGATGGCCTCCTGCGAGACCACACCGGCGGCCACGCCCTCGCCGTCCACGGCGACCGCCCAGCCGGTCGGCGAGAGCACCGCGCAGTCCAGCGCGTCCCGCAGCGAGTCGCGCCCGGCCACGAAGGGCCTGCCGTGCGGCAGCAGTTCCTCCCGCGCGCCCTTGCCCGCGGCCGTGGCGGCGTCCTTCGCGGGGGCCCAGCCCAGCGGGCGGCCCTCGGCGTCGGTGAGCAGGACGTACGGCGCACCGGCCGCGGCGGCGCGGGCGGCGCGCTCGGCGTCCGCACCGGCCGGCAGCACGGGTCCGGTGAGCAGTTCCAGCTCCTGCGAGGAGAAGAACGACAGCCGCCGGATGCCGCGGTCGGTGCCGAGGAAGTCCTCGACGAAGGCGTCGGCGGGGGAGGAGAGCAGCTCGTCGGGCCGCGCGAACTGGGCCAGCAGGCCGCCGGTGCGCAGCACCGCGATCATGTCGCCGATGCGGATGGCCTCGTCGATGTCGTGCGTGACGAAGACGATGGTCTTGCCCAGCTCCTCCTGGATCCGCAGCAGTTCGCCCTGCAGGCTCTTGCGGACGATCGGGTCGACCGCGGAGAACGGCTCGTCCATGAGCAGCACGGGCGGGTCGGCGGCGAGCGCGCGGGCCACGCCGACGCGCTGCTGCTGGCCGCCGGAGAGCTGGTACGGGTAGCGCTTGGCCAGCCCCGCGTCGAGGCCGACGCGCTCCATGAGTTCGCGGGCGCGCTCCCGGGCCCGGCCGCGGTCCCAGCCGAGCATACGGGGGACGGTCGCGATGTTGTCGACGATGGTGCGGTGCGGGAAGAGCCCGGCGTTCTGGATGACGTACCCCATGGACCGGCGCAGCGTGTTGACCGGCTGCTCGCGTATGTCCGCGCCGTCCAGCAGGATCCGCCCGGATGTCGGCTCGACCATCCGGTTGATCATCCGCAGGGTGGTGGTCTTCCCGCATCCCGACGGGCCCACCAGGACGGTGATCGATCCGTCCGGGATCTCCAGCGACAGGCCGTCGACCGCCGTGGTGCCGTCGGGGTATCGCTTGGTAACTGACTCTATCTGTATCAAAGTGCCGAATACCCCTCGGGATCGGGCATGGACGGCCTGCCTCCGGTCGGTTTCGGACAGGCCGGTGCCAGAAGAGTCTAGACCGGGGGCCTCAGGAGCGGTCGGGCGTCACCTGTGGCGGGTCGTCGGGGTGCTCCTCCTGGAGCCCCGGCCGCAGCCCGAAGTGGGCCACGAGCGCGGCCACCGCCATGACGCCGGCCATGCAGTAGAGCACCGTGCGCGTCGACTCGGCGAAGTCCGTCCGGACGAAGGCGGGGATCGCGCCGCTGCCGCCCTGCGCCGTCGAATGGGCCTGCGCGATGGTCCGCGCCTGGTCGGCGGCCTGGTCCGGCGGCAGCCCGCGCGCGGTGAGCGAGTGCGTCAGGTGGCGGCGGAACTCGGTGACCGAGACGGTGCCCAGCACCGCGAGGCCCAGCGAGGCCGCGTAGTTGCGCACCGTCTGGGTGATACCGGTCGCCTCGCCGTACGACAGCCGCGAGGCGCGGTTGACCGCGTCCGTGCTGGCCGGGCTGAGCATCATGCCCATCCCGAAACCGGCCAGGATCACCTGCCACATCTGGTGGGAGAAGTCGAGGTCGGTCGCCTTGCCCGCCCACAGCAGGAAGCCCAGCGCGGACAGCGCGCAGCCCAGCGCGACCGGCCGCCTGGCCCCGCGGGTGTCCAGCATCCGGCCGCCGATCTGCGAGGCGACGACGAAGCCGAGGAAGAAGTACAGCAGGTACAGGCCCGCCTCGGACGCGGACTTGCCGAGCGCGATCTGCGCGTACTCGCTGGCGAAGAAGAAGACCGGGACGAACGTGAGCATCGCGACGCCCAGCACCGCGTTCTCCACCAGGAACGCCCGCACCCGGAAGATCCGCACCTGCATCAGCGGCTCCGCCGTCCGCAGTTCCACCACGGCGAAGACGACCAGCAGCAGCGCCCCGGCCGCGATCGACAGGCCGATGCCGGGGTTGCCCCAGCCCCAGATCCCGGCCTGCTGGAAGCCGAAGACGCTCAGCGTCACGCCCGCCGCGATGAGCACCAGCCCGCGGTAGTCCATGGGCGCCGGGCGGTGCTCGGTCTCCGGCCGGGACAGCGCGATCAGCACCAACGCGACGACGGCCACCGGGATGTTCACCCAGAAGATGGCCCGCCACGTCCACTCGGTGAGATAGCCGCCGAGGAGCGGGCCGATCGCGGTGAGACCGCCCGCGATGCCGAAGAAGAGCGCGAGCGCCCGGCCGCGCTCACGCAGCGCGAAGGTCTGCACCACGATGCCCAGCGCGGCGGGGAACATGACAGCGCCGCCTGCGCCCTGCACCGCCCGGAAGACCACGATCCAGGCCTGCGCGGCGCTCCCGGTCGGCGTCAGCCCGCACAGCAGCGACGCGGTCGCGAAGACGATCACCCCCCACACCACGACCCTGCGGTGCCCGACGGTGTCGGCGAGCCGTCCGCCGTAGGCGAAGAGCGCGGCGAGCGCGAGCAGGTAGGCGTTGACCACCCACTGCACCCCGGTGTTGGAGAGCTTCAGCTCGCTCTGGATGTCGGGCACGGCGATCGAGACGATGGTCTGGTCGATGAAGGTCATCGCGACCGCGAAGATCATCGCCGCCAGGACCAGTTTCCGCGGCCCCGGGGCCTTCTCCGCGGCGTCGGCCATGGCGCTCCTCGTCTGGTGGCGGAACCGCCCGCCACCAGGGCGGACACGGACTCCACCACGGTGGGCCCGCCGCGTCCGCCGCGCCACTCGACGGGCGGGCGGGTCACCCGGATGCCCGTCCGGGGAGACCCGCCCGCCCTCCCGAAGCCCCGCGTGCCCGCGCGGGGGGTCAGTGGCCGGCCGTCATGGCCGCGAGGTGCGTCAGTCGGTGACGAGGTCGAACTGCTCCCAGCCGCCGACGGCCGTACGGCTGGCGACCAGTGCGGCGGCCCCGCCGTTCTCCGCCGTCACGTACAGGCCGTTGACCTGCGCCTTGAGGCTGACGGTGCCGTTGGAGTTGTGGACGAGCTGGAAGGTCTCCCAGGCCCCCGCCGAGGTGCGGTTGGCGATGAGCGGCGAGGCTCCCGCGTTGTCGGCGCACACGATCAGGTTGTTGGCGTGCGCCCGCAGCGCGACATTGCCGCCGCCCAGGTCGAGCAGGTCGAACTGCTCCCACGGCCCGATCGAGGTGCGGTTGGCGATCAGCGGGGCCGCGCCGCCGTTCTCGGCCGTGACGTAGTCGCCGTTGGCGCGCGCCCGCAGGCTCACCACCGTGCCCGTGCCGCCACCCGGGGAGGTGCCGACCGTGGGCTGGGTGGGGCGGGTGGCGGTGAGGGCGATCTGGCCTTTGAGCATGCGGCCGCCGTCGCCGGTCAGGCGCAGGTAGTAGTCGGAGGAGCAGGCGGTGCCGTCCTCGTCGAGGGCGAGGAAGCCGGAGTTGGTGGGGACGAAGGCCTGGGACTCGGCGGTCTTGGCGATCTGGTTGCCCTCGTTGTACTCGTCGAACATCGAGATGTAGATGCCCTGCACGCCGGCGCGGCACATGTTGTAGAACTGCCGCCACATGAAGTCGCCGTGCGCGCGCTGGCGGCCGGTGACCGAGCCGGGCAGCACGCACGGCTGGTAGTCGATGCCGTGCGCCGCGCACTCGGCCAGGTCCGGCACCGTCGCCTGGTTGTAGAAGTTGTCGGCGTCCGCGACGTTGCCGATCCGGCCGACCATCCACGGGCTGAGCATGTCGAACGCGTGGTAGACGTCCGCGAAGCCGGGGCGGGAGTCCCGGTCGCCGGTACGCCACCAGGTCGGCACCCCGCCGATCACGTAGCAGCCCTGCGCCTTGAACCAGTTGAGCACGTCGAGACATGCCGCCGCTGTGAACGGCCGCTGGTTGTCGGCGAAGCCGAAGCCCCAGATGCACACCACGGGCTTGCCGTTCTGCTTGGCGTAGGCCGGTGAGGCGGTGTGCGCCTTCATCTTGTTGGTCCAGTCGGTCTTGATGTCCGACTGCATGGTCGTCCAGTCGCTGACGTCGTACATGATGTAGAACTTCCGGCCGTGCGACTCGGCGGCGCTGCGCACCTTGCCCGCCATCGCGTCCCGGTTGGGCCCCTCGCCGCCGGTGGGGTTGAAGCGCTGGAGCGCGGCGGTGTCGATGTTGTTCTGCTGCATCCACAGGAACTGCGTGTCGACCGTCTGCTGGTCGTACGACGAGAACAGCGTCGCGGGCTGACCGTTCCCGAGCGCCGCGTAACCGGTCTGGTACGTCTTCGTGTACTCGCGGACGTCCGGCCACGCCACGATCGTCGTGTTGGACGGCGACGGCGCCTGCCCGCCGTTCTGACTCCAGTGCCACCAGCTGTTGATCGGTGAGCCGTCGCCGACACAGGCGAACCAGCCCTGGTAGCCGACCGTGATCTTGCCGACCACGTCTCCGGGCCCGCTGGCGGCCGCGACCGCGGGGGCCGCGGACGCGATGGGGGCGGAACCCAGCGTGCTGAGCGCCGCGGCGGCGGTCCCGCCCGCCGCGGCTCCGATGAACGTACGACGCGAAACTGCCATGGAAGCTCTCCGAACGGCGGCGCACGGCGGCCTCGGCCGGGCGCAACGGTGGACTGAGCGCGCCTCACCCGCTGTCGCCGTCTCCACATGATGCGGCTTCAACAGATGAACTCAGGCCCCGGGGCGCGACCATGGCCTGACCCGGCCACGGCCGTGCTGGAGTCCGCTGGATTCGGGCTGACCTGCGGTGGGGGGAGGTGCGCGCAGTCCCGTGACGCGCACCACGCTGAGTGGTTCCGAAAGCGCGGTTGGCGGTACGCAGGGATTCAACTGCTGAACCAAACATCCCGTCAAGGGTCCAGACCGGATCGGCGAATTGTCCGGAAAGAGTGGCATTCCACGCGCCCCGATGGTGATTGCGTCCTGTGCAACGAGGTCAAAACATCGGATGAGTTGATTCAGGACTTGTCGGACGGGACGGCCCCGCCCGCGTTCACTCCGTCGCCCCGGCCGGCCCGGACCCGTCCAGCAGGGCCATGTCCTCGTCGGTGAGCCGCAGCGCGCCCGCGGCCAGGTTGTCCGCCAGGTGGTCCGGGTCGCCGGTGCCGGGGATCGCCAGCACGTGCGGGCCCTGCCGGAGCGTCCAGGCCAGCCGCACCTGGGCGGCCGACACGCCGTGCGTCCGCGCAACCGCCGCCACGGCCTCGTCGGTGTCGCCGGGGGACGTGCCCGCGCCCATCTCCCGTCCCTCCCCGGCGATCGAGTAGAAGGGCACGAAGGCCAGCCCCAGCTCGCCGCACTCGCGCAGCAGCGCCGCGCTGCGCCGGTCGGCGAGCCCGTACATGTTCTGCACGCACACCACCGGGGCGGCGGTGCGGGCCTCGGCGAGCTGGGCGGACGTCACGTTCGACACCCCCAGACGGCGGATCAGCCCGGCCGTGCGCAGCTCCTCCAGGGCCCCCATGCGCTCGGCGACGCCGCCCGCCGGGATCGAGGGCATGATGCGCAGGTTGACCAGGTCCAGATGGTCGCGGCCGAGCTGGCGGAGGTTCTCCTCCACCTGGCCGCGCAGCTGGTCCGGCCGGGCGGCCGGCAGCCAGCTGCCCGACGGGTCCCGGCCCGGACCGACCTTGGTGGCGATCACCAGGTCGTCGGGGTAGGGCGCGAGGGCGCGGTTGATCAGCTCGTTCGCCGAGCGCAGCGACGAGAAGTAGAAGGCCGCGGTGTCGATGTGGTCGACGCCCAGCTCGACCGCCCGGCGCAGCACCGCGAGCGCCTGGTCGCGGTCGCGCGGCACCCCGTTGTGGAAGGCGGCGGTGCCGGTCAGGCGCATCGCGCCCAGCCCGATCCGGCGTACCGTCAGGTCGCCGAGGCGCCAGGTGCCCGCCGCGTCGGCGGTGACCGAGGGTGAGGTCGCAGAGGTCATGGACTCCCGTTTCTCCAGGTCTCCCCGCGGGGGAGGTTCCCGCGGAGCGACCCGGAGTATGACCCGCCGCGACGCGCCCGCGGAACGCCCTGCCGGGAGGGCAAAAGTCACAGCCCGCACGGGAACGATGCGGCGGTGCCAGGAGTTGATCCGGTGTCGGACGGCGGCGCCGGCGTGCCCCGTGCGGCCGTCCGGTAGCGCGGAAAATCCCGTTCGTCCCATTAGGCTCGCTTGTGTGACGACGACGCAGCCGCCCGGCCCACGACGCGCGGCGCCGGGCCGGTCCGTCCCCGCCCTGCTGGCGCCGATCCTGCTGACCGTGGCCATCGGCGTGGCATCCGTCGTCACACCCCGTGAAGTCGCCATCAGCCGGATGCTGCCCGCCGCGCCCGCGCTCGCCGCCTCCAGCTGGTCGGTGGCCGCGACGGTCGGCCTCGGCTTGTTGGCGCTGATCGTGGTGGTGATCGTCGATCTGACCTTCCACCACCACGCCGTGTTCTTCACCGGCGCCGCCATCGTCGCCGTCACCGCGGCCGCGGGCTACGCCTGCCACGTCCGCCTGGAGCGCGAGCGCGCCCTCCTCCAGGTCCGCTCGGTCGCGGAGGCCGCGCAGTCGGTCGTGCTGCGGCCGGTGCCGCCGCGGATCGGCGGCATGTGCGTCCAGACGCTCTACCTGGCCGCCGCCGCCGAGGCCCGGATCGGCGGTGACCTCTACGAGGTGGCCGACACCCCGTACGGCGTACGGCTGCTCATCGGGGACGTGCGCGGCAAGGGGCTGTCCGCCGTGGGGGTGGCGGGGGCGGTGGTCAACTCCTTCCGGGAGGCCGCCTACGACGAGCCGGACCTCGCCGCGCTGGCCCGGCGGCTGGACACCAGCCTGGTCCGCTACGGCGAGTCCTTCCCGTCCGGCGAGTCCGCCGAGCGCTTCGCGACCGCGGTGCTGGCCCAGATCCCGCACGGCGGCGGCGACGCCACGGTGCTCAACTGCGGACACCCCCCGCCGGTCCTGATCCGCGGCCGGGAGGTGCGCGCCCTGGAGCCGTCCACCGCCTCCCCGCCGCTGAACATGGCGGCGCTGCTCGGCACGGACTACGCCGTCGAGACCGTCGAGCTGATCCCCGGCGACCAGCTGCTGCTCTACACCGACGGCGTCACCGAGACCCGCGACGACGAGGGCCGCTTCTTCCCGCTGCTGGCCTGGCTCGGCAGCCTGGACCCGGCGCCGCCGCGCCGCCTGCTCGACCAGCTGCACGACCGGCTGATCAGCTTCGGCGACGGCCTCGACGACGACATCGCCGCGCTGGTGGTCCAGGTGGAGGCCCCGCGGACGGCGGAAAGCGGGCGGGAGCCGCCCGGCCGGTGACCCCGCGCCGCCCCGGGCGGGGACGTCTCACCCGTTCACGCGGCTCTCGCGGCGCGTCGCGGCCCGATGCGAGGGATGCTGGAAGGGAGCCGACAGCGGGAGGCTGCGCCATGCCGAACCTCGGAATCGCCATCGTGCGGCAGTACGAGCGAGGAGTGGTTTTCCGGCTCGGGCGGCTGCGCGGAGTGCGCAGGCCCGGCTTCCACTTCATGATTCCGCTCTCCGACCACATGTGGAAGGTCAGTCTGCGGACGGTCACGATGCCCGTGCCGTCACAGCAGGTCATCACGCAGGACAATGTGTCGATCGGCGTCGCGGCGGTCGCCTATTTCCGCCGGGTGGACGCGGTCAAGGCGATCGTGGAGATCGAGGACGTCGCCCAGGCGGTCGGGCAGATCGCGCAGACCACGGTCCGCAACATCGTCGGCCGGTCGATGCTGGACCAGGTCCTCACCGACACCCAGACGCTCAACCTCGCCATCCGAGAGATCCTGGACGGCATCACGGAGCAGTGGGGCGTCCAGGTCTTCCTCGTCGAGCTGAAGGACATCGAGCTGCCGGTCACCATGCAGCGGGCGATGGCCCGCCAGGCGGAGGCCGAGCGGGAGAAGCGCGCCAAGATCATCGCGGCCGAGGGCGAGGCGCTCAGCGCCGGCCGGCTCGCCGAGGCCGCCGACGTCATCGCCGACCACCCGGTGGCGCTGCAGCTGCGGAATCTGCAGGTCCTCGCGGAGATCGCGGCCGAGAAGAACAGCACGGTCGTCTTTCCCGCGCAGCTCCTGGACAGCGCGAAGGCCGTGGCCCGGTTCGTCACCGACGAGAGCGGCCGGCCACCCGACCGGAACGCCCCGCTGCCACGGGTCGAACCGGTGGACGAACCCCCGGCCGTGGGAGGCTCCCGCGGCACCGACACGCCGCCGGAGATCGACCCTGGGCAGTGACCGCGGGCGGCGCGTCGCCGGACCGCGTCCGCACGCCTCACGAGCCCGCTCCCGGGATCCCGAGGCGCGGTCCGGCACGCCTCCGCCCCCCGGCGGTGACCCGGTGGCGGGTGACTCGGCGGCCGGCGACCCGGCGGCGGGCGGCTCGGCCTCCTGCACGGTCGACGCCCGGGGCCGGATCACCGCGTGGGGCGGTGACGCCCAGGAGCTGCTGGGCTTCGGCCCCGCCGAGGCGGTCGGCAGGCCCGTGCAGGAGCTGCTCGGCGTGCGGCCCGACCTGCTGCCGTGGGGCGCCAACACCGGCTGGACGACCTTCGCGCCGGTCCGCGACCGTACCGGTGAGCGCATCGACGCGCTGTGGTGCGCGGAACCGCTGGCGACGGCGGCGGACGGCGAGGGCCACGGGGACGGCGAGGGAGGCGAGGGCGGGTCCGGCGCCGCCGCGTGCGAGCCCGGCGGCGACCTCGCGGGCGCCCGCTGCTGGGCCGTCCGCGTCCTTCCGCAGGGCACCGCCGTGCGGCTCTCCGACGCCGACGCCGTACCCCCCGAGCAGGAGCACGGCAGCCGCCGCCGGCTCGCGATGGTCTACGAGGCCTCGCTGCGGATCGGCAACACCCTCGACGTCTTCCACACCGCCGACGAGCTGGCCCTGATGAGCACCGAGGAATTCGCCGACTACGTGACCGTCGATCTGCTGGAGCAACTGCTCAGCGGCGACGAGGACGTGCTCGACCCCGACCCCGAGGGCGGCGTGGTGCTGCGCCGCACCGCCCAGCGCTCGGTCCTGGACGGCTGCCCCGAGGCCGTCGTGGCACTCGGCGACAAGCACGTCTACCCCGCCGGTTCGCCCGCCGGACGCACCCTCGCGACCGGCCACGGCTTCCTCCAGCAGGTCAGCGAGTCCACGCTGGACTGGTGGTCCGCCTCCCCCGAACGGCAGGCCTCGATCCGGGAGTACGGCATCCACAGCGCGCTGGTCGTCCCGCTGCGCGCGCGGGGCGTCACGCTGGGCCTGGCCATGTTCTGCCGCCACCGCACCAAGGCCCCGTACGAGGCGGACGACCTCGGGGTGGCCGAGGAGCTGGCCCGGCGCGCCGCCGTCTGCGTCGACAACGCCCGCCGCTACACGCGGGAGCGGGCCACCGCCGTGATGCTCCAGCGCAGCCTGCTGCCCGGCACCCTGGCCACGCCGACCGCCGTCGAGGCTGCCGCCCGCTACCGCCCGGCGGGCTCGCGCAGCGGCGCGGGCGGCGACTGGTACGACGTGATCCCGCTGTCCGGCGCCCGGGTCGCGCTCGTCGTCGGCGACGTCGTCGGCCACGGGCTGCGCGCCGCCGCGGCGATGGGACGGCTGCGCGCGGCCGTCCGCACCCTCGCCGACATCGACCTGCCGCCGGACGAGGTGCTCACCCGGCTCGACGACGTCATCACCCGGCTCGTCCGCGAGGCCGCCGTCTCCGACAGCGCCGACGCCGAGCAGCAGGGCCTCGGCGAGATGAGCGCCACCTGCCTCTACGCCGTGTACGACCCGGTGTCGCGCAACTGCTGGATGGCGTCGGCCGGCCATCCGCCGCCCGCGGTCGTCAGCCCCGACGGCAAGGCGGTCTTCGCCGACCTCCCCGTCGGCCCGCCGCTGGGCATCGGCGGGCTCCCCTTCGAGGCGGCCGAGCTGCGGCTCGCCGAGGGCAGCCTGCTGGCGTTCTACACCGACGGGCTGGTCAAGGCACCGGGCGCCGACGTGGACTCCGCGATGGAGACCATGCGCGCGCTGCTCACCACGTCAGGCCGCCCGCTGGAGGAGACCTGCGACCTGCTGCTGCGCACCCTGCTGCCCTCGCCGCCGGCCGACGACGTCGCCCTGCTGCTGGTCCGCACGCGCGCGCTCAGCGCCGACCGGGTCGCCTCCTGGGACGTCTCCGACGACCCGGCCGAGGTCGCCAGGGTCCGCAAGATCGCCGTCGAGCAGCTCGACGCGTGGGGGCTGGACGAGGCCGTCTTCACGATGGAGCTGGTCATCAGCGAGCTGGTCACCAACGCCATCCGGCACGGCCGCCCGCCCGTCCGGCTGCGGCTCATCCGGGACGACGCGTCGCTCTTCTGCGAGGTGTCCGACGGCAGCAGCGCCGCCCCGCACCTGCGCCGCGCCCGGGTGTGGGACGAGGGCGGCCGCGGCCTGCTGCTGGTCGCCCAGCTCACCGACCGCTGGGGGACCCGGCACACCGCCACGGGCAAGATCATCTGGACCGAGCAGGACATCACCGCCCCGGAGCGCTGACCGGCTCCCGCCGCCGCCGTCCGCTCCGGCGGTGCCGCGTCCAGCCGGGATCTCCTGTCCCCCGGCCCGCCCGGTGCCACCGCCCGAACCGCGCGCTTCACGGCCCTGGACGGGCCTTCGCCGCGACGGGCACGCTCACTGCCTGAGCTTCGGGCCCACGCAGATGTCGACCGCGGTCGCGTGCCCGCCGGGCTCGTCGACAGCGACACGGATCTGCCGCCTGCCCGCTTCACCGATGAGGCTCACGAAGCGGGTCTCGCCCATGACGTCGCCGATGACCAGCCGTCCGTCGGTCAACGAGATCGGCCCCTCGAAGACGGTCGTGAAGGAAGGATCCGGCCCGAGCCCCTGACCGAGCGGCCGGGTGAAGAGCCGGACCCTGACGAGTCGCGTCCGAGCCTGGACCCGGACCACCACATGGGTGTCGCACCCGACCGCGGGCTCGTCCCTCAGATCCAGCACCGGCAGCCAGTCGATCGACCCCAGCGCCAGAACCGGGTGGTTCACCCGAACCTCGACACCGGCGAGCTGCATGTGCGGTCCTCCCCGGCGTTCGCCCCATGACGCGGGGTGATGCTACCGGGCGGCTCCGACACGCAAGGCCCAGCGCCTCCGGCCCCGGACGCGCGGGCGGACCGCCCCGCCTCGCCATGGCCTGTTCAACGGCCCCGCGCCGTCCGCGCTGTTCCCCCGGCCCGGCCCGCGGCGCCCGCCGGGCAGGCCGCGGAGAGCGCGGCGACGCCCGCCGCCAGCAGGGCGGCCGGGACGGAGCGGGCCGCGACCGGTCCTGCGGCCGCCGCACCCAGCGCGAAGCCGGTGATCTTCAGGCTCGCCCCGGTGGTGAACACCCGCGCCCGCAGCGCCTCCGGTGCCTCCCGGTGCCGCACCGCGAACAGCGCCGTGAGCTGCGGGCCCTCCCCGGCCCCGGCCAGCAGCAGCGCCGCGACCAGCAGGACCGGGCGGGACCCGGCGGCCAGTGCCAGCGCGGCCGCCTGGACCAGCGCGGCCAGCCGCACGACCGTGTCCGGCGCTGCGGCACGCGGGAACCGGGCGAGGACACCGCCCGCCGCGAGCGAGGAGAGCGCCGCGCACGACAGCAGCAGCGTGCCGCGCCCCGCACTCCCGAACTCCCGCTCCCCGAGCAGCGGAAGGCACGCGGCGAGCATCCCCTGCGCCACGGAGCACCCCACCGACGTGACCGTGGCCCGCCGCAACCGCGGCCGCCGCCCGATGACCCGCACCCCCTCCCCGAGCTCCCGCCACACGGAGCCGCCCGGCACGGCGCCCGGGAGCGGGGGAGCCACGGCTGTGGTGGTCGCCGGCGCGGGAGTTGCCGACGCGGTGGCCGCCGGTGCCTTCGGGACGGGCCAGGTCGGCCGGTGGGGCGGGGCGGCTGACGGGGCGTCCGGCAGGTGTCGTGGCGCTGCCGTCCGGGCGGGGCCGCGCGCCGGGAGGGACCAGGCCGCCGGGACCGCCGCGGCGATCAGGACGGCGGAGGCGGCCACCGCCACAGGGGCGTTCGCGGCCTCCGCGAGGGCTCCGGCGAGGGCCGGGCCGGTGAGGCTCGCCAGGGTGAAGGTCAGCGCGTCGAGGGCGTTCGCCCGCGGCAGCCGCGAGGGTGCGGCCACCCGTGGGAGCTGGGCCGTCCAGCCGCCGGACAGGGCCGGGCCCGCGAGACCGGTGAGGACCGCGAGGGCCACGCACAGCGCGAACGGCACCCTGCCCAGGCCCGCGAGCAGAAGTGTCAGGCCCGCCGCGTACGCCGCGAGCGCCGCGGCCAGCAGCCGGCCCGGCCGCTCCTGCCGGTCCAGCAGCGTCCCGAGCACGGGGCCGCCCGCCGCCGCGGCGACGGTGAGCCCCGCGAGCAGCGCCGACGCCGAGGCGGCCGAGCCGGTGAGGGCGAATCCCGCGAGCATCAGCGCGGGCCCCGACATCTCGTCGCCCGCGCGCGCCGCGACCGCCCCGGCGAGGTACATGCCCAGTCCGTAACGCCTTCTCATCCGGCGGACGTTACGGAGGTAACTCACAACGCGGCAATATGCGTTACAGTGCGCCGGTGCCTCCCGCAGACGACAGATCCGCCCGGCACTCCGTCCAGGAGATGGCCGACCGCGCCGCCGCCCTCGTCAACGTGCTCGACGGCGGCGACCCCGCCCCGGCCGAGGTCGCCGCGGTGCTCACCGCGTACGGGGAGCCGGCGGACGGGCTCACCGCCGCCGACGTCGCCGGGATGCGCGCGGCCGCCGCGCTGCTCCGCGAGGTCTTCACCGCCGCCCGCACGGACGCCGCCGCCGACGTCCTCAACCGGCTGCTGCGCGAGCACACCGGGCCGCTGCGGCTGACCGCGCACGGCGGCGCGTCCTCCTGGCACCCGCACCTGGACAGCGACGACGAGGCGCCCTGGGACGAGTGGTTCCTCGCCTCCTCCTGCATGGCGCTCACGGTCCTGCTCTGGGAGCGGCAGGCGCCGCCCGGCGCGGTGTGCGCCTCGCCCGCCTGCCGCACCGTGTTCGTCAGCCGGAGCCGGGGCCTGGAACGCCGCTACTGCTCGCGGCGCTGTGCGACCCGGGAGCGGGTCGCGGCCCACCGGCGCGGGCACGCGTGACGCCCGCCGCGAGCCGGCCGAGCAGCGCCGCGGCGAGCGGGTGCGGGTCGCGGCGCGGGGTCAGGGCGTGGATGCCGCGGGCCGGGGGGTCGGCCAGCGGCACGGCGGTCACGTCGGCCCGCAGCGCGGGCACCAGCACGCCGGGCACCAGCGCGACGGCGAGGCCGGTCGCGACCAGCGCGAGCTTGCCGGGCAGGTCGGCGGCGGCGAGGTCGATCCGGGGCGTGACCCCGGCGCGGGCGGCCTGCGCGCGCAGCAGCGCCGCCGAGCCGTCGTTGTCCTCGGCCCAGGTCTCACCGGCCAGCTCCTCGATGCGCAGCGGCCCGCCGCCCGCGAGCGGGTGACCGGCGGGCAGCACCACCACCATCTCGTCGGTCCCCAGCGGGTGCTGCTCCACCCGCGGGTCGTGCGGCAGCCCCGGCGGCGCGTCGGTGACCACCGCGACGTCCAGCTCCCCGGCGGCCACCCGGCCGTGCAGCTCCGCGCTCAGCGCGGGCAGCAAACTCCACCGCACGGGCCCGGCGTCCGCCAGCAGTTCGCGTACGGCCTGCGGGACGACCCCGGCGGCGAGCGAGGGCGTCGCGCCCACCGCGAGCGGCCGGACCTGCTCGCTCTCGCGCAGTTCGCGCACGGCGCGCACGGCCCGGTCGGCCTCGTGCAGCGCGGCCGGCGCGTGCCGCCGGAAGACCTCGCCCGCGGCCGTCGGGCGCACCCCGCGGGCGTGCCGTTCCACCAGCGGCACGCCGAGCTGCCGTTCGAGTCCGGCGATCTGCCGGGAGACGGCGGACTGGGTGTGGTGCAGTTCCGCGGCCGCCGCCGACAGCGAGCCGAGTCGGCACACCGTCACGAAGGTCCGCCACACGGTGAGGTCCATGGCCGACAGTATGCCGGTCAGCCATGCGCTGCGCGCAGAGCTGCCCTGCGCAATCGTCGCTTGTCGCATGCCTCGCCGCCGACGAGGCTTTTCGGTATGACCACAGCACATACCGTCGCCGTCCTGGGCCTGGGACGCATGGGCGGCGCGGCGGCCGCCCGTCTCGCCGCCGAGGGCCACCGCGTCACCGGCTGGACGCGCTCCGGCCGCTCCGTACCCGGCGTCACGGCGGCCGCGACACCGGCCGCCGCCGTCGCGGACGCCGACACCGTCCTGCTGGCCCTCTTCGACGGCGGGGCCTGCCACCAGGTGCTCGACGCGATCCGCGGCGCGCTGCGGCCCGGTGCCGTCGTCGTCAACACCGCGACCGTCGCGCCCGCCGAGGCCGCGGACCTCGCCCGCCGGACGGGCCCGGCCTACGTGCACGCGCCCTTCCTCGGCTCGGTGCCCGCCGCGGCCTCGGGCACCCTGCGGATCCTCGCGGCCGGTGAGCCCGACGCCCTGCTGCGGGCCCGCCCGGTCCTGGACGCCCTCGGCACCGTGCACCCGGCCGCCGGGGCGGGCGCCGCCGCCGCGCTGAAGCTCGTCGCCAACGCAGGGCTCGCGGGCGCGGTGCTCGCCCTCGGCGCGTGCCTGCGGCAGGGCGACGCCCTCGGCCTGCCCCGCACGGAGGTGCTGGACGTCCTGGAGATGGGGCAGCTCGGCGGCCTCACCGCCCGCAAGCGGGCCTTCCTCGACGGGGGACCGGCGCCCGCCACCGCCGACTTCACCCTCGCCGCGCTGGTCAAGGACATGGACCTGCTGGCCGCCGCGTCGGGCGCGCCGCTGCCCGCGGCCACCGCGCTCGCCGCGGCACCCGCCGCCCCGGAGGCGGACATCGCGGCCGCCGCCGCGGCCCCGGCACCGGACGAGGCCGTCCTCGCCCCCTTGCGCGCGTACGCCCGCGGCCACGCGACCGGCGACCCGGCGCACTTCCGCGCCGCGTTCCTGCCCACCGCCCACGTCGAGGGCCTGCGCGACGGGTCGTTCGTCTCCTGGACGCTGGACGACTACTGCGCACTCTTCCCCGGCCGCCCCGCGCCGGACGAGGACGCGCGCACCCGCCGGATCGACTCCGTCGACGTCCACGGCAGCGCCGCCACCGCCCGGATGACCCTCGTCCACGGCCCGGACCGCTTCACCGACGTCTTCCTGCTGGTGCGCACCGGGGACGGCTGGCGCATCGCCAACAAGGCCTACCACCGCCACACCTGAGCCCCGCGAGACGCGTGGGCGAGCCCTTCCCGGGCCGACGTCACCGGTTCGTCGCGGCCCCGGCATCGGGATCACCGGATCGCCCGCCCGGCGACGGCTCGTGGAGGTACCGGATCTGCTCCCGTACGTCCCGGCCGTCCTCCCGCCGGGCGCGCGTCAGAGGCCGCTGCCCGCAGCCGTGGGGGCGTCGGTCCGCGCGGAGGCGGAGGAGAGCGGGACCGGGGTGAACATCGGCGGCTCCTCCTGCGGGGTGAGCGCGGTCGGGCCGTACACCCAGTCGGTGAAGGAGTAGTCGTACGTGTCGCGGGCCCGCAGCACCGCGTTGCGGCGCAGCCGCTGCTCGCCGTCGAGGTGCCACAGCTCGCCCCACGCGCGGGCGGTGGTCTGCACCCGGCGGCAGTGCTCGACGCGGACCGTCTGGTAGGCGGCGAGCGCCGCGTCCCAGTCGGGCCGTCCGCCCGCCGCCGGGGCCGCCTCCGCCTGCCGGGCGTAGTGCCGGGCCAGCACCCAGCCGTCCTCGATCGCCATGATCGCGCCCTGCGCCATGTACTGCAGCGGCGGGTGCGCCGCGTCGCCGAGCAGCACGACACGGCCGTGCACCCAGGTGTCGACCGGGTCCCGGTCGAGCATCTGCCACCAGCGGTCCCGCCACATAAGCGGGATGCCCTTGCGCACGGTGTCGCCGGTGGCGGCGAAGGCGGCGTCCAGCTCGTCCGGGGTGCCCCAGTCCGCGCGGCCCGCGAGCGCCTTGGGCGACTGGAAGACGGCGACCTGGTTGAACATCTCGCCGCCGCGCAGCGCGTACTGCACGAAGTGGCAGCGCGGGCCGACGTGCACGGTCACGTCGCGCTCGGCGACGCCGTTGCCGCGCACCGCGTCGATCGGCACGGCCGCGCGGTAGGCGACGTAGGTGGAGCTGACGACGTCGTCGCCGACCAGCTGGCGGCGGGCCGCCGAGTGCAGCCCGTCGGCGGCGACGACCAGCGGCGCCTGCTGCGCGCTGCCGTCCGCGAGCCGCACCAGCGCGCCCTCGGCGGTGTTCTCGTAGCCGGTGACGGTGCGGTCGGTCAGCAGCTCGACCCCGGCGCGTCCGCACGCCCGCAGCAGGATGCCGTGCAGGTCGCTGCGGTGGATGACCATGTACGGGAAGCCGTAGCGGCGTTCCAGGTCGCGCAGGTCCAGCCGGGTCAGCTCGCGCGAGTCGAGCGCGTCGCGCATCACCATGTGCTCGGGGACGACGCCCAGGTCCCGGGCCTCCTCCAGCAGGCCGTACTCGGCGAGGATGCGGGTGCAGTTGGGCGCGATCTGGAGCCCCGCGCCCACCTCGCCGAACTCCGGGGCGCGCTCCAGGACGCGCACCCGCAGGCCCTGCCGGGCCAGGGCGAAGGCGGCGCCGAGGCCGCCGATGCCGCCGCCGACGACGATGACGTCGGGGCACACGGCCGGGGAGGAGTCGGGTGTCATGCTCGGTACCTCGTGATCTGTTCCGTACGGGAGGCGGCGGGGTCCGGGGCGGGCCGGCCGTCAGAGCCAGGCGCCCAGCGCGGGCGCGGGCGCGCCGTCCGCCGTGAGCGGGCCGGCGCCGCGCCCGGCCAGGTAGGCGGCCAGCACGGGCAGCCCGCCCGTGACGAGCGCGGGCTCGCCGTCGCCGGGCAGCTCCCACGCGCCCGCGGCGCCGGGGGCGCGCAGACGCACGGCCGGGCCCGGCGCGGCGGCGCGCTTGGCGGCGATGTCGTCGCACAGCGCGGCCAGGAAACCGGCCGGCAGGTCGGCGAAGGTCACGCCGCCCGCCAGGTCCACCGCGTGCACGCACACCTCGCGGGCGCGCAGCCAGGGCACCTCGGACGCCGGTACGGTCCTGCCCTGCGCGGTGACGACCTCGGCGGCCCACTCCCGCTCGCCGAGCGCGTCCATGCCCGCCTCCAGCTCGCGGGCCGACGTGCGCAGCCGGGCGTGCAGCTCGCCCGCCGGCAGGGCCACGCCCTGCTCGATGCCCGCGGCGCGCTCCTCGGGGGAGGCGTACATCGGGGTGGGCACGCCGGTGGCGGCCCAGCGCACCAGGTTGGACAGTGCGTCGGCGTTGGCCGCGACGTGCGCGGCGACGTGCGCGCGGCTCCAGCCGGGCAGCGCGCTCGGCGCGGCGAGCGAGGCCTCGTCCAGGCAGCGGGCGGCCCGCAGCAGCAGTTCGGTGCCGGCCGCGGTCCACTGCCGGGCGTCGGCGAGGGTGCGCGGCATCAGGACACCTGCTCCTGCGCCCCGGCGGCCTCCTTGACGACGCGGTTCTCCAGCCGCCCGATGCCGGAGATCTCGGTGACGACGGTCTCGCCGCCGAGCAGGTAGCGCTCGGGGCGCCGGGCGTGGCCGACCCCGCCTGGGGTGCCGGTGGCGATGACGTCGCCGGGGTTCAGCCGGACGACGGTGGAGACGTACTCGACCAGCGCGACCGGGTCGAACAGCAGGTCGCCGGTGCTGTCGGACTGCATGACCTCGCCGTCCACCAGCAGCCGCACGTCCAGCACCGGACGGACCCCGCCGGGCAGTTCGTCGGGGGTGACCAGGTACGGGCCGACGGGGGTGGTGGAGTCCCAGGTCTTGCCCTGCAGCCACTCGCGGGTGCGGAACTGCCAGTCGCGGCACGTGATGTCGTTGAGCACGGTGAAGCCCGCGACGGCCCGCTCGGCCGCCGCGCCGCGGGCCCGCCGCACCGGGGCGCCGACGACGACCGCGAGTTCGGCCTCCCAGTCGAAGCCGTGCGTCTCGTCCGGCCGCACGATGTCGTCGCCCGCGCCGATCAGGGAGTCGGCGAACTTCGCGAAGAGCGTGGGGTGCTCGGGCAGGTCGCGGCCCATCTCCTGGATGTGGTTGCGGTAGTTGAGGCCGACGCACACCACCTTCGAGGGCGCGGGCACCACGGGCGCGAGGTCCGCGCCGGCCGCCGGGTAGGTCACCGCGTCCGCCGCGGAGACGGCCGCCGCGCGCCCGGCCCAGCCCTCGGCGGCGAGCAGGGCGCCGACGTCGGGGGCGCCGAGGTCGACCAGGACGTCGCCGTCGAGGCGTACGGCGCGGGTGCCGTCACCGGTGCGCAGGGTGGCGAGCTTCATCGGGGGTTTCCTTCCACGAGGGCGCGGTCGAGCCGCAGGGCTTCGAAGACGGGCGCGTCGCTGAACCGGAAGAGGTCCAGGGCGCCTGAGTCGGAGTCGGTCGCGCCCGCCTCGGAGCGGACCGAGAAGGGCTGCCAGGAGGGGACGGCGAACAGGTCGCCGCGGGCGACGGACCAGGTGGCGTCGCCCACGGTGACGCGGCCGGAGCCGTCGAAGACCTGGTAGACGGACGAGCCCGTGGCCCGTACCGGCGCGGTCTCGGCGCCGCGCGCGACACGGTGCATCTCGGCCCGCAGGGTCGGCAGCACGTCGGCGCCGGTCGCCGGGTCGGTGAACCGGACGGCCGCGTGGCCGGGCTCCACCGTGCCGCGGTGGCCCTCGGCCTCCAGCGCGAGCTGGTCGGCGAGCGCGCGGTCGGTGTGCTCCCAGCGGTAGGCCAGCAGCGGCGAGCCGGGACCGGTGGGGCCCGCGGACACCGGGCGCAGACCCGGGTGGCCCCACAGCCGCTCGGAGCGCGAGCGGTCCGGGGTGATGCGCTCGGCGTCGCTGATCCCGTCCCGGCCGAACTCGAAGAACTGGCTCTCGCTGGTGTACTGGAAGGGGATGTCCAGCCCGTCGATCCAGGCCATCGGCTCGGCGGTGGCGTTGTGGTGGGCGTGCCAGTTCCACCCGGCCTGCGGGAGGAAGTCGCCGCGCCGCATGGCCACCGGGTCGCGCCCGACGACCGTCCACACCCCCTCGCCCTCGACGACGAAGCGGAAGGCGTGCTGGGTGTGCCGGTGCTCGGGGGCGTCCTCACCGGGCATCAGGTACTGGATGGCCGCCCACAGCGTCGGGGTGGCGAAGGGCCGCCCGCCGAGCCCGGGGTTGGCCAGCGCGATGGCCCGGCGTTCGCCGCCGCGGCCGACCGGGACCAGGTCGCCGGCCTGCGCGGCCAGTGCGCGCAGCCGCTCCCAGCGCCACAGGTGCGGTACGGCGCGCGAGTGCGGGTGCGCGGGCATCAGGTCGCCGATCTGCGTCCACAGCGGGACGAGCAGCTGCTGTTCGAAGCCGCGGTAGAGGTCGTCGAGCGCGGGGGTGACGTCGGGCTGCCCCGCCGCGGCGACGGCCTGGAGCCGTACCGGGGAGGCCGGGGGAGCCGGGACGCCCAGGGTGGTGTCCGGCGCGGTGTCCCGCGCGGTGTCATGTGCGGTGGAGGACTGTGTCACACGGCTCAGGGTGCATCCTGTCTTCCAGGAGAACACCGAGATTCTGCACAGCAGAACCAATGGTCTCGGCCGAGCCGAGCGCGGGAGCGCGGAACCGGGAGAGAGCCCTCGTGGACAAGCCGCTCAAGACACCGCCGCCCTACCCCGTCACGAGCGTCGACCACGCGCTGCGCGTCGCGACGATGCTCCAGATGGAGGGCGGGGCGACCGTCTCGCAGATCGCCGCGCGCCTGGGCGTGGCCCGCTCCACCGCGCACCGGATCCTCGCGATGCTCGTCTACCGCGACTTCGCCGTGCAGGGCGACGACCGGGTCTACCGCGCCGGGCCCGTCCTGGAACTCGCCGCGCACTCGCAGTCCCTGGTCTCCCGGCTGCGCGCCGCCGCCCTGCCGCACCTGCGCCGGGTGGTCGACCTGCTCGACGAGACCGCCAACCTCACCGTCCGCACCGGCGACACCGCCCGCTTCATCGCCGGCGCCGAGAGCCGCCAGGCGCTGCGGGTGGGCTCGCGCGAGGGCATGGTCTTCCCCGCGCACCGCACCACCGCGGGCCTGCTGCTGCTGGCCGAGCTGTCCGACGAGCAGCTGGCCGAGGTGTACGCGCCCGAGCGCTACCGTGACCGCCCCGCCGACCGCCCGGACCTGGCGGCGCTGCGGACGGAGCTGGCCCGGCTGCGCCGCAACGGTTTCGCCGTCAACAAGGAGCTGTCCGAACGCGGCCTGGTCGCCGTCGGCGTCCCCGTCCGCGACCGGGACGGCACCGCGGTGGCCGGGCTCTCGGTCTCGATGCCTGGCATCCGCTACGACCCCCACCGCCTCCGGTCCCTGGTCGGCGCCCTGGAGAGCACCGCGCACCGGCTGGAGCAGGACCTCGCGGCCCACGACTGAGACCGGCCCCCGCCCCGGTACCCCCGGGCGGCGGCCGATGTCGGCGGGCCCCGGAGCGTCCCGCCCGCCACCCGCGCGCTCATGAGGCACCATGCGGTCACGGACGGTTCACTCCGAGTGCGGGCGGACGGCGTGAGGAGGGTGCGGGTGCCGGGAGCGAGCGGGGAGGAGGAGGCGGCCGCGACGGGGTTCGTGCGGGCCGTGGTCCTGGCGGCGACCGTCCTGCTCTACGTCCTCGTGCTCGGCCTGGAACTCGGCACCTCCCAGCGCTCGCACGTACCGTCCGTGCTGGTGGCGGTCCCGGCCCTGGTCGCGCTCGCCTTCGGCCCGCCGGTGATCGTCGCCTCGGCCGTGGTGGTGGCCGCGACCCGCTGGGCGTTCCTCGCCGTGGAACCCGCGCGTTTCGGCGCCGCCGCGGGCACCAGTGTCGCCTCGCTCGCCGTCGCCGCCGTGGCGTGTTTCGTGGTCACCCGGCGGCGGCAGGCGGCCGCGCGCCTGGTGGAGGTCACCTCCGTCGCCGAGACGGTGCAGCGCGCGCTGCTGCGCCCGCCGCCGCCCGCCGTCGGCGCCTTCCGTATCGCCGCGAGCTACCGGGCGGCCGCGCAGTTCGCCCGCATCGGCGGGGACGTCTACGCGGTCGCCGACACCGGATTCGGCCTGCGGGTGCTCATCGGCGACGTGCGGGGCAAGGGGCTCGAAGCGGTGGCCACCGGCGCCGTCGTCCTCGGCTGCTTCCACGAGACCGCCTTCGACCACCCCACCCTGGAGGGTCTCGCGGGCCGGCTGGAGCTCAGCCTGCGCCGCTACCTCACCGACGCCGAGGGCTTCGTCACCGCGCTGCTGGTCGAGATCGCCCCCGACGGCCGCATGCGCGCGCTGTCCTGCGGGCACCCGCCGCCGCTCCTGCTGCGCGGCGAGGACGCGCTCGACGTCCCGGCGGCCCCCGGACTGCCGCTCGGCCTGGGCGGTCTGCCGACCGGCGCCGAACCGGGGCCCGCCCCCGCGGCCGTCCGGCTGCGGCACGGCGACACCGTCCTGCTCTACACCGACGGCATCACCGAATCCCGCGACGCCACCGGCGCGTTCTACCCGCTCGCCGACCGGCTCCGCGCGCGCCCCCGGCGGACCGCCCCGGACGCCCTCCTCGACTGGCTCCAGCGGGACGCGTGCGCCTACGCGGACGGCCGCACCCACGACGACGCGGCGCTCCTCGCGCTCACCTGGACCTGAGCGTCGCGCCCGGCGCCGGGTAAGGGCGGTTCAGGTGCCGGGGGCGTCGAGCACGTCGCCGACGGGACGGCGCGGCGTCGCGGGTCCTTCCGGCCCGTAGCCGAACCGCATCACCATCTGCACGTGCACGTACTCCTCGCGCGGGTCCCGCAGGGCCCACCGCAGGTCCGGCCACTCCACCGCCTGGCTGAACAGCGACGCGCGGACACCGTGCGCGGTGGCGACCAGCAGGGCGCGTTCCAGCCCCTGCCCGGCCCGCAGCCAGTCCGCCGGTTCGTCGCCCACGGTGCCGAGGACGGCCACGGCGGGGCGCTGCTCGTAGGCCTCCGGCAGCCGGGGCGTGACGCCGAGACCCGCGGTGAAGTCGCGCACCGGCATCCGCCCGGTGGTGTCACGGGTGGGGAAGGCCGAGGTGGGGACACCGCTGGCGCCCTGGTCGCGCACCCACTCCCGGCTCTCCGCGGCCCGCGCGGGATCGGCGAGACCGCGCCACTCGGCCTCGGAGGTGAGGTGCAGGACGCGGGCCGTCTCCCGTTCCCCGGGGAACACCAGGCGGGTGTCCTCCGCGGCGGCGGCCGCCGCGATCTCCGCGCGCATCTCGGACGGCACCGGGGGACCGGTGAACGGGACGCGGCTGCTGTGCCGGTGCCAGAGCGCCTCGTACAGCTCCGCCTCCCCGTACCGCTCCCCGAGCCCGCGGGGTCCGGCCGGGCGTACCGCCGCCAGGAAGCCCGGGTCGGCGGGGCGCGGCAGCAGCCGGACGACGGGCTCCCAGCCGAAGTGCGCCACGGCGGCCCGCAGGTTGAACACCGCCGCGCCCGCGGAGATGTGCAGGCCCCGCCCGCCGGGATCGATGGAGTTGAGCGCCCGGTCCGGCGCCGCGTGCACCTCCACCGTGGTGGTGGCGGGGTCGAGGCGGAACCGCCACGGCTGCGTGTTGTGGATCGAGGGCGCTGTCACGGCCGCGGCGACGAGCTTCTCCAGCGTCGCCCGGTCCAGTGCCCGTGCCACTGTTCCGGTCGTCATGGACGCCTCCTCACGCTCCGTTTCCAGCGTACGTGCAGGCGGCCCGGACCCGCCCTTCCACGGCGGGGCGACGCGGCCCCGGCCGTGGAGGGGCGGGCGCTCAGCAGGTCCCGTCGGCGATCACGTAGTAGTCCGTCCCGGTCTGCCGGAGCGTGTGCACGACGAAGACGTTCCACAGCCCCATGTCCTGGCCGGATCCGTCGGCGTAGGCGTGGCCGCCGCTCTGGTGGGCGCGGCCCGCCGCGACCTGTGCGTAGTTGTTCGCGGTGAAGCAGGCCCCGCCGGTGCCGCCGCCGGTCGTCCGGGCGGTGACCGCCGCGGAGGCGGGTCCCGCCGTTCCCGCGGAGTCGACCGCCGCGACCGTGTAGGTGTACGAGGTCCCGGCCGTCAGGCCGGTGTCGGTGAACGACGGGCCGGTGGCCGTACCGGCCCTGGCTCCGTCGCGGTAGACGGTGTACGACGCGGCGCCGGTGACGGCGGTCCAGCCCAGCGCGACCGAGGTGTCGGCCGCCGAGGTCACCGTCAGGCCCGTCGGCGCGGGCAGCGACCCCGTGCCCCCGCCGCCGCCGGGGCCGTCCAGCCCCCAGAAGCGGGCGGTCCAGTAGCTGGAGCAGATGGTGTCGGCGTAGTACGCGCCGGTGGCGCCGCACTGCTCGGTGGCCGTTCCCGGGTCGACGGCCAGGCCGTGGCCCATCCCGGAGATCTGGTACAGCTCCACGGCGGGGCTGCCCTGCGCGTCGTCGTAGACGCTCAGCGTGGTGCCGCCGGGCAGCGACTCGGTACGGGACGCGGTCTGGCCGATGCCCCACACGTCGGTCCACTGGTCGCGCAGCTCGGTGGCGTTGACCGGCTGGACGGTGGTGTCCGACGTGCCCTGCCAGATCGCGACGCGCGGCCACGGGCCGCCGTAGCCCGGGTCGGCGGCCCGGACCTTGTCGCCCCACTGCGCGGGGGTCAGGCCCAGGCTGCCGTACTGGCACTGCGAGGCGGCGGCCTGCGTGGCCGCGCACTGCGCGGGCAGCCCGGAGTCGACCGATCCGCCGGCGAAGACGTCGGGGTAGGCGGCGAGCAGGTCGGCGGTCATCCCGCCGCCGGCCGACAGACCGGTGACGTACACCCGCCGGGCGTCGGAGCCGTACTGGGCCTTCGCGGCGGTCACCATCGACACGACCGAGGCGGCCTCGCCCTTGCCGCGGGAGTCCTTCGCCGAGTCGAACCAGCTGAAGCAGGACAGGGCGTTGTTCGCGGCGCCGGTCTGCGGGAGGACCAGCGCGAAGCCCCACAGGTCGGCGTACTTCTGCCAGCCGGAGTTGGCGAAGTAGTCGGCGGCGCTCTGCGTGCAGCCGTGCAGCGCGACCACCAGCGGCGCGCCGGACGGCAGGTTCGCCGGGGCGTACTCGTACATCGTGAGGTTGCCCGGGTTGGACCCGAACGAGGAGACCTGCGTCAGGCCCGCCGCGCGCGCCGGGGCCGCGGACCAGGACACCGACACGCCGAGACCGGCGGCCAGCAGCGCCAGGACGGCGAGGACCGCCGTCGCGACGGGACGGCGGGAGGGGGAGACGAGGGAGGACGGGGGAGGACCGGGGGGAAGAGGCATCGTCGGCTCCATGGGGGGATCCGTTGGTCGGACTCGCGTGGACGCTAGGACCGCCCCCCGCGGGCCCGACAGGTGACGGACCGCCACCGATGCGCCGGGCCAGTGGCGGCCGCCGCCATTGCGGGCCCGCGCCCGCGGTGGGTGCCGCCGGACGGCACCGCGCGCTCCCGCGCGGTCCGGTCCGGCATGGGTCCGGCCACCATGACCGGGGCGGGAAGTATGGCCGCCGCCCACGTGTGCGCGCCCCCGCAACGTTCCTAGCGTGACGGCCATGGAGAGCACTGACAGCCACGGCCCCGGCGGCGCGGGTTTCCTCGCCGGGCGCACGGCCCTGGTCACCGGGGCCGCCAGCGGTATCGGGAAGGCCTGCGCGACGGCGTTCGCCGAGGCCGGCGCGGCCGTGTACGTGGTGGACCGGGCAGCGGCCGCGGCCCAGGAGGTGGCCGCCGCGATCGGCGGCACCTGCCTGGTCACCGACCTGTCCGACCCCGGCGCCGTGGACGGCCTGCCCGCGGACGCCGACATCGTCGTCAACAACGCCGGGCTCCAGCACATCGCCCCGGTGCACGAATTCCCGCCGGAGCGCTTCACGCTCATCCAGCAGGTGATGGTCGAGGCCCCGTTCCGGATCCTGCGCCGCACCCTGCCGCACATGTACGCGCGCGGCTGGGGACGGGTCATCAACATCTCCTCCGTGCACGGGCTGCGGGCCAGCCCCTACAAGTCCGCGTACGTCGTGGCCAAGCACGCCCTCGAGGGGCTCAGCAAGACCGTGGCGCTGGAGGGCGCCCCGCACGGCGTCACGAGCAACTGCATCAACCCCGGCTACGTGCGCACCCCGCTGGTCGAGAACCAGATCGCCGGGCAGGCCGCCCGGCACGGCATCCCCGAGTCCGAGGTGGTGGAGCGGGTGATGCTCGAACGGACGGGGATCAAGCGGCTCATCGAACCGGCCGAGGTGGCCGCCGCGGCCCTGTGGCTGTGCTCGCAGCACACCGGCTACATCACCGGCAGCTCGCTTCCGGTGGACGGCGGCTGGACGGCCCACTAGGGCCTGTCGTGTGGACGGGAGCCGCCCCGGCACGCCCCCGCCCCCCGCCGGGCCACGGGCGCTGACGCGGGCCGGGCCGCCTCGGTAGTCTCGGGCCCCGCGTCGGCTCCGGCCCTCGCCCGTACCAGGTGCGACGATCCGCCCGCACTCCCGCGCAGGGCCGCCGCGGCGGCCCCGGGCGGGCCGCTCCTACCCGCACGGTGGTCCCGATGCCAGAAGCACCCGCACCCTCCGCGCCCCCGCAGCCGGGGGAGCAGACCGCGTCCGTCGCGCCCTTCCTGCGGCGGCTCCTGGAGCTCGTCGCCGAGGACGCCCCCGCCGAGGAGTACGGGGCCGTCACCGTGCGGGCCCGAGCCGCGGGCGCGGGGGCGGCCGACCTCGCGGAGCTGGAACAGGCCGTCGGCACCGCTCTGCGGGTGCGCCGCGTCCTGCGCCGGCACCGCCGCCGGGAGAGCGAACTGGCCGCGCTCTTCGACACCGCGGGCGACCTCGCGGCGCTGCGCGACCTCGACGCGGTGCTCCAGTCCATCGTGCGCCGGGCGCGGATGCTGCTGGGCACCGACACCGCCTACCTGACGCTGCGCGACGACGAGGCGGGCGACACGTACATGCGGGTCACCGACGGTTCGGTGTCCCCGCTGTTCCAGCGGCTGCGGCTGAGCTACGGCGACGGCCTCGGCGGTCTCGTCGCGCAGCTCGCCCGGCCCTACGCCACCCCCGACTACCGCACCGACGAGCGTTTCCGGCACACCGGCTCGATCGACGAAGGGGTGCTGGACGAGGGCCTGGTCGGCATCCTCGGGGTGCCGCTGGTGCTCGGCGGGCGCGGCGGCGCGTCCGCGTCCGCCGGAGCCGCCGACGGCGACGTGATCGGCGTGCTGTTCGCCGCCGACCGCACCCCGCGCCCGTTCACCCCCGACGAGGTGGCACTGCTGTGCTCGCTCGCCGCGCACGCCGCCATCGCCATCGACACCGCCCGGTCCATCACCGAACTCGCCGAGGCGGGCGCCGTCATTCGCGAGCACGCGGCCGCCATGCAGCGCGCCGAGGAGGCGCACGACCGGCTCACCGACCTGGTGCTGCGCGGCGGCGACCTGCCGGAGGTGGCCGCCGCGGTCGCCGGGCTGCTCGGCGGGCCGATCACCCTGCACGACCCGGAGGGCCGTACCCTCGCCGCGGCCGGCCGCCGCGGCGGGGCCTTCGACGGCCTGGTCCCGGAGGCGGCGTCCCTGGCACGGCACGCCGCCGACTCGCACGCCGCGGCCCGCGCGGTCTTCCGCGACGGCCGCTGGACGTGCGCGGTGCTCGCCGGGCAGGAACTGCTGGGCAGCCTCGTGCTGTACGGGCGCGGGCGGCTCGACGACTCCGACCGGCGGCTGTTCGAGCGCGCCGGGGTCGTCACCGCGCTCCTGCTGCTGCTCAGCCGCTCCGTCGCCGAGACCGAGAACCGGGTGCGCGGCGAACTGGTCGCCGACCTGCTGACCGCGCCCGACCGCGATCCGGCGGGCCTGGTGGTGCGCGGCCTGCGGCTCGGCATCGACCTGGCGCAGCCCTGCCTGGTGCTCGTCGCCGAGACGTCGCCCGCCCACCACGACAAGCTGGTCGCGGCCGCGGGCCGCTGCCTGTTCGGCAGCGCCGGGATCAGCGCCGAGCAGTCCGGCACGGTCGTGCTGCTGCTCCCGCACGACGGGACGCCGCCCGGCGCGGCCGCCCGCGCGGCCGTCGCCCAGCTGGCCCCGCTGGTCGGCGCGCCCGTCACGGTCGCCGCGGGCGGGCCCGCTACCGGGCCGGGGGCGATCGCCGAGGCGCACGCCGAGGGGCTGCGCTGCCTGAAGGCGCTCCAGGCGCTCGGCCGGACCGGCGACGGCGCCGGCGCCGCCGAACTCGGCTTCCTCGGCGTGCTGCTGGGCAACGACCGCGACGTGGCGTCGTACGTCACCGCGACGCTCGGGCCGCTGCTGGAGTACGACGCCCGGCGCGGCACCGAGCTGGTGCGCACCCTCGCCGCCTACTTCGCCTGCGGCGGCACGCTCACCCGCACCAAGGACGAGCTGCACCTGCACGTCAACACGGTGGTACAGCGCCTGGACCGGATCCAGGCGCTGCTCGGCGCGGGCTGGAACGACCCGGAGCGCGCGCTGGAACTCCAGCTCGCGCTCCGGCTGCACCTGCTGTCGGGCACCTGAGGCCGCTACGGGGCCTTCCCGGCGCGTACGGTCCGCAGCCGCTCCGGGAGCCGGGCCACCCCGCCCGGCAGCACGTACACCGCGACCACGAACAGCGTGCCCAGCAGGAACAGCGGCTGCGACAGCGGCACCCGCAGCACCTGCGGCAGGCCCGTCACGGTGCCGGACCCGGCGAGGTCGCCGAGCCGCTGGTCGGCCCAGGTGTAGGCGACGCCCCCGATCAGCGGCCCCCACCGGGAGCCGGATCCGCCCAGGACGACCATCACCAGCAGCGAGAGGGTGAAGTCGGAGGTGGTGGTCCGCGGGGTCGCCCCGCCGGTGAGGAGCAGGTGCACCACGCCGCCCGCGGCGGCGAGCGCCCCGGCCAGGACGAAGGCGACGAGCTTGAAGCCGTACGGGCGCAGGCCCAGCACCTCCACCCGGCGCTCGTTCTCCCTGATGCCCTCCCACACCCGGCCGGTGGGCGAGCGCACCGCCCACTGCACCACGGCCAGCGTCAGCACCAGATAGGCCAGCGCGATCCAGTACAGGTTGGCGGTGTTGCCGATGCCGGCCAGGAAGGACGGCAGTTTGTCGGCGGGGATCGCGCGGCCCTCCTCGCCGCCGGTCACCCCGCCCGGGTCGCGCTCCACCAGCAGCGAACCGGCCTGCGCGAACGCCAGGGTGACCATGGAGAACGCGATCCCGGACACCCGCAGCGACACCGATCCCAGCAGGGCCGCGAGCACGGTCCCGGACAGCAGGCCGAGCAGCACCGACGGCACGAACGGCAACCCCGCCCCGGCCATCAGGATCTCGGTGGCGTAGCTGCCCGCGGCGAAGTACAGGGCGTGCCCGAACGACAGCAGCCCGGTCCGGCCGAGCAGCAGGTCGTAGCCGGTCGCGAGCGCCCCGAACACCAGACAGAGCGCGAGCAGTTGCAGGCTGCCCGCGGAGCCGACGGGGCCGTCGAGCAGGCCCGGCAGCGGCATCGCGCTGTACGGCACGGCGATCAGCACCGCCAGCACCGCCGCGGGCCACCAGCGCGTCCAGGAGCGGGCGGCCGCCCGGACCCGCGGTGTGTCGGGGCCCGCGGTGCGGACCGGAGCGGCGGTGGTCATGCGAGCCTCCCGGTGAGACCGCCCGGCCGCAGCAGCAGCAGGGCGGCGAGCAGGACGACCACGGCGAGGTCGCCGAGGCCGGACGCCGTGTAGTAGTTGGCGAACTGCTGGACCAGCCCCACGCCGGCCGCGGCCAGCGCCGCGCCGGACACCGAGCCCATGCCGCCCATCACCACCACCACGAACGCGAAGATCAGCAGCGAGGTGCCTTGGCCCGGGTCGACCGAGCCGTAGTACAGCCCGCCGAGCGCGCCGCCGAGCGCGGCCGCGGCCCCGCCGATCGCGAAGACCAGGGTGAACGCGCGCCGTACGTCGACGCCCAGCGCGGTGACCATGGCCCGGTCCTCCACCCCGGCGCGCACCACCAGGCCGTGCCGGGTGCGGCCCAGGAACAGCCGCAGCCCGGCGAGCACCAGCAGCGCGGCGCCCACCAGGACCAGCCGGTTGACCGGGATCCGGGCGCCCAGCAGCCCGAACGTGCCGGACAGCGCCTGCGGTCCGGGGAAGGGGCGGGCGTCGGAGCCCCAGACGGCCGACAGCAGGGCCGGCACCGCCAGGCCCACACCGACGGTCGCGAGCACCTGCTCCCGGGGCCGCTCGTACAGCGGCCGGATCAGCAGCAGTTCGAGGACGACGGCGGCCAGGGTGCCCACCGCGGTCCCGAAGGCGACGGCGAGCACGAAGCCCGCCCCGCCGGGCCCGGCCCCCGGTACGTGCCCGGAGGCGGCCCACCAGCTGCCGTACGCGCCGATCGACAGCAGCGCGCCGTGCGCGAAGTTGAGGACGTCCATCAGACCGAAGATCAGCGACAGCCCGGAGGCCACCAGGAAGTACAGGGCGCCCAGGCCCAGTCCGGTGACCGCGAGCAGAACGACGGTGGACATCAGGCGTCCGCCTCCTCGTGCGAGCTCGAACCCACGCCCAGCAGGCGGCGGGTGGCGCCGGCGTCCGCCAGCAGGTCGGCGGCGGGACCGCGGTGCGCGGTGCGCCCGTCGGCCAGCACCACGCAGGAGCCGGCCAGCCGCCGCACCAGCGCCAGGTTCTGCTCCACGAGCAGCACCGGCACGGCGAGCGCCGCGCGCTCCAGCACCCGGGCCACCTCCGTGACGACCCGCGGCGCCAGCCCCTTCGTCGGCTCGTCGGCGATGACCAGCCGGTTGCCGTTGAGCAGGGTGCGGGCGATGGCCACCATCTGCTGCTGACCGCCCGACAGGGTCCCGGCGGGCTGGTCCGCGCGCTCGCGCAGCTCCGGGAACAGCTCGTACACCAGCGGGTAGTCGGGGGTGCCCGCGCCGGGGCGCTCGGCCAGCCGCAGGTTCTCGGCCACCGTCAGACCGGCGAAGACCCCGCGGTCCTCCGGCGCGTAGCCGATGCCGCGGCGCACCAGGTCGTGGGTGGCCAGCCGTACCGTCTCGGCGCCCGCGAGGCGGACGCTGCCGCTGCGCGGCACCAGCCCGAGCACCGCGCGGACCGTGGTGGTCTTGCCCGCCCCGTTGCGGCCGAGCAGCGCCGTGACGCCGGCCGGCGCCACGTCCAGGTCGACGCCGTGCAGGATGTGCCGGCCGCCCAGCACGACCCGCAGGTCCCGCACCTCCAGCAGCGGCCCTTCCGCCGTGCTCACAGCGCCTCCCCCAGGTACGCGGACTGCACGGTGGCGTCCGCCATGACGGCCCGCGGGGTGTCCAGGGCCAGCAGCGTGCCGTGGTGCATCACCGCCAGCCGGTCGGCGAGGCCCAGCAGCACGTCCATGTGGTGCTCGACCATCAGGACCGTGCGGCCCTCGTCGCGGTGCAGCGAGCGGATCAGCGCGGTGAGCGCCGGCACCTCCTCGGCGCTCACCCCCGCCATCGGCTCGTCCAGCAGCATCAGCCGGGGCTCGCCGACCAGCAGCACGGCCAGTTCCAGCTTGCGCTTCTCGCCGTGCGACAGGGCCCCGGCCGCCGCGTCCGCGCGGTGCGCCAGACCGGTGCGCTCCAGCACCCCGGCCACCTTGCCCGCGTACCCGGCGGCCCGCCGCCACAGGCGGTACGAGCCGCCCCCGGCGGCCTGCGCCGCCAGCCGCACATGGTCCGCGACCGTCATCGACGGCCACAGGCTCGACGTCTGGAACGTCCGGCCGAGACCCCGCCGGGCGCGGGCGGCCGGTCCGTGCGCGGTGACGTCCGCGCCGTCCAGCGCGATCGTCCCGGCGGCCACCGGGACCAGACCGCTGATCAGGTTGAACAGCGAGGTCTTGCCCGCGCCGTTGGGACCGATGAAGGCCAGGAACTCGCCCTCGCGCACCTCGAACGACACGTCGTCGACGATGGCCGCGCCGCCCACCGACCAGCCCACCCCCGCCAGCCGCAGTACCGGGGCCACGGTCAGCCCGCCATCGGGTGGGACGGCGGCGCCACCGACGCCATCGGCAGCCGGGAGAGCAGCTGCGGTACGGCCGCCGTGCCGCTGCCGGTGAGCTTCGCGGTGAACATCGGCTGGAGCAGCGCGTGGTCCGCCGCCCGGACCTGCTCGTCGCCCTTGGGCCCCTGGAAGGACCAGCCCTCCAGCGCCTTGACCATGGCCGTCGCGTCCGTGGCGCTGCCCGCCTCGACGGCGTGCACGATCATCTGCGCCGCGGTGAAACCGTCCGGTGTGAACAGGTCGGGGGTGCCGCCCGCGGCCGTGACCGCGTCCAGCATCGCCTTCTCCACGGGCGTGCCGGCCGCGCCCGGGAAGTAGTGCGCCAGGAACGACACCTTCGCGCCGGCGGCGCCGAACAGCGGGTACGAGGACACGCCCGCCAGGCCCGTGACGACCTTGGTGGAGCCGACCACGCCCTGCTGGTCGAGCGCGGTCCACAGCGCGGGCGCGCTCGCCCCGGCCCAGGCCACGAACACCAGGTCCGGCTTGCGGGAGCGCACCTGACGGGCGAACGGTGTGAGGTCGCCCGCGCTCGGCGGCGCCAGCACCGAGTCCACCGTGGCCCCCTGACCGCCCAGCACCTGCTTGACCGCCGCGACGTTCGCCTGCCCGAACGCGGAGTTCTGGGTGAGGACGGTGACCTTCTTGCCCTGGGCGCCGCCGAGCAGCGAGCCCGCGGCCAGGATGTCCTGGTAGGACTGCCGCCCGGAGCGGAAGGTGTACGCGTTGACGCCGGTCAGCGCGTCCGTCGCCGCCGGTCCCGCGACGTACAGCACCTTGTTCTGCGCGGCCAGCGGGGCCAGTTGCAGCGCCACGCCCGAGTCGGTGGTGCCCGCGATGATCCGGGTGCCCTTGCCGATCAGCGACTTGGCCTCGGCGACCGCCTTCGCCGGGTCGCCCGTGTCGTCCTGCTCGGTGACCTCCACCTTGTGGCCCCCGGCCTTGCCGGTGCCGTGCGTGGCGTACGCCAGACCGGCCTTGAACCCCTCGGCGTACTGCTTGCCGTACGCCGCGAGCGGCCCGCTGCGCGAGTACACCAGGCCCACCTTCACCGGCGCGGACGCGGCGTCGCCGCCTGCCTGCGAGGAACTGCCGGCCTGCCCCGGCTTGCTGCACCCGGCCAGCAGGACGGCGGCCACGGCCGCCACCGCGAGCGCGGTGAGGGATCTGCTCCTGCGCGGACCCGAGGGCCGCGAAGCGGTGGAGGTACGGATACGACGCATGGCGACCGGCTTCCGGAGAGGGGGTGTGTGGTGGGGTGAACGGTAGAAGCGGCCAGGTGAACGGGACATGTGGGCGGCACACGTTCTGCGCGGGCGACCGGTGTCGGCGCGGACCATGGCAGGCGCCGGCCCCCGGGCACGGCGGGGCGCGGCGGGGCACGGAAAGAGCCCGGGAGCCGGGGGCCGTCCCCCGGGCCGGGCCCCTTCGGCGCCTGGCGGTCAGCCGCCCAGGGCCTCGCGCACGTGGGCGGCCACGACACGCGCCCCGGCCTCGCCCAGCAGCACCGAGTAGTGGTTCACCCCGGGGACGAAGTGGGCCGCCACCCCGGCCCCGGCCAGAGCGCCGGCGGCGATCACCTCGGGCGCGTACAGCCCCACCGGCTCGTCCTGCAGGCCGCGCTCCGCCCACAGCAGCCGCGCGGGAAGGGGCAGCGAGTGGATCGCGGCGAAGACCTCGGGGTTGCGCAGCTCGTCCTCCGCGTCCTCGCGGACGGCCGCGGCCCGGCAGGCGGACCGCAGTTCGGGCGCCTGCCCGACCAGGTCCCGGTCGAGGTAGGCGGCGACGTCCGGCCCGGACAGATCCGCGAAGGCCGGGTGCTCCGCCCAGAACGCGTGGTAGGCGGCGCGGTCCGGGAAGGTCGTCTCCAGCTTGCGCATCGCGGGCCCGATCACCGCGTGCAGCACCGTGTCGATGTCCACATCCTGCGGCACCGGGAAGCCCAGCCCGCCGTCGACCAGCACGGCCGCCGCGTAGCGTTCCGGATGGCGGCGGGCCGCGACGCACGCCACGAAGCCGCCCATCGAGTGCCCGGCGAGCACCGCACGCGGCACGCCGAAGCGGTCGAGCACCGCCCGCAGGTCGTCGGCGTGCCGGGCCATGCTGCTGGTCCCCGCGACGTCCCGGCTCAGCCCGCGCCCGCGCAGGTCGGGGGCGATCACCTCCACGCCGTCCAGCTCCTCGGCGACCCGGGCCCACGCCAGCCCGTTGGAGGCGATGCCGTGCACGGCCAGCACCGTGCCGCCGCCCGGTCGTCCGGGCCAGCGCCGTACCGCCAGCCCGCCGCCCTCGACC
Organism: Streptomyces sp. NPDC021224; assembly: GCF_044332905.1. Taxonomy (NCBI): domain Bacteria; kingdom Bacillati; phylum Actinomycetota; class Actinomycetes; order Kitasatosporales; family Streptomycetaceae; genus Streptomyces; species Streptomyces sp. NPDC021224. The sequence goes on along the minus strand of NZ_JBIRPW010000007.1, from coordinate 290,805 downwards.
TCCACCCGGCCGTCCTCGTACGCCCGCTCACCCATCCGCCGCCCGCCCTTCCGTGCCCACCGCCGCCCCGCGCGGCCAGTGCAGGATAGGCACCCGCCCGGCCGGGGGACATGGCCGCGGCCCACACAGCGCGGGACCGCCCGGTGTGCGCGGAACCCCGTGCGGGACCGCCCGCGGGCGGACACCCCCCAGCGAGGTTGACCTTGCCCCTGGGGCAGGGCCGACGGTGGAGCCATGGACACCTCATCGGCTCAGAACCGGCTCCTGTCAGAGCAGCGCGCCTACTACAGCGCCCTCGCCCCCGACTACCTCGGCCAGCGCCTCGACCTTCCCGGCGGCGCCGAGCCGGCCATGGCGCTCGACGCGTTCCGGCCGACGGGGAGGGTCCTGGAGCTGGCCTGCGGTCCCGGCACCTGGACCCCTCAACTGCTCCGCCACGCCGACGACGTCACCGCCGTCGACGCGTCCCCGGAGATGCTCGCGCTCGCCGCCGGCCGCGTCCCGGACGGCGCCCCGGTCGGATTCGTCGAGGCCGACCTGTTCACCTGGGAACCCGACCGCCGCTACGACGTCGTCTTCATGGGGTGCTGGCTCTCGCACGTCCCCGACGGGCGGTTCGAGTCCTTCTGGTCCCTGGTGGCCGCCGCCCTCGCACCGCGCGGCCGGGTGTTCTTCGTCGACGACCACCACCGGACCCCGGAGGAGCTCGTCGAGGGCCCGGCGTCCTCCACCGTCGAGCGGCGCACCCCCGACGGGACCGCCTACCGGATCGTGAAGTTCCCCCACGAGCCCGCGGAGCTGGAGGCGCGGCTTCGCGGCCTCGGCTGGGACATCACCGTGACGCCGACGGCCGGGCCGTTCTTCTGGGGCGCGGGCCACCGGGCGGGGGCCCGGTGAGGAACCGTCACGGCCGGAGCCGGACGGCGGCAGGACTCAGCGGCCGATCCCGTCCAGCTCGGCGAGATCCTCCGCGGTGAGCGCGAGCGCCGCGCCGCACGCGTTCGCGCGCAGGTGGGCGACCGAGGAAGTGCCGGGGATGAGCGCGATGTTGGGCGAACGGGCGAGCAGCCACGCCAGGGCGACGGCCGTCGCCGTCGTGTCCCGGCGGGCGGCCACCGCGTCGAGTGCGGCGGACTGCAGCGGGCTGAAGCCGCCGAGCGGGAAGAAGGGCACGTAGACGACGCCCTGCCCGGCCAGCTCGTCGATCAGTGCGTCGTCCCGGCGGTGGGCGAGGTTGTACATGTTCTGCACGCACACCACCGGCGCGATCGTCCGCGCCTCGGCGACCTGCTCCGCCGTCGCGTTGCTCACCCCCAGGTGCCGGATCAGGCCCTGCTGCCGGAGTTCGGCGAGCGCCTCGAACGGTTCGGCGAGCGAGCCGGGCACCGGGCCCCGGGCGTCGCCGAGGCGGAGGTTGACCACGTCGAGCGTGTCGAGGCCGAGGTCGTCGAGGTTCTCCTGGACGGCGCGGCGCAGTTCCCCGGGCCGCCGGGCCGGGGGCCAGCCGCCCTGCGGGTCGCGGACGGCGCCGACCTTGGTGACGATGCGCAGCGCGGCGGGGTAAGGGTGCAGCGCCGCGCGGATCAGCCGGTTGGTGACGCGCGGTCCGTAGGCGCCGGAGGTGTCCACATGGGTGATCCCGAGCTCGGCGGCCTCGCGCAGGACGGCCACCGCGGCGTCCGGGTCCGCGGGCGGGCCCATGACCCCGGGACCGGCGAGCTGCATCGCGCCGTAGCCGAAGCGGGTGACGGGCAGATCGCCCAGGGCCAGGGTGCCGCCGGGCAGTGCCGTCGAAGGTGTCTGCATCGCTGGTTCTCTCTCCTGCGTGTCGGTGCTGTGGAAGGCCGCGTGCCGGCCGGGCCCGTCGGCCGCCCGCGGCGGCTCTCCGGGGCCGCCGGGGGCCCTGCGATCGTCGCCCGGGGGCGGCGACGGCGGCCAACACCGACTCGGTGCACGGTGATACCCGCCGGGTATCACCGGATTACGCTGGGGCGGATGAGCACCGTCGAGACTCGCGAGCTGCGCTACTTCGTCGCCGTCGCCGAGGAACTGCACTTCGGCCGCGCCGCCGAGCGGCTCGGCATGGCCCAGCCACCGCTGTCCCGGGCGATCCGCCAGCTGGAACGGCGCCTCGGCGTCGGCCTGCTCGAACGTGACCGCCACGGTGTCGCCCTGACCGCCGCGGGCGAGGTGCTGCTGCACGAGGGCCGCGCGGCCCTCGACGCGGCCGCGGCCGCCGCCCGCCGCACCGTCCGGGCCGGCGCCCCGGACGGCACCGGCAACCGGCTGGTGCTCGCCGTCAAGGCCGCCGCCTCCCACGAGCTGCTGCGCAAACTGCTCGACGCCCACGCGGCCGAACCCGGCGCCGCCGAGGTCGAGGTGCTGCCGAGCGGCACGTGCGAGCAGGGCGAGTTGCTGAGGGACGGCCGGGCCGACGTCGCGCTCATGCACACCCCCTTCAACTCCCTCGCCGGTTTCGACAGCGAGGCGCTGCTCACCGAGGGCCAGATCGCCGTGCTGCCCGCCCGGCACCCTCTCGCCGCGCGCCGGAGCCTGTCCCTGGCCGAGGCCGCCGGCGTCCCCGGCCTGCCGCTCGCCCGCTGGTCGCACGACGGCGGTTACGCCCCCGGCCCCGGGCCCGAGATCCACGACCAGACGCAACTGGCCCAGCTGATCGCCCTCGGCCGCACCCTGGCGGTCTTCCCCGACTCGGCCCGCGCCTGGCTGTGGGCCGAGCACGCCGCCGTCCCGCTGAGCGACGCGCCCCCGGTCGTCACCCACATCGTGTGGCCCGCGCACAGCCGCTCCCTCGCCCTCGCCGCGCTCGTCCGCACCGCCACCCGGCTGTGAGTGACCGGCGGTGCCGCACGGGTATCGTCGGAGCGAGTCCGAGAGACGCTGCAACGGGCCCCGGCGCGCCCGCCACGCTCGGACCTCCTCCGTACCGGAAGGGCGTCTGTGTACGCCGGGGGGCGTCCATGCGTCATGACGGGAACGACCGGATCAGCTACAGGGCACCGGAGGCGGGCGGTCACGGCGCCCTGCGGGACACAGCACGCCGCTCCTTCACGGAGACCTTCGGGCACCTCTACGCCCCGGAGCCCTTCGGCGCGTTCCTCGACGGCGCCTACGGGCCGGACGGCACCATGGCGCGCGACCTCACCGACCCGTCGGTCCGCTGGCGGGCCGCCTTCCACGGTGCCACCCCCGTCGGATACGCCAAGCTGACGCCGCTACGGGCCCCCGCCGCCGACCCGGCCCCCGGCGCGCTCGAACTCCAGCAGATCTACGTCCTCGGCGCGTGGCACGGCAGCGGGGTCGCCACCCGGCTCATGGACTGGGCGCTGGCGACGGCCGCCGCCGAGCAGGCCCCGGAGATCTACCTGACGGTCTTCGACCACAACGAGCGGGCCAAGCGCTTCTACCGGCGGCACGGCTTCGCGGAGTCCGGCCGCTGCACCTTCACCCTCGGCGACCGTACCGACGACGACCGGATCTGGCGGCGCGTCATGCCCGACGCGTAGGCCTGCGCACGGCACCCGCGCACGGCATCGCGCACAACACCCGGGCCGGGCCTGCCCACGGGCCCGAACCCGGACGACGACCGCCGCCTTCGCCACCCCCGCGCCCGGCGGAGCGGCACGTCGCCACCCGCCGCGCCTTCGTCACCTGAACACGCGTCGCGCCTGCCACCACGCGAGCCCCACCACCGCGGTCGCGGTGAGCGTGACCGCGGCGCGCGGCAGCCGGGCGGCGCCCGCGTCGCCGTACGCGCGGCGGGCGCGGACCGCCCCGTGGGACTGCCAGCTCAGAGCGGAGTGACTCGACTGGCCCGACAGCCACGACCCGAAGGACTGGTAGGACCCGATCGACAGCGCGGACATCGCCGAGCCGAGCGACCCGAAGGACGCGAAGGAGCCCACCGACCCGATCGACAGGGCCGAGCCCGCCGACCCGATGGACAGCACCGACTCGGTGGAGCCGATGGACAGCAGCGAGTTGCGGGAAGCGACCGACCAGCGTGAGAACATGCCCGTCATTGTCCACCGGGCGCCGCGGGCCCGCGCACGGGCCCGGTCGTTCCCGCGCGGAGCGCGGTCCGCGCGGGAAGAGCCGAGGAGAGCCTGTGCACCCCGATCAATTCCCTGTCGACGGCGACCTGGTGGCGCAGCTGGTCGCGGGGCGGTTCCCGCGGTGGGCAGGGCTGCCGGTACGGCGGCTGGCGTCCGGCGGGACGGTCAACGCGATGTTCCGGCTCGGCGACGACCTGCTCGTGCGGCTGCCGCTGGTGCCCGGCGGGGCGGCGGACGTCGAGCGGGAGCGGCGGTGGCTGCCGCGGCTGGCGGGACTGCTGCCGGTGCCCGTACCCGAGGTGGTGGGGGAGGGGGAGCCCGGCGAGGGGTATCCGTGGGCCTGGTCGGTGCTGCGGTGGCTGCCGGGCGCGCCGCCCGAGGCGGGGGCGCTCGCCGATCCCGAGGGGCTGGCGGCCGACCTGGCGGGCTTCGTGACCGCGATGCGCGCCGTCACCCTGCCCGACGCGCCGCGCGCCCACCGGGGCGGACCGCTCGCCGCACTCGACGCCGAGACACGTCAGGCGATCGAGGCGCTGCGGGCGGTCCCGCAGGAGGAGGTGGACTGCGACGCGGCCCTGGCCGTGTGGGAGGAGGCACTGCGGGCCCCCGCGTGGGACGGCTCGCCGGTGTGGCTGCACGCCGACCTGATGCCGGGCAACCTGCTCGTCCGCGGCGGACGCCTGTCCGCCGTCATCGACTTCGGCTGCGCGGGCGCCGGCGACCCGGCGTGCGACCTCTTCCCGGCCTGGAACCTGTTGCCGCCGCACGCGCGCGACACCTTCCGCGCCGCCCTCGGCGCCGACGACGCCACCTGGGCCCGCGGCCGCGCCCGCACCCTCTCGCAGGCGCTGATCGCCCTGCCCTACTACCGGGAGACCAACCCGGCGATGGCCCGCAACGCCCGCCACGTCCTCCGGGCGGTGCTGGGCGGTCGGTGAGGGGGCCCGGAGGACGGGCCCCGGGCGGGAGCCGGGCCGCCCGCTCCCGGCGGGAGCGGGCGGCCACGGGTGTCAGTGCCTGCTGAGCACGCCGTACTCGAAGGCGGCGAACGCCGCCTCCTGGCGCCATTCGACGGCGGCCCGGGGGCTGGCGGCGAGCAGTCGGCGGCAGGCCGCCGAGGCCGGACGGCCGGTGCCGGGGAGCTGGTCGCGGCAGGCCGGCTGCGGGCGGTAACCCAGCGCGGTGGGGTTGCCCGACCAGAGCGAGGCGCCGGGCAGGAAGGCGTACTGGAGCGAGGCGCGGGCCAGGTCCTTCAGCTCCGGGTACGTCAGCCCGTAGGTCGCGGCCGCGTACTGAAACTCGTGGCTGATGTCGACACGGGAGACCCCCGGGTCGTCGGTCGCGAGGACGACGGGCACGCCGTAGGCCCGGTAGGTCTCGAACGGGTGCTCGGCGCCCTTGACGCCCAGGATCTGCGCGTTGCTGCTGAACGGCACCTCGACGGCGACCTGGCGGGCCGCCATGGTGCGGGCGGTGGCCTGCCAGTCGTCCTCGTGGACCAGGTCCACGCCGTGCCCGATGCGCTCGGCGCCCGCGACGCCGACGGCCTCCTCGATGTGGAAGGCCAGATCGGCGGGCTTGACCAGGCCGGGCCACAACTCACCCGCGTGCAGGGTCACATGGGCCCTCGGGTAGACCGTGCGCAGGTACTGGAGCATGTGCATCTGGAGGCTGTAGTCGCGCAGCGCGACTTCGCCGTCCTCGGGCTGGACCAGGTTGACGGCGACGAACCGCGGGTCGGCCTCGGCCAGCCGCATGCCGACTTCCATCTGCGTGAAGACGCGTTCGGGCGCGCTGCCGCGGGAGACCTGGGAGATCCACCGCACGGTGAGCGCGCACCCGGGCCGGGCGGCGGAGGTGCCGCAGCGCTCCGAGGCGCGGAACTCGGCGTCGCCGTCGTCGGCCTCCTTGCGGGCCGCGGCGACGACCGCGTCGAGCTTGCCGTCCGCGGTGAGCTTCGCGTGCAGGGCGGCGAAGTCCGGGTCCCAGCCCACCTGCTGGGCGAGCTGCTTGGCCTGGTCCGAGGCCGGGGTGACCATCGTCTCCAGGTAGAACTGGTTCTGCCGCACCGCGGTGTCCGCGACGTCGGCGAGCATGTCGCCGCGGTGCCGCCACGTCACCTCGCCGAACTTGCCGAAGGTGTCGAAGAAGTGGTCGTGCCCGTTGCCGTCCGGCGGGAAGTCCTGCATGGACCAGGCCCGCACGATCGCGTCGTGGAATGCCTTGTCGGTCCGCGCGTCCGCGGCGGGCCGGGTGCCGGGCCCGCAGGGCGGCTCGACGGCGGTCATGGTCTGCATCTCGATGCACAGGCCGTCTTCCGCGGCCCGGTCGATCAGGTACTCGGTGGAGACCGCGCCGGACAGGTGGTTGTGCAGGTCGCCGCCCTTGGGCATCGCCACGAAGAAGTCGCGCAGCCGGGCCGGATCGGCGCGGACGGAGCGCAGGTAGGCGTCGGTGAGCGCCTCGGCGGGTGTCACCAGGCGGGCCGCGGCCGACGGCGCGCCGGAGGCGGTGCCGGAGCGCGCACCCGACGCCGCCGCGGGCGCGGGCGCCGCCAGCGCGCACACCACGGCGAGCGCCCCAAGACCGGCGCCCGCCAGCCGCCGGAGCCGGCGGGCGGGGGAGAAACCGTTGATGATCATGGTGCCATCGTGGCCACGGAGGGCCCCGCGCGCGGGAGTTGACACACCGCCGCACGCCCGCCGTCACCCGTACGGGGGGTGCGGCGGGGGAGGCCCCGCGGGATACGCCGTTCGGCCCCGCGGGCGAGACCGCCCGCATCGAGGGGCCGGTCCGCGGGTAGCCATACGTGATGTGAAGGACGAGAACGGCGATACGAGCGATAACGGCGATATCAGAGATATCAGCGACACCGATGCGAGCAACGTGAGCGACGTGAACGACGAGCACCGTGACAACAGTCCGAAGACCTCCGGCGGCGGCCCGCGCGGCCCGCACCGCGCCGCCCGGACCGGGGCGCCCGAGCAGGACACCCGCACCGCGCAGGACGCGCAGGTCATCGTGGTCGGGGCGGGCCCGGCCGGCTCCAGCGCGGCCTTCCACCTAGCCCGCGCCGGGGTGGACGTCCTGATGCTGGAGAAGGATGACTTCCCGCGCGAGAAGGTGTGCGGCGACGGACTGACCCCGCGCGGCGTCCACCAACTCGTGCGCATGGGCGTCGACGTCACCGGCGAGGGCTGGCACCGCTCGCGCGGTATGCGCTGGGTCTGCGGTGAGCGGCACGTGCTCATCGACTGGCCCAACCTCGCGCGCTTCCCGGACTTCGGACTGACCCGCACCCGGCACGACTTCGACGAGATCCTCGCCCGACACGCCCAGGCGGCCGGCGCCCGGCTGCACACCGGGGTCAAGGTCACCGGGCCGCTCACCGACCGCACCGGCCGGGTCGTCGGTGTCCGCGCCGCCGCCGGACCGGACGGCGAGCCGGTCGAGCACCGCGCGCCGCTCGTCGTCGCCGCCGACGGCGCCTCGGCGCGGCTGGCCGTCGCGCTGGGCGCGCACCGCGACAAGGCCCGCCCGATGGCCACCGCGCTGCGCCGCTACTTCCGCAGCCCCACCCGCTCCGGCGAGGAGTACCTGGAGCTGTGGGCGGATCTGCGGCTGCCGCAGAGCGACGCCTGGCTGCCCGGCTACGGCTGGATCTTCCCGCTCGGCGACGGGCGGGTGAACGTCGGGGTGGGCGTGCTGGGCCGCCGCGGCCGGCGCACCCCCGACCTGCGCGCCGTGCTGGCCGCGTGGCTGGAGCGCACCCCGCCGGAGTGGGGCCTGGACGAGGCGGGCGCCGACGGCCCGCTGCGCAGCGCCGCCCTGCCGATGGGCCTCAACCGGCGCCCGCAGTACGGCCGCGGGCTGATGCTCGTCGGCGACAGCGCGGGCACGATCAGCCCGTGGAACGGCGAGGGCATCTGCCAGGCCATGGAGTCCGGCGAGGCGGCGGCCGAGGTCGCCGCCCTCGCGCTGACCCGCCCGGCGGGCCCCGGCCGCGAGCGCGTCCTGCAGAGCTACCCCGCCGTGCTCGACCGCCGCTGGGGCCGCTACTACCGGCTCGGCAACGCCGCGGCGACGTACCTGCTGAGCCGCTCCGGCTTCGAGCCGCTGCTCACCCGCATCATCGACCGGCCCGTCCTGGTCGACGGCATGGCGCGGCTGCTGACCAACCTCACCGACGACCCCTCCCGCGACGCCGTGGACCACGTCCTCAACACCCTCGTCCGCCTCACCCCCGCACGGGCCGCGACCCGCTGACCACCGGTGTCCGTCCGCCCCTCGATACGGCCGGGGCGGGCGGAATAACCTGTACGCGGCACGTTGCTGCACACGATCATGACTGCACTCAGCAAGCTCGGCCCGTCGGACATCGAGGTCTTCCCGCTCAGCCTCGGCGGGAACGTCTTCGGCTGGTCCGCCGACAAGGCCACCTCCTTCGCCGTCCTCGACGCCTACGCCGAGGCGGGCGGCAACTTCGTGGACACCGCCGACGCGTACACCGCGTGGATCCCCGGCAACGTGGGCGGCGAGTCGGAGCACATCATCGGGGAGTGGCTGGCGGCCCGCGGCAACCGCGACAGCGTCGTCGTCGCGACCAAGGTGAGCCAGCACCCCGACTTCCGCGGCCTGCGCCCGGCGAACATCAAGGCCGCCGCGGAGGCCTCGCTGCGCCGCCTCGGCACCGACCGCATCGACCTGTACTACACGCACTTCGACGACCCCGAGGTGCCCGTCGAGGACATCGTCACCGCCCTCGACGACCTGGTGCGCGAGGGCAAGGTGCGCGCCGTCGCCGCGTCCAACATCAGCCCCGAGCGGCTGACCGAGTCGCTGGAGTTCGCCGAGCGCGAGGGCAAGGCCCGCTACGTGGCCCTCCAGCCGCACTACAACCTGATGTCCCGCGACACCTTCGAGGGCCCGCTCCAGGACGTCGCCGTGCGCCACGGCCTCGCAGTCGTGCCGTACTTCGCGCTGGCTTCGGGCTTCCTGACCGGCAAGCACCGGGCCGGCGAGACGGTGGAGAGCGCCCGTACCGCCCGCGTGGAGGCGTACGTCGGCACCGAGCGCGGCGACCGGGTGCTGGCCGCGCTGGAGAGCGCCGCCGCCGCGCACGGCGCGCACGTGGCCTCCGTGGCGCTCGCCTGGCTCGCCGCGCAGCCCGGCGTCGTCGCCCCCATCGCCAGCGCCCGCGTTCCCGGCCAGCTGCCGCCGCTGCTGGCCTTCCCGCAGCTGCGGCTGAGCCAGGCGGAGACCGACGCGCTCACGCAGGCGTCCGCCTGACGCGGGGGCGCCCTCAGGCCGTGGTCGCCGGCCGGTTCTCGGCGGACGGCGACCCGGCGCCGCCCGGACGGCGGGCACGGAAGGGCGCGACGACCCCGCGCACGTAGCCGACCGCGTCCCAGTCGTCGACGCCGTGCGCCAGCGCGCTGAGCACCTCGCGCAGGTGCAGGACGGGCAGCCGCTCGCGCCATCCGTCGGCGAGCGGCGCCACCTCGGCGTAGGCGGTGAAGAAACGCTCGGAGGCGGGCGGCCGCGGCGAGCACCACAGCATGCTCAGCTCGGACTCCGCCCAGGTGTACGACACGGCGGGGTCGATCACCGCGACACCGCCGTCCGGCGCGCCCAGCACGTTGCCCGACCACAGGTCGCCGTGGTTGAGGCAGGCGGGCTGCTCGGGGACCAGCTCCGGCAGCCGCGCGCAGAGCCGTTCCAGCGCCCGGCGGTCGTCCGCGTCGAGCCGGTCGTCGATGAACGGGAGCCAGTGCAGGACGCGGTGCTCGGCGAAGAACGCGTGGCCGTCGTCGGACCAGGTGTTGGCCTGCGGCAGCCGTCCGAGCCGGCCGTCGCGGTGCCAGCCGAACCGCTCGTGCACGGTCGCCGTGTGCATCCGTGCGACCGCCCGGCCCAGCTCCTCCCACGCCTCGCCGGTGTCCGGGAAGGCGGGGAAGGGCGCGAGCACCAGCAGTTCGGACGAGGCGAGCAGCACGTCGGGCGTGCGCAGGCCCGCGTCGCGCAGTACGCCGAGGCCCGCCGCCTCGATCGCGAAGAGGTCGGGTATCGCGGTGGTCACCGTCTTGGCGAAGATCTCGCGGCCCCCGGCGAGGGTGGCGACCCCGGCCTGCGCCACGGCCCCGCCCGCCGCGGCGCGCACCGCCTCGACGTCGAATCCGGCCGACAGCAGTCGCTCGCGCAGGAGCCGGGGCTCCGGGTGGTCCGTCACGCGGGCCAGCCTATTGCGGGCCCGGAGAGCACCGGTGGGGGAGTGCCGGGGAGTGTCAGTGGCGGCTGTGACAATGGCGTTCAGCCGGTCGCAGCGTCCGGCCGCACCACACGAACGGCGCCGAGCGGCCGCTGTTCCCGCACGTCTCGGAGGCCGGGGATGCCCTCACCGCACGAATTCGCCACCTGGGAGCCGCTGCTGCGCGTCCTGCGGACCGACTGCCACGAGAAGTGGGAAGGGCCCGAAGGAGTGGTGAGCGGTCAGATAGGCCTGAGCGCCTGGAGCGTGCCGGTGCGCATGGCACCCTCGGCGCCCGGGCGGGCGCTGCTCGTCGAGGACATGGCGGACGCGTTCGCGGCGGTGGAGGGCATCCAGCAGGCGCTGCGCGAGGCGGGCCGGCAGCACGTCGCCTTCACCGCGCAGCTGTCGCTCGCCGGATCCGCCGCGGTACGCGTGTTCGCGCCCAGCCCGGCCGCCGCAGCGGGGATCGGCACCCACGCCCCGTCGGCGCTGGTGTTCGTGGAGGGGGCCGTTCCCGAGCCGTGGCGGCGGCTGCCGGAGCCGGCGCCGGGCGCCCGCCCGGCCGGGTCGGCGGACGCCGGGCTGGTGGAGCGCACCCTGCGGGAGCGGCTGCCGGACGCCGTGCCCGCCACCGAGGAGGAGATCGCCGAGGCCGAGCGGCGGCTCGGTCTGCCGCTGCCCGCCGAACTGCGCGCCGTCTACCGGGTGGTCCGCGGCCGGTGGTCGGACTTCCCCGACTACGAGTACGCCGAGCGGGTGTACGAGGCGGTCGGCGTCGAACTGCTGCCGCCGGAGCAGCTGTACGTCGCCGACGCGGCCTCGCGGCACTGGCACTGGGCGCACGCCGCGAGCCGGGCGGTGGTGACACCGCCGGAGGCGGCCGTGCAGGGGCTTCCCGGCTCGCCCGGCTGGATCGCCTTCGGCAGCAACGGCGGCGGGGACTACTACGCCGTCGACCTCACCCCCGGGCCGCTCGGCCGCACCGGGCAGATCGTCTTCATCGGCCACGAGGAGGACACCGGCGCCGACCTGGAGGCCGACTCGCTCACCGACCTCGTCGTGCACCGCCGCCCGAGCAGCCACCCGCACCCGCGCGTGCACGCGGACCGGACGCCGGTGATCGCGCGCGTCAACCGCGGGAGCCTGCCCGACGTCGGGGCCGCGGTCCACCCCGACCTGGAAGTGCTGCAGATCGGCGTGCTGGACCGCCCCCCGGTGAGCCTCGCGCCCGTCACGGGGCTGCCGAAGCTGCGCACGCTCACGGCGTATCCGGGCACGCTCGCCGACCCGCTGGAGATATCCGGGCTGAAGGGCCTGGAGTTCCTGGAACTGGGGCCGGACGACTGGCGGGTGCTGCTGGACGCCGGCGCGGTGCCGAGCGGCCTGTCGGCGGCCGCCGTCATCGCTCACGGGCAGGACCTCGCCGCGATGGTCGCGCTGAACAACGAGCTGCTCGCGCTCTTCGGCCGCCCGCAGATCACCGACGAGGTGCTGCGCGGCGACCTCGGCCCGTTCACGTAGCGCGGCAGGCGGCGGCCCGCGCCGGGCCGCCGCCTCCCCCCCGTACGCTCACAGCGCGCGCAGGATGTCCTCGACCCGCTGCTTCGCGTCCCCGAACAGCATCTGGCTGTTGTCCCGGAAGAACAGCGGATTCTGCACGCCCGCGTAGCCGGGATTCATCGACCGCTTGAAGACGACGACGTTCTCCGCCTCCCACACCCGCAGCACGGGCATGCCCGCGATCGGGCTGCCGGGGTCGTCGACCGCGGCCGGGTTCACGGTGTCGTTGGCGCCGATGACCAGGACGACCGTGGTCTGCGCCAGGTCGTCGTTGATCTCGTCCATCTCCAGCACGATGTCGTACGGCACCTTCGCCTCGGCCAGCAGCACGTTCATATGGCCCGGCAGCCGCCCGGCGACCGGGTGAATGCCGAAGCGCACCTCGACGCCCATCTCCCGCAGCCTGCGCGTCAGATCGGCCACCGGGTACTGCGCCTGCGCCACCGCCATGCCGTAGCCGGGGGTGATGACGACCGACCGGGCGTCCTTGAGCAGCTTCGCGGTGCCGGACGCGTCGATCTCGCGGTGCTCGCCGTAGTCGGTGGTGTCGGCCGGACCCGTCTCGACGCCGAAGCCGCCCGCGATGACCGACAGGAACGAGCGGTTCATCGCCGTGCACATGATGTACGACAGGTACGCACCCGACGAGCCGACCAGCGCGCCCGTCACGATCAGCAGGTTGTTGTCGAGCAGGAAGCCGGACGCGGCCGCCGCCCACCCCGAGTAGCTGTTGAGCATCGAGACCACGACGGGCATGTCGCCGCCGCCGATCGACGCCACCAGGTGCAGGCCGAGGGCCAGCGCCACCGCCGTCACGGCGACCAGCAGACCCACGTCGGGGGAGACCACGAAGGCGACGGTCAGGCCCGCGAAGGCGGCGAGCGCCCCCAGGTTGAGCAGGTTGCGGCCGGGCAGCATGAGCGGGCTGGACCGGATGCGCGCCGACAGCTTGAGGAAGGCGATGATCGAGCCGGTGAAGGTCACCGCGCCGATGAACACGCCGACGAAGACCTCGGCGTGGTGGATGCGCAGCAGGTCGGCGGCGATCTCGTGCTGCCCGGAGCCCTTGGCCTCGACGTCCAGGTAGCCGTTCCAGCCGACCAGCACCGCGGCCAGGCCGACGAAGCTGTGCAGTATCGCGATGAGTTCCGGCATGCCGGTCATCTCGACCCGGCGGGCCCGCCACAGTCCGATGCCGGCGCCGACGACCATGGCGCCGACCAGCAGCCCCATGCCGGTGGCGGCGATGCTGCGCGAGGCCAGCCCGATCGTCGCGGCCAGCGCGATGGCCATGCCGGCGATGCCGTAGACCACGCCGGAGCGGGACGTCTCGTGCCGGGACAGCCCGGCGAGGGAGAGGATGAAGAGCAGCGCGGCGACGACGTAGGCCGCCTGTGCGGCGGTCGATGCGGTCATGGCGGCTCAGTCCTTCGCGAACATCGACAGCATGCGCCGCGTCACCGCGAAGCCGCCGAAGATGTTGATCGACGCCAACAGGACAGCGGCGAAGGCCAGCACGGTGACCGCGGTGTGCGCGTGCCCGATCTGCAGCATCGCGCCGACCACGATGATCCCGGAGATCGCGTTCGTCACCGACATCAGCGGGGTGTGCAGCGCGTGGTGCACATGGCCGATGACGTAGTAGCCGATCACGATGGCCAGCACGAAGACGGTGAGGTTGCCGATCAGCTGCTGCGGGGCGAAGGCCGTCGCGAGGAACAGCAGCGCCGCCCCGAGGCCCACCACCGCGTACCGGCGGGCGGCCGTCGCGCGGCGGCTGCGGACGGGCGCGGGCGGCGGCGCGGCGGGCGGCGGGGCCGCGGGCTGCGGCGCGGCGGACACCTGCACCGGCGGGGGCGGCCAGGTCGTCTCGCCGCCGCGCGTCACGGTGACCGAGCGCTGCACGACGTCGTCGAGGTCCAGCACCAGTTGCCCGTCCTTGCCGGGCGTCAGCAGCTTCAGCAGGTTGACCAGGTTGGTCCCGTACAACTGCGAGGCCTGCGCGGGCAGCCGCGAGGCGAGGTCGGTGAACCCGACGACGGTGACCTGGTTCTCGGTGACGACCGTCTCGCCCGCGACCGATCCGGCGACGTTGCCGCCCTGCGCCGCGGCCATGTCCACGATCACGCTGCCGGGCCGCATGGCGGCCACCATCTCCTCGGTGACCAGCCGCGGCGCCGGGCGGCCCGGGATGAGAGCGGTCGTGACGAGGATGTCGGTGTCCGGCAGGGTCTGCGCGTAGAGGGCGGCGGCGCGGGTGTTGTAGTCGTCGGACATCTCCTTGGCATAGCCGGTCGAGCTGACCTCGACGTCCGCCGACTCCACCGCCAGGTACTCGCCGCCCAGCGACCTGACCTGGTCGGCGACCTCCGGGCGCGGATCGGTGGCCCGCACCACCGCGCCGAGACTGCCCGCAGCGCCGATCGCCGCGAGCCCCGCCACGCCCGCGCCGGCCACCAGCACCTTGGCGGGCGGCACCTTGCCGGCGGCGGTGACCTGGCCGGTGAAAAATCGCCCGAAGGCGTGAGCGGCCTCGATCACCGCGCGGTAACCCGCGATGTTGGCCATGGAGCTGAGCACGTCCATCGACTGGGCACGCGAGATGCGCGGCACCGCGTCCATCGCGAGCGCCGTCACCCCCGCCCGCGCCAGCGCCTCCAGCAGCTCCGGGTGCTGCGCGGGCGCCAGCAGGCAGACCAGCACCGCACCCTCGCGCAGCAGCGCGATCTCCTCCTGCGTGGGGGCGTCGACCGCCAGCACGACGTCCGCGCCCCACACGTGCGTCCGGTCCCCGATCGAGGCCCCGGCCTCCCGGTACGCGTCGTCGCCGATGCTGGCGGCGAGCCCCGCACCGGACTCCACCACCACCTCGTAGCCGAGACCGCGCAGTTGAGCGACCGTCACCGCGGTGGCCGCCACCCGTGTCTCCCCGTCGCGTGCTTCGGACACGACGCCCACTCGTTGACCTTGCTGACTCACACTGGGTCCTCTCTGGTCGGCGTTCCACCTCGGCCGAGGCGGTGACTGCCCGGGACTGCCCGCAGAGCAGCCGCGGTTCGGGCCCGGCCCGCGCCGCGGGCAGGACACGGCACGGCAGAACCGCATGATCCCGCCCCGGGCGCGGGCGCACCACAGTGCGATCGCCGTACGCCCGCGCTCCGACCCGTAGTCTGGGGCCGACGCGGGAGGGGTGCGTGGAACGGATCGGCACATACGGGGTCGTGCGCAAGCTCGGCGAAGGCGGCATGGGCACGGTGTGGCTGGCGAAATCGCGCGGCGGCCGGCTGGTGGCGGTGAAACTCGTCCGGCCCGAACTGGCAGGCGACCCCGGCTTCCGGGCCCGCTTCCGCGCCGAGGTGGCCGCCGCCCGCAGCGTCGGCGGCTTCCACACCGCGCCGGTCGTCGACGCCGACCCGGAGGCCGCCGAACCATGGCTCGCCACCGCGTACGTCCCCGGGCCGACGCTGGGCCGACTGCTCGCCGCCGAGGGGCCGATGGACGAGCCGCGGCTGCGCGAGCTGGGGGCCGCGCTCGCCGAGGCCCTCCAGGCGATCCACCGCTGCGGGCTGGTCCACCGGGACCTCAAGCCCGGGAACATCGTCATGGCCGCGGACGGGCCGCGCGTGCTCGACTTCGGCATCGCCCGCGCCATGGACGACGCGCGTCTCACCACGACCGGCACGGCTTTCGGCACGCCCGGCTTCCTCGCGCCCGAGCAGGCGGAGGGCCACGACGTCGGGCCGGCCGCCGACGTCTTCGCCTTCGGCGCGGTGCTCGTCGCGGCCGCGGGCGGCAGTGCCTTCGGCGGCGGCACCCCGGTCGCGCAGATCTACCGCTCCGTGCACGGCGACCCGGACCTGTCCGCGATTCCGGACGGGCTGCGCGCCCTGGTCGCCGCGTGCCTGGCGAAGTCACCGCAGTGGCGTCCCACCACGGACGAGCTGCTGGACCGGCTCAGCCCGCTGGACGCCCCGCCCGCCCCGCCCGCCGCGCCGACGTCGTACCCGCTCGCGCCGCCACGCGAGCGCGACACGCCGGTGCCACCGGGCTCCGCCGCGGGCGAACGCGACACGCCCGTGCCGCCCGGACCCGGTACGGGGGAGCAGGGCACCCCGGTGCCCGACGCCGCGCCGGGCCTCCCGCGGCAGGCCGCCCCGGCCGCGGGGCCGCCGCCGGGGTCCGGGGCCGCGCCGTCGCCCCTTCCGCCGCCGCCCGCGTACCCGCCGTCGGCGTACGGGGCCGGGTCCGTGTCCGCCGCGCCGGTGCCGCCGTACTCCGCGGGGCAGCCGTACGGCAGCGGGCCCGGGTACGCCGCCGGGCCGCCGTACGTGCCGGGGGCCGTGCCGGGTGCCGGTGCGCTGCCGCCGTCGCCGTACGGGCCGGGGGCGCCGCTGCCGCCGCCGGGGGCGGGCGCGGGACAGCCGGGGATGCCCGAATTCCTCGCCATGGACCGCAAGAACGCCGTCGTCCTCGACTCCGCGGGCGTGTCGCTGGGCACCGACGGCCAGGTCGTGGAAGTGCCCTGGCACGCCGTCGACTTCGCCTGGTGCGAACGGGCCGCCGGACGCGGCCACACCCTCCTGGTGGGCGTGTCGCTGCGCGACGGCACCGTCTTCTCCTGCGCTGTCACCACCCGCCGACCCGCCGAACTGGAGTCCTGGATCGCGCAGTTCGACGCCACCTTGCACTACTACAGCCCGGAGGAGGACTGAGCCGAAGGCGGGGCGGCAGAGGGGCGGCGGGGCGGCGGCGGAAAACCGGGTGCCGCCGCCGGCACGTACGCGCTAGCGTGCGCTGCATGAGAAGCCACGGTCGCACGACGACGCCGGAGTACGTCCCGGCGCGCTGACCGATGTCCGTGAGCGAAGCCCCGGGGCGGGTGCCCCGGGGCTTCGACGTGCCGCCACCCGCCTCGCCGTCCGCGAGGGAGACCCGCGATGCACGACCACCGCAAGCTCGGCCGCGAACTCGGCCTGTTCGACACCGACCCGCTCGTCGGCGCCGGGCTGCCCTACTGGCTGCCCGCCGGCGCCGCCGTCCGGCACGAGCTGGAGACCTACGTCCGCGAGGAGGAGCGCCGCGCCGGCTACCGGCACGTCCACTCGCCCGTGCTCGGCAAGCGCGAGCTGTACGAGCTGTCCGGACACTGGTCGCACTACAGCGACGACATGTTCCCGCCCATGGACCTCGGCGGCGAGCAACTGGTGCTGCGCCCGAGCCTGTGCCCGCACCACGCGCTGATCTACCGCCACCGTGCCCGCAGCCACCGCGAACTCCCGCTGCGCATCGCCGAACTGGGCGGCATGTACCGCGCGGAGCTCTCCGGCGTCCTCGGCGGCCTGACCCGGGTGCGCGCCATCCAGCTCAACGACGCGCACATCTTCTGCACCCTCGACCAGGCTGCCGCCGAGGCCCGCACTGCGCTGGGGATGATCGCCCGCGCGCACCGGGTGCTGGGCATCGAGCCCGTGCGCCACCGGCTGTCGCTCGCCGGGCCCGGCGGCGGTTACGTCGGCGACGCCGGTATGTGGCGCCGGGCCGAGGCGCTGCTCGTCGAGGCGCTGGAGGCCGCCGGGCTGGAGTACGAGGCGGCGGAGGGCGAGGCCGCGTTCTACGGGCCCAAGATCGACGTCCAGGTCGCCGACCCCGCCGGGCGGGAGAGCACCCTGTCCACCGTCCAGATCGACTTCCACCAGCCCGAGCGCTTCGGTCTGGAGTACGTGGGCCCGGACGGCCGCCGGCACCGCCCCGTGATGGTCCACCGCAGCGTGATCGGCAGCGTCGAGCGCGCCGTCGCCCATCTCGTCGAGCGGCACGGCGGCGCCTTCCCCGGCTGGCTCGCCCCCGTCCAGCTGGCGCTGCTGCCGCTGGGCGAGGCCGAGGTGCCGTACGCCGAGCGGCTGCTCGACCACTGCCTCGCGCAGGGGCTGCGCGCCGAGGTCGCCCACCCG
This sequence comes from Streptomyces sp. NPDC021224, assembly GCF_044332905.1. Taxonomy (NCBI): domain Bacteria; kingdom Bacillati; phylum Actinomycetota; class Actinomycetes; order Kitasatosporales; family Streptomycetaceae; genus Streptomyces; species Streptomyces sp. NPDC021224. Next base: position 272,971 of record NZ_JBIRPW010000007.1, on the reverse strand, counting down.
GACCGCGGCACCCTCGGCGCCCGGGTGCGCGCCGCGCGCCTCGTTCCCTGGCAGGCCGTGCTCGGCCCGCGCGAGGCCGCCGACGGCTCCGCGGCGCTGCGGCTGCGCGACGGGCGCCGGATCGCCGCGCTCCCGGCGGAGGACGCGGTGGCCCGTGTCGCGGCCCTGGTCCGCGCGCGCACCGCGGAGCTGTGGGAGGACGGCGGAGCGGTACGCGCGGTGTGAGGGCGTCCCGGGGGCCGTGCGCCCGGGCGTGCCGCGGCCCCGGCTCGGGGCGGCGGGTACCGGTGGCCGGTCAGGCGGGGCCGTCGTAGAGGGCCACGTCCCGGAGCGCGGTACGGAAGCCGGCCGAGTCCGCGGCGGTGAGCGGCGCCAGGAAGCGGCGCTCGGCCTCGTCGCTCGCGGCGGTGGCGTCGCGCAGGGTGCCGGTGCCCTGCTCGGTCAGGACGACGACGTTGCGGCGCCGGTCGGCCGGGTCGGGGCGGCGGGCCACCAGGCCCTTGCTTTCCAGGGTGTCGAGGAAGGCGACCATCGTGGTGCGGTCGACGCCGAGGCGGGCGGCGGCCCGCTGCTGGGAGGCGGGGGTCTCCTGCCCGGCGAGCACCAGGAGCACGGCCAGTTCGCGGCCGCTGATGCCGAAGGGCGCGAGCGCCTCGGCGTTGAGGGCGGCGAGCCTGGCCTGAGCGTGCTTCAGGAGGTGGCCGAGCCGGCCGTGCAGCTCGGGAGCTGTGGTGGACATCCCCGAACCTTACAGTTAGCGTGATCGTCAGTGCTGCTGACGATCACCTAGCCTGACGGTCAGGCGGCGCTGCACGCCATCGGCGACCCACCCGCACCTCCCACCTCTCCCCTCCCGAACGGAGCGCCACGGATGATCCTCGTCACGGGCGGGCTCGGCTTCATCGGCTCGCACACCGCCCGCGCCCTGCTCGACCGCGGCGTGTCCTGCGTCCTGGTCCAGCGCCGCCCGCCGGGCCCGCCGCCCGCCCTGCTCACCGAGCCCCGCGGCGCCGCCCGCGTCCACGTCGAGCAGGCAGACCTCGCCGACACCGAGGCCCTGCGCCGTGTCGCCGCCCGCCACGGCGTCACCGGCGTCGTCCACCTCGCCCCCTCCGCCCCCTGGCCCCCCGGCGCCCCCGCCCCGGTCGAGGCGGCCCGTGACGCGCTCGCCGGTCTGCTCAACGTCGTCCAGGTGGCGGCCGAACGGCAGGTCTCCCGGGTCGTCGTCGCGAGCACCATCGGCGTCTACGCCGGAACCCCCGCCACCGCCGGGCCGCTGCGCGAGGACCTGCCGCTGCGGATGGGGGCCGGGCACGTCATCCCGACGTTCAAGAAGGTCGGCGAGCTGCTCGCCGCCCACCTCGGCGAGGCCACCGGCGTCGAGGTCGTCAGCGCGCGGATCGCCGGTGTCTGGGGGCCGCTGGGGCGGCCGGTGTCGCCCTTCTTCGCGCTGCCGCAGCTCGTGCACGCCGCCGCCCGGGGCGTCGCGCCCGACCTCTCCGCGTTGCACGCCCCGCCGCGCGCCGGGCAGGGCGCCGACCTGGTCCACGCCGCGGACTGCGGCCGCGCGCTCGCCCTGCTCCAGCTCGCGCCGCGGCTCGGCCACCGCACGTACAACGTCGCCTCCGGCCGGATCACCACCTACGCGGAGGTCCTGGAGGTGCTGGCCCGGCTCGCCCCGCAGGTGCCGCTCGCGCTGCCGCCGGGACGCGATCCGGCGGCGGGTCCCGACGTCCGGCTGGACGTCACGCGGCTGCGCGAGGACACCGGTTACGCGCCCGGGTACGACACGGCGGGCGGCCTCGCCGACTACCTGGCCTGGCTCCGGGCGGGCAACCCCCGCTGAGCCGCCGTCAGGACGCGTCCCGCAGGGCTGTCAGGACGCGTCCCGTACCGCGAGGCGCCCCAGCGCCGCCACCGTGAGGGCCTCCACGCCCGTGGTGAGCGTCGGCTGGACCACCGGCGCGAACTCGGGGGAGTGGTTGCTGGGCAGCTGGTCCATCCGGCCCTCCTGGAAGGCGGCCATCGTGGCCGCGGCGTCGGTGCCGCCCCAGAACCAGAAGACCGTCGGCACCCCCGCGGCCTCGCCGAACAGGCCGACGTCCTCGCTCGCGGCGATCGGCGGCAGCGGCAGCATCCGGTCGGCGCCGAAGTGCGCGGCCAGGTCGGCGGCCACCGCGCGTGTCGCGTCGGGTTCGCTGACCAGGACCGGCGCGCCGGGGGCCCAGCTGATCTCCGGCGGCTGGGGCGCGCCGCTGGCGGCGGCCTCGGCGTGGACGATCCGCTCCACCGCCTCGACGACCAGCCGCCGCACCTCCGGGGTGTAGGACCGGACGCTGATGCCCAGCCGTGCGGTGTCCGGGATGACGTTCTCCTTGGTGCCCGCCTGGAGCCGCCCCACCGTGACCACCGCGGTCTCGGCGGCCGGCACCTCGCGCGCCACGATGCCCTGCAGCCGCACCACGATCGAGGCGGCCATCAGCACCGGGTCGACGGTCGCCTCGGGGCGGGAGCCGTGTCCGCCGCGGCCGAACAGCCGCACGTCGGCCACGTCGGCTCCCGCCATCACCGCGCCCTCGCGGTGGCCGACGAAGCCCGCGGGCAGCGGCCCGACGTGCTGGCCCAGCACGATCGACGGCTTGGGGAAGCGCTCCAGGAGCCCGTCCTCGATCATCGCCCTGGCCCCGGACATCAGCTCCTCCGCGGGCTGGAAGACCGCGACCACCGTGCCCGACCACCGCGCCCGCAGCCGTGCCAGCACGGCCACCGCCCCGGCCAGCGCCGCGACGTGCATGTCGTGGCCGCAGGCGTGCGCGACGGGCACGCTCTCGCCGTCGGGGCCGGTCGCGAAGACCTCGGAGGCGTAGGGGAGGCCGGTGTTCTCGCGCACCGGCAGCGCGTCCATGTCGGCCCGCAGCATCACCACCGGCCCCGGCCCGTTGTGCAGCACCCCGACCACGCCCGTGCCGCCGACCCCTTCGGTCACCTCGTAGCCCGCCGCCTCGAGGGCCTGCGCGGCCTTGGCGGCGGTGCGGCGCTCCTGGCCGGACAGCTCGGGGTGGCGGTGCAGGTCCTCGTAGAGCGCTTCGAGGTCCGGCAGGAGGTCGGTCCGCCAGGTGTCGTCGGGCAGCGCCATCGGATCCCCTTCCCATGGGCCGCCCGCGGTCGGGCGGCGCGGTTGCTGCCGACCATTCGACCACGTCAGCGCCCTGCGGACAGCCGCGGGGCGCTGACGCGGCGCGGGGACGGGGGGAGGGGTCAGTTCTTGCCGGCGATGGTGAAGAGGAAGTAGAGGTACGCGGCGAGGCCGTGCGCGACGACCACGTAGACCAGCACCCGCAGGACGACGCCGCGCTGCTTGCGGCGCTCGGTGCCGTTCGTGGTGGGGACGACGGCGGGGGTGAGCGGGCGGACGTCGTGCGGGGTGCCGTCGGTGGTGGTCATGTCCTGCTCCTCCAAGGTGCCGGGGTGCCCGGCGTCATGTGCCTCAGTGGGTGGTGGGTCCGCGGTGTGCCGCGGGAGTACGGGACGACGGGGCGCCGACGCACAGGGCCGACGTCTCGCTCTGCATGAGCGTGTGGACGAACAGCACGTCGGCCCCGGAGCCGCCGACCGCTGCGAGGCGGTGCGGCACGAGCGAGTCGAAGTGCGCGGAGTCGCCGGGCGCCAGCGTGTGGACACGCTCGCCGAGGGTCAGCTCCAGCGTGCCGCCGGTGACGAACAGCCACTCCTCGCCGGGGTGCACGCGCACCAGCGCGCGCTGCGCGCCCGCCTCGGCCGGGATGTGCAGCCGCAGCGCCTGCATGGCCCGCCCGTTGCCGCCGGCCCGCCAGTACGTCCAGCCCCCGGCGGGCACCGCGGCGGCGGTGGCACCGCGTACGATGGGGTCGGGCTCACCCGCGGTCTCGCCGAGCAGGTCCGAGACGGTGGTGCCGTACATCCGGGCGAGCCCGAGCAGCACCGGGAGCGACGGCTGGCGCAGCCCGGACTCCAGCCGCGACAGGTGCGCGGCGGACAGTCCGGCGCGGGCGGCGGCGTTCTCCAGCGTCAGGCCCGCCGCCTGCCGCAGGTCCCGCAGCCGCGGGGCCAGGACCAGGTCGTCGCCGGGCGCGGTGGCCGCGGTCGGTGCGGGGGCTGGGTGGTCGGTGGCTGCCATGGGTCCATGGAACAGCAGTGCGTGCCTCTGGGGCAAAAAGTTTGCCCCAGAGGCAAAATCCCTCGTTTCGCCGGTGACTACGCCCCGGCAGTCGCGCGGGCCGCCTCCACCGCTCGCCGGGTGTCGGCCTCGACGAGGTCGGCGTTGACCGCCGCGCCCGCGCGCACCCCGGCGGCAGCCGCGCCGATGACCTGCTCCACCGGGTTGGCGACGTTGCCGGCGACCCACACGCCGGGCACGTCCGTGGCGCCGGTCGGGTCGGCGGGGATACGGGTGCCGATCGACAGCTCGCCCATCTGCACCTCCTCCGCCGCCAGGCCGAGGCCGTCCAGGAGCGCCGAGTTGGCGGTGAGCCGGGTGGCGACGGCCAGCGCGTCGACGCCGACCCGCTGCCCGCCGGCCAGCTCGGCGGCGGTGAGCCGGCCGTCCTCCGCGACGAGCCGGGTGACCTCGCCGTCGACGACCGCGATGCCGCGCGCCGCCAGCCGCTCGTACGCCTCGTCGTCGGGTTCGGGCGCGGTGTGCAGGAAGAGGGTCACGTGCTGGGTCCACTGCCGCCACAGCAGGGCCTGGTGCACGGCCAGCGGCGAGGTGCCGAGCACGCCCACGGCGCGGTCGCGCACCTCCCAGCCGTGGCAGTAGGGGCAGTGCAGCACGCCGTGGCCCCACTGCTCGGCCAGGCCCGGGACGGCGGGCAGCTCGTCGGTCAGGCCGGTGGTGACCAGCAGCCGGGCCGCGGTCAGGACGGTCCCGTCGTCGAGCGTGACCCGGAAGCCCCCGTCGGCGGTGCGCTCGGCGGCGGTGGCGGTGCCCTGCCGGATCCCGCCGCCGTATCCGCGCACCTCCGCGCGTCCGGCGGCGAGCAGTTCGGCGGGCGGGGTGCCCTCGCGGGCGAGGTAGGTGTGGACGCCGGACGCGGGCGCGTTGCGCGGCCGGCCGGCGTCGATCACCAGGACGGAGCGGCGGGCGCGGGCGAGCGTCGAGGCCGCGGCGAGTCCCGCGGCGCCACCGCCGATCACCAGGACCTCGTGGTGGGCGGCGGGGCTGTCGTACGGATGGGTGTGCGTCATGTCAGGTGCCTCCTCGCCCGCGATGGTCGGCGCAGGACGCCCGGAACGGCAAATGTCGGTGCCGTTCCGGCAACACGGGGCAGGTCCGCCGGGCGGGCCCGGCACGGGTGGGGCGTACGCCGTCCGGTTCGCGCCGGTGCACGCTCCCGCACGCCGCTGCCGGTCACCCGGTCGAACCCGATTCAATAGGGGCAATTCCGGCCGACGCCGACCAGCAGCAGGGAGCCCCGCATGATGACCGACCGCACCACCGCAGCGGTGGTCTTCGACGCGCCCTTCACCGACCGGACGGCCTGGGCGGCAGGCCGCACCTCCGCCTATCCCGAGGACGGGCGCAACCCCGGCGACAACAAGCTCGACCGCATCGGCCCCGGCTACGCGCCGACCGCCGACGGGGTCTTCACCGCCCGCCGCGCGCCGGACGGCGCCTGGCACTGCGCGCTGGTCTCCACCGAGTACGCCCCCGGCGGTTTCGAGCTGCTGCCGGAGGACGAGCTGAGCGCCACCTGCGTCGTCCACGACGTCCAGGGCGCCTGGCCCGCGCTGTGGACGTGGGGGCGCGACGCCGGCCACGGTCCCCAGCCCGGCCACGGCGAGGTCGACGCCTTCGAGTACCACCCCGACCACCCGCGGATGCTGGAGCTGACCAACCACGTCCGCGCCGCCGGGCACTACGCCGAGGGCGCCGTCACCCCCGGGGTCCCGTTCCTGCTGCGCGTCGTCCTCGGCGCCCGCAGCGTCGAGTGGTACGCCGACGGGCGCCTGCTCTACGCCGACAACCGCGGCGTCGGCCCGCACTGGCGCGCCTGGCCCGTGGTGAGCGTCAGCGTCGCCGCCGGGCGGTACGGCCACCTGCCGCCTGCGCCCGGCGCGGACGAGCTGGCGTGGCAGTGCACGGGCCTGACCGTGCGCCGCCCGGTGCCCGCGATCCCCCGCGTTCCGCCCGCCGAAAGATCGCATGATTGATCCTTGCGAAAGCGGGCAGGCGGAGCATCACCATCCCTGCGCGCCAGGGATCCCTGAGCCATGGAACGGAGTCGGTGCGATGACCCGGCGACAGCCGTCGCACACCCACCCCCACCCCGCCGGTGCGCCCGGCACGGATGTGGCGCGCGGTGCCCCCTGCTGGGTCAGCCTGACCGCGCGCGATCTGGCCGCCTCGGAGAAGTTCTACGGCACCGTGCTGGGCTGGGAGTTCCGCTCGACCACGCTCGGCTCGCGGTTCGCGGTCGCCCTCAGTGACGGCCTGCCGGTCGCCACGATCGGCGCCGTCGCCGGGGACATGCAGGTCGCCGTCGTGTGGACGCCTTTCTTCGCCGTCCCGCAGGCCGACGAGGCGACGGCCCGGATCCGCGAGCGCAGCGCCACCGTCGCACTCGGCCCGGTGTCCTTCGCCTCCGGCCGCGCGGTGCTCGCCGCCGACCGGGACGGCGCGGTCTTCGGCGTCTGGGACGGCCGGCTGCCCGGCGGATGGCAGTCCTGGCACGACCGCGGCCCCGTCGTCGTACGCCTGCACACCCGGGACGCCTTCGAGTCGGCGATCTTCTACGGCGGCGTGCTCCAGTGGGCCGACGACGAGGCCGACTGCTGCACCGTCGGCTACGAGTTCGACCAGGCCGAGGTCGTCGTACGGACGGGCAGCAGCGTCGTCGCCCGGATCTCCTCCGGCGCCGTCGAGGCGGCGCCGGACCCGCTCGCCCGCCCGCACTGGTCGGTGGCCTTCGCCGTCGACGACGTGCCGGCCACCGTCGAGGCCGCGCGCGTCCTCGGCGCCTCCGTCGTCGACGCGGGTGAGAACGCCGAAGGGCCCTGGGCCGACATCCGGGATCCGGACGGCGGGCTGTTCACGGTGTTCGCGCGCTCGTCGCCCCCGGAGCCGTCGCGGTAGCGGGCAGCGCGCCCGCGGTCCGGGCCGCCCGTCCGCGCCGCAGCGCCGAACGCAGCGCCCGGCAGCCGCGCCCCATCGGGCCAGGCGGCGGGATGGGCGGCAGCGGCGCCGCGTCGATCATCGCGTCGATCTGGTCCTTGACCCACTGGTTGGGCCCTGCGGACCGCCCGGCCGTCCGCAGGCTCCGACCCTGGCCCTCGCTTCGGCCCTGCCACTGCTCCATGCCCCCGCCTTCCGCCCGTGTGCCGCAGAATATACACGAACGGTCGTGCTAAAAGCTGAACCCTTTCCGTGCTGGCGGTCCACCGCGGAACACCGCCTCAGGCCCCGGCAGGCTCGGCGGGTTCGGCAGGCTCGGCAGGGAGCAGGGCCGGGTCCGTTGCCGCGTCCCGCAGCCGGTTCAGGATGCCGCGGGCCGCCATCCGGTAGCCGGAGTCGTCGCCGTGCAGCACCGATTCGCCGTTGGCCAGCTCCATCAGCGCGCAGATCTCGAAGACGAGCTGCGCCCGGTCCACGTCGGCCCGCGCCTGCCCCGCCTGCTGCGCCTCGCGCAGCGTCTGCTCCAGGAAGGAGAACCAGTTCCGCCGCGCCGCCGCGATCGTGTCGTGCAGCCGGCCCGGCCGGGCGTCGTACTCCGCGGCGGCGGCGTAGAAGAAGCAGCCGCCCGGGAAGACCCGCCCCCGCGAGTACGCGAGCCAGCCCGTGCACAGCTGCCACAGCCGGTCGACGCCGTGCGGCAGCTCGTGCGCCGGGTGCACGACATGCTCCAGGAAGATGCGGATCGCGGTGCGCACGGTCGCGAGCTGCAGATCCTCCTTGGAGCCGAAGAGCGCGAAGACCCCGCTCTTGCTCAGCCCCAGGTCGCCCGCCAGCCGCCCGACCGTCAGCCCGTCCAGGCCCTCGACCGACGCCACGGCGACCGCGTGGCCCAGCACCAGGCGCCGGGTCTCGTTGCCGCGCGCGACCCTGCCGTCGACGCCGCCGCGCGCGGTCCGGGCGGCGCCCGCCGTACGGGAGGGCTCCGCCGCCCGTGCCGTCCGCGCCGATTTCGTGGCCGCCACCGAAGCCTCCGCCGGGTCGCCGTTGCCGATCCGCCCCAGGGTACGCGGGCGGGGCGCACGGCCGTGCGCTCACCGGCGGGCCGCGCGGGGATCGGGAATGCCCGGGGGACCGGGTGCGTTGACCCGACCGCAAGGCGAAAACGACAACCATGTCGGAGAGGAAGTGGTCCCATGGCCCGCAGCGAACAGCGCCCCGTGGTCACCCTGCGCTCCACCGCCGGTACCGGGCACAGCTACGTGACCCGCAAGAACCGGCGCAACAACCCCGACCGGCTGACGCTGCTCAAGTACGACCCCGTCGCCCGCGCGCACGTGCTCTTCCGCGAAGCGCGCTGACCGCACGGCCCACGGCAGCACCGGCCCCCGACCCCACCGCGAGAGGACACCCATGAAGCACGGCATCCACCCCGAGTCCCGCCCCGTGGTCTTCCGTGACAAGGCCGGCGACCTCGCCTTCCTCACCAGGTCCACGGCGACCGCCGACCGCACCGTCGTCTGGACGGACGGGCAGAGCTACCCCGTCGTCGACGTGGAGATCTCCTCGGCGAGCCACCCCTTCTACACCGGCCGCGCCCGCGAACTCGACACCGCCGGACGCGTCGAACGCTTCCGCCGCCGCTACGGCCGCACCGCCGGCTGAGCCGGCCGCAGCCACCGGCCCGCACGGGGCCGCGCACCACCGGGCCGCGCCCCCTCGCACTCGCGGGGGAGCGCGGCCCGTCACACTTCCCGCGCCGGAATCGTCACAGGGACGACCGTCCTACGCGCCGCACGCACCCGCGGGGCGCGTCCTTGTGAGAGGAAGACCCGATGCGCAATCCCGACCTGTCGACCGATTTCACCATGATGTACGTGATGCACGACGCCCTCCGCCGGGAGCTGGGCCACATGAACGCCCTCGCCGCCCGTACGGACGTCGATCCCCGCGAGGTCTTCCGCGGCGCGCCCGGCTGGCAGCTCTTCAAGGACGTCCTGCTGGTCCACCACAGCGCCGAGGACGCCGCGCTGTGGCCGGGGATACGGGAGGCCGTCGAGGGCAAGCCGGAGCTGCTGGCGGTCCTGGACGCGATGGAGGCCGAGCACGCGCACATCGACCCGGCGCTGGAGGCCGTGGACGCCGCCGTCGCCGCCGACGGCCCGGACGACGGCGCCCTGGCCGCCGCGCTCGGGCTGCTGACCGAGGGGCTGACGGCCCACCTGGCCCACGAGGAGGACGAGGGCCTCCCGATCGTCGACGCCCACGCGACGCCCGAGGTGCTGCAGGAGTTCGGGGTCGAGCACAGCAAGGGTTTCGGCCCGAAGGTGCCGCAGGTGCTGCCGTGGCTGCTGGAGGGCGCGGACGCCGCCGACGCCGAGGTGACGCTGCGGCCGATGCCCGAGCCGGTGCGCGCCCAGCTCGCCGCCGAGTGGCAGCCCGCCTTCGCCGCGCTCGGGCGCTGGGGGACGCCTGCCGCCTGACCGGCGTACCGCCGTACGGGGCCGGCCCACGTCCCGTACGGCGGGCCCCGTCACAGCGCGCGGTGCATGATGTGCAGGCCGACGTAGCCGAGCCGCGGGTGCCGGAAGCCCTCGGGAAGCGTCCCGAGGACCTCGAAGCCGAGCGACCGGTAGAGCGCCACCGCCGGGGTGTTGGAGGCCACGACGGCGTTGAACTGCATCGCCCGGTAGCCCGCGGCCCGCGCCCACTCGACCGAGTACGCGCACAGTGCGCGCCCGACGCCCTTGCCCTGGTGGGCGGGGTCGACCATGTAGCTGGCGCTCGCGATGTGCGAGCCGTTGCCCATGTGATTGCGGTTCATCTTCGCGGTGCCCAGCACGGCACCCTCGTCGTCGACCGCGACGACGGTACGGAACGGCTCCGCGACCATCCACCAGTCGCGGGCCTGCTCGCTCGTCAGATCCGGCGGGTAGGTGAACGTCTCGCCCTCGGTGATGATGCGCTGGAAGAACGGCCAGACGGCCGGCCAGTCCCGGTCGGTTGCTTCCCCGATCAGCATCGGGCCAGCCTGCCCGCTGCCGTACGGCCGCCGCCACCGCTTATCCGCCCGGCCCGTGCCGTCCGTCCCGTCCGCCCGGCGGCACTAAGCTGGGCGCCCATGGACGACAGCGCGCCCCGCATACGCATCCGGCCCGGCGGCCCCGCCGACGCACCCGCCGTGCTCGACATGCTCGACGGCGCCGTGGCGTGGATGAACAGCCGCGGCAACACCGAGCAGTGGGGCACCACCCCGTACTCGCGCAAGCCCGGCGGGGTGGAGCGGGTGCAGCGCTACACCACCGAGAACATGCCCTTCGTCGCCGAGGTGGACGGAGTGCCCGCCGGGGCGCTGGTGCTCGACACCGGCCCCAGCCCGCAGATGCCCATCGCGCCCGCCGCCGAACCCGAGCGCTACGTCCGGCTGCTGGTCTCCGACCGGCGGCGCGCCGGGCAGGGCATCGGCGCGGCGCTGCTGGAGCACGCCGCCGAGCAGACCCGGCAGGCGGGCGTGTCGCTGCTGCGCGTCGACTGCTGGGCGGGCGGCGGGGGCGGCCTGGTCGCCTTCTACGAGCGCTGCGGCTTCACCCGCACCGAGAGCTTCCTGTCCGGCAGCTGGCCCGGACAGGTCCTGGACCGCCGGGTCTGAGGCCGTTCCGCCCGGTCAGCCGAGGCGGATGTGCTTGACGCTCACCCAGGTCCGCCGCAGCCCGCCCCGCAGCGGGCCGTCGGTGTCGGGCGCCGCGTCCAGCCCGGCGCGGGCGGCGATCCGCCCGGCCACCTCCGGGACGCCGATACGGTCGGTCCACAGCTGCTCGGCGAACTCCGGCGCGCGCAGCCGCTCCAGACACAGGTCCAGCTTCCCGAGCGCGAAGCTCTCCCGCCGCAGCGGGACGTCCTTCCCGGCGACCGCCCCGACCGCCCACCCGAAGGCGCGGCCGCGCAGCCGCCGCACGACGGTCTCCCGCTCGGCGAGCAGCGCGAAGTGCCGTACGTCGTGCCCGCGCTCGCGCAGCCGTCCGACCGTCTCGGCGAAATACCCCGGCTCCACGACCGTCATCGGCACGATCACCGCCCCCGGATGCCGGGTCGCCGCGATGTCGAGGACCTCGAAGACCCCCTCCCGCCACGCCCTCAGGTCCTGGAAGTCCCCGCGCAGCGCCCGCGGCAGCGCCCGGTGCAGCCCGAAGCCGACGTTCTCCGGATCGCACACCACACTGCCCGCGACCCGCCTGGCCAGCTCGTACGCGGTCGCGGTCTTGCCGCCCCCGAAGGGCCCGTTGATCCATACCAGCATCCCCCGACCCTACGCGCCCGGACCGTCTCCCGGCCGGAGGCGGAGAGCGGGGGAGCCGGCCGACGCGGTCAGCCCTCCGTCGGGGAGACGAAGTCCCGGCTGCGGATCAGCAGCAGCGAGAGCACGCCGCCGACCAGCGCGATGACCGCCGCGACCAGCAGGATGTGGTCCAGGCCCGAGGTGAAGGCGGCGCGGGCCGCGGCGGCCGCCGCGGGGCGCTGCGCGGGCGGCAGGTGCGCGATGGCGGCGGAGGACTCGCCGTTGGTGAGCGCCGACGCGAACTGCGGGGCCTGCGGACCGAGCCCGGGGATCCGGCTCAGCTGCTCCGTCACCACCGACTGCACCCGGGTGGCGAACAGCGAACCCAGCAGTGCGATGCCGGTCGCGACGCCGACCTGCCGGAAAGTCGAGTTCACGCCCGAGGCCATGCCCGCCTGGCGGGCCGGGACGACGCCCACCGCGGTCGACGCGAGCGGCGGGTTGATCATGCCGATGCCGACGCCCGCGAGCAGCAGGCCGGGGATCAGGTGCGTCCAGTCCGAACTCGCGCCCAGCCCGCGCATCCACAGCAGGCCCAGGCCCACCACGATGCCGCCCGGCCCGATCAGCAGCCGCACCGGCACGCGCGACGACAGCCGCCCGGAGACCGCGGCCACCACGAAGATCGGCCCGGAGGCCACCAGCAGCCGCAGACCCGTGCCGAAGGCGGAGTAGCCCAGCACGTCCTGGATGTAGAGCGTCAGGTACAGGAACATCGCGAAGATCGACGCGGACATGGTGAAGGCGGCGACCAGCCCGCCGGAGAAGGTGGGCTTGCGCAGCAGCGACAGGTCGAACATCGGGTGGCGTCCGGCGACCTCGATCGCCAGGAAGGCGCCGAACAGCAGCGCCGCGGCGGAGAAGCACTCCAGCACGAGGGTGTCGGTGAAACCCCGCTCGCCGGACTTGATCAGCGCGAAGACCAGGAAGGCGAGCGAGCCGGTGAAGGCCGCGAAGCCCCACCAGTCCGGCCGCCGCGGCCGCGGGTCACGCGACTCGCGGACCCGCTTCCACGTCACCGCGAGCGCCAGCAGCCCGACCGGCACATTGACGAAGAAGATCCAGCGCCAGGAGATCCCCGAGGTCAGCGCGCCGCCCACGACCGGCCCGACCGCCACGGCCAGGCCGGTGACCGCGCCCCACACCCCGAAGGCCAGCCCGCGCTCGCGGCCGTGGAAGGTCTCGGCGAGGATCGCCAGCGACACCGCGAACATCGCCGCGCCGCCGATGCCCTGGAGCCCGCGCGACAGCTCCAGGAAGAGCGTGCCGGTGGCCAGCCCGCACAGCAGCGAGGCGATCGTGAAGACGGTGAGACCGCCCAGGTAGGCGCGTTTGCGCCCGAACAGGTCCGCCAGCGAGCCGCACGTCAGCAGCGTCGAGGCGAGGGTGAGGGCGTAGGCGTCGACGACCCATTGCAGGTCGGAGAAGCTGCTGTGCAGCTCCCGCTGGATGTCCGGCAGCGCGACGTTCACGATCGTGATGTCCAGCAGCAGCATGAACGTGCCGACGCACACCGCCGTCAGCGTCCACCAGCGGTGGACCTCGCCCTGCTGCGCCTGTCCGCCCGAGGGTGCGGCCTTTGCCGCGGCGGGGGTCTGGGCCCTGGTCGCCATGGTGCCTGCCTCTCAGGGTGATGTGACCAGCGCCGCCTCCACCTCGCGGAGGAAGTCGTCCAGGTCGTCGGGCGTCCGCGACGTGATCAGCGTCCAGCCGCCGGTGCCGTCGGCGACCACCGGGCGGTCCACCCAGCGGCCGCCCGCGTTGCCGATGTCGGTACGCAGCGACGGGTACGACGTGAGCGTCTTGCCGCGCACCACGTCCGCCTCGACCAGCGCCCACGGGCCGTGACAGATCGCCGCGACCGGCCGCCCCGAGGCGGCGAAGGCGCGGGCCGTCTCCACCGCCCGGTGGTCCATCCGCAGATGGTCGGCGTTCAGCGCGCCGCCCGGCACCAGCAGCAGGTCGTAACCCGCCGGATCGGCGTCGTCGAGCGTCGTCGTCGGCGGGACGCTGCGGCCCGGGTCCTTGTCGCCGACCAGCGTCTGCACCGGCTCCCCGGACACCGCCGCCACGTCGACGTCGGCGCCGTTGCCGCGCAGATGGTCGACGGGGACGATCAGCTCGTCCTGCTCGACCCCGTAGTTCGTGACCACCGTGAGGACCCTGCGCCCCTGGAGATCGTTGCCGGCCATGGGCTGTGCTCCTTTCCCGGGTGCTTGCGCACCGTCCTCCCACGCGTGCCCGACCGCAACGCCGGTATGCATAGCCGTCCCGCACCCCCGCCGATTGCCGCCGCACAGGACGGGTACGCGCCAGACCAGGGACAATGCCGACCGCGTACGAGCCAAGGAGACGTCACGATGGACGAAGCCGCCGACACCGCCGCCCCCGCGGCGCGCCCCGGTCGCCCGTGACTGCCGGCGACGGCGACGGCACGGACCCGCCGCGGCAGGCAGACGACGACGGCCGCACCACCGGCACCGTCGTCGTCGCGCTGCTGGCCAATGTGCTGATCACCCTCGCGAAGGCGGTGACCGGAGCGCTCACCGCCTCCCCGGCCCTGCTCGCCGAGGCCGCGCACTCCGTCGCCGACACCCTCAACGAGGTGTTCCTGCTCGCCTCGGTCCGCCGCAGCCGGCGCCGCCCCGACGCCCTCCACCCCTTCGGCTACGGCAAGGAACGCTACTTCTGGGCGCTGCTCGCGGCGGTCGGCATCTTCGTCACCGGCGGCTGCTTCTCCTTCTACCAGGGCCTGCACGCCTGGTTCACGCCCGAGCACCAGTCCACCGGCGGCTTCGTGGCCACGTACGCGGTCCTCGGCGTCGCCCTCGTCGCCGAGGGCACCTCGCTGCTGCGCGCCGCCGCCCAGCTGCGGGCCCGCGCGCGGTCCCACGGCCGCACCCTCGCCCGTGAGGTCGCCGCGAGCGACGACCCGACCGTGCGGACCGTCTTCGCCGAGGACGCCACCGCCGTCCTCGGCGTACTGCTCGCCGCCGGGGGCGTCCTCGGCCACCAGCTCACCGGCTCCCAGCGCTGGGAGGCCGCCGCCGCGCTGGCCATCGCCGTCCTGCTGGTCCTCGTCGCCTACGGCCTCGGGCGCGCCGCCCGCGACCTGCTCGTCGGCCAGGCCGCCGACCCGCGCCAGCAGCGGCAGGCCTACGGCATCCTCGCCGAACAGCCCGAGATCGACACGGTCACCGCCCTCCAGACCATGCGCCTCGGCGTCGACACCGCGCTGCTCGCCGCCCGCGTCGACCTGCGCGCGGGCATCGACAGCGAGCAGGTCGAGGAGGTCAGCGTCCGCATCAAGGCCGAACTCCACCGCGGCTGCCCGGCCTTCACCGAGATCTTCCTCGACATCGTCGACGCCGACACCACCGACCGCGCCCGCGCCGCGGCCCACCGCGACGCGATCGACCGCGCAGCCGCAGCCCAGGACGACACGGACCTCTCCCCCTGACCCCCACCAGGCCCCACTCCCCCCGGGGGCGCACCTTCCAGGGGCGCGGGGAACTGCGCGCCCAGCCCCCAGCGGCGGGAAGGTCGCGGTGCCCACCGCAAGGCGCACCCCGTAGCGTCCCAGGGGCGCGGGGAACTGCGCGCTCAGCCCCGACGGCGGGAGGGTCGCGGCACCCACCGCAAGGGGCAGCCGGTGGCGCCAAGGGGCGCGGGGAACTGCGCGCTCAACCCCGACGGCGGGAAGGTCGCGGCACCCGCCGCAAGGGGCAGCCGGTGGCGTCGAGGGGCGCGGGGAACTGCGCGCCCAGCCCCCAGCGGCGGGAAGGCCGCGGTGCCCACCGCAAGGCGCACCCCGTAGCGCCCCAGAAGCGCAGCCAACCCGCGGGAGCGGGCCAGGCCCCCTACGCCGCACGAGCGGCACCCGCCGGGTTTCCGGCGCGGCGCGCGGGACAGACGGTGGCCATGGCGTAGCCCATGCGTAGGCGCGGCCGACCCGGCCGCACCGCGCACACGCGGGAGGGAGGCCAGGAAGTGCGCAGGACGCACCACGCGCTCGCCTCGGCCGTCACCGTCCTCGCATGGACGGGCCTCCTGCTCGTTCTCTACGTGATCCTCATCTCGGCCGTGACTCCCCTGGAGTGGGCCGTCGGCGGCGGCCTCGCCCTGCTGGGCGGCTGCGCCGCGGACGCCGTCCGCCGTGCGGAGCGGCCCGCGGTCCGGGCCGACCGCCGTACCGCCGCGGCGCTCGCCGCGCTGCCCGCGGCCCTGCTGCGCGAGACGGCGGAGCTGGCCCGGGCCGTCGTCCGCGCCCTGTTCCGCCGGGACGGCGGATCCGCCGACGACGGCCCGGTCGCCGTACGCCTCCCCGCGGGCGGCGACCCCGCCGTCGTCGCGGTGCTGCTGTCCGCGACGCCGGGCGCGTGCGTCGTGGACATCGCGCCGGGCCCGGCCCCGGAACTGACCGTCCATCTGCTGGGCGGCACGAACCGGCGGCCCTCACCGGTCGAGCGGGCCCTCGGCGTGCGGCGGCCGGAGTGAACGCCTGGCTGCTCGCCGCGTGCGTGCTGCTGCCCGCGGGGGTGGGGCCGTGCGTGTGGCGGGCGTGCCGCGGCGCGCCCGCGCAGCGCCTCGCGGCGACCTCCCTCGCGGGGACCATGGCGGTCGCCGTCTTCCTGCTGGCCGCGCGCGGCATGCACCGCTCGTCGTACGTGGACGTCGCCCTCGTCGCGGCGGTGCTCGCGCCGACGTCCACGCTGGTGTACGCCCGCTGCCTCGCGGGAGGGGCGGACGGCTCGGACGAGGCGGAGGAGCGGGGGTGAGCGCGACCCACGTCCTCGCGCTCGCGCTGCTGTGGTGCGGCGCGGCCGCCCTGCTGCTGGCCGCCGCGGCGCTCGCGGTGCTGCCCACCGCGTACGGCAGGCTGCACGCGCTCGCGCCCGCGACGGGCCTCGGCGTCCCGCTGCTGTGCCTGGGCCTCGCCGTGGACGCGGGCGCGGGCCGGGCGGCGGTGAAGCTGCTGGTCGTCGGCGCGCTCACCGCCGTGTCCGGGCCGGTTGTCACGATCGTCGTCGGCCGCACGATGATCCGCACCGGCGCCGCGCCCGCCCCCGCGACCGGGGCGCGGACGGACGAGGACGGGGCGGCGGAAGGAGAGCCGCCGACGTGAACACCCCCACCGCGGCAGCCGACTTCCTCGTCGGCGCCGCGCTCGTCCTGGTGGTGGCCGCCGCGACGGCCGCCGCGCTCACCCGCGACCCGGTGCGCCAGTCGGTGCTGCTCTCGGCGCTCGGGGTGTGCCTGGCGCTGCTGTTCCTGCTGGTGCAGGCGCCCGACGTGGCCCTGTCCCAGCTCGCGGTGGGCAGCGCGATCACCCCGCTGCTGATCCTGCTGACGGTCCGCAAGGTGCGCCGCGGCGCGCGCGACCGCCCGCGGGACGGCGGCGCGGCGCGGCGCGAGCGGGGGAGCGGGCGGTGAACCGGCGCGCCCGCGGCATCGTCTTCCTGCTGGCCGCCGCCGTCTTCGCGGTCTTCTTCTCCCTCGCGTGCACCGGCCTGCCGCACTTCGGCACCGCCGACCACCCGTACGGCACCAGGGCGGTCGCGGCGTCGGTGCGGCAGCACACCGCGAACGTGATCTCGTCGGTCAACTTCGACCAGCGCGCCCTGGACACCCTCGGTGAGGAGTCCATCCTCTTCGGCGCGGTCCTCGGCTCCCTCGTCCTGCTGCGCCGGGCGCGCGACGAGGACCGCGCGGAGCCCGCGCCGCACCCCGTCCTGCCGTCCACGCTGCTGCTCGGTGCGGGGCTGCTGCCGGTGACGGTGCTGGTGGGCGGGTACGTCGTGGCGCACGGCCAGCTCAGCCCCGGCGGCGGCTTCCAGGGCGGGGTGCTGCTCGCGACGGGGCTGCACCTGGCGTACGTGGCGGCCGACTACCGGGTGCTGCGCCGGGTGCGCCCGCTCGCCGTCTTCGCCGCGCTGGACGCGGTCGGGGCGGGGGCGTTCACCGCGCTCGGCTTCGCCGGGCTCATCGCGGGCGGCGCCTTCCTGCAGAACGTGCTGCCGCTGGGCACCTTCAACCAGCTGGCCTCCGGCGGCCTGGTGCCGCTGGTGAACGCCGCCGTCGGGGTGGAGGTCGCCTCGGGCGTGATCGTGCTCGTCGCGCAGTTCCTGGACCAGGCCGTGGAGATCGACGAGCCCGCCGCACATCCACCCGCACCCCCCGGCGGCCCGCGCGAAGAAGGAGACGAACGGTGAGTGTGCTGCCCTTTCTCGCGGCCGGCTGGATCTTCCTCGTCGGTGTCTACGGCATGGTCACCAGCCGCAACCTGGTGCACGCCGTCGGCTGCCTGGCGGTGACCCAGTCCTCGACGTACGTGCTGCTGCTCGGCATCGGCTACCGGCGCGGCGGCACCGCCCCGGTCTTCTCGGACATCCCCGTCGGTACGACCGTGGTCGATCCGGTGGTGCAGGCCCTGGTCCTGACCGACGTCGTGGTGGGGGCGACCGTCACCGCACTGCTGCTGAGCCTGGTCATCCAGATCCGCAAGCGCACCGGGACGGTGGACCCGGAAGCGCTCACCGACCTGAGGGGCTGAGGGCGTCCGCGTGCCGTCCACCGGAGGGGGAACCGCCGATCTGCTGCCGCTCGCCGTGGCGCTCCCGCTGCTGGGCGCCGCGGTGCTGGTGCTGGCCGGGCGGGTGCTGCCGCGCACCGCCATGGACGCGCTCGCCACCGCGTTCGCCGCCGGGACCGCCGCGGAGATCGCCCTGCTGTGGGCGCGGATCGGCGACCGCGGCGGGCGCGTGGTGTCCTGGGCCGGCGGGTGGACGCCGCACGGCGGGCACAGTGTCGGCATCGTCCTGGTCGCCGACCGGCTCGGCGCCGGCCTCGCCCTGCTCGTCGCGCTGCTGGTCACGGCCGTCCTCGTCTACTCCTGGCGCTACTTCGACGAGCCGCCCGCCCGGCACCGCGGCACCTTCCCCGCGCTGCTGCTGCTCTTCGAGGCGGGCATGTGCGGCTTCGCGCTCACCGGCGACCTCTTCGACGCGTTCGTGTTCTTCGAGCTGATGGGCGTCGTCGCCTACGCCTTGACGGGCTTCCGCATCGAGGACCCGCGCCCGCTGCACGGCGCCCTCACCTTCGGCGTCGTCAACTCGCTCGCCGCGTACTGCTCGCTGCTCGGCATCGGACTGCTCTACGCCCGCACCGGCGAGCTGGGCATGGCGCAGACCGGCGCCGCGCTGGCCGGGCACCGCGCCGACGCGCTCACCGTCACCGCCTTCGTGCTCGTCATGGCCGGGCTGCTGGTCAAGGCGGCGATCGTGCCCTTCCACTTCTGGCTGCCGGACGCGCACGCCGTGGCGCCCACCCCGGTGTGCATGCTGATGTCCGGCGTCATGGTCGAGCTGGGCCTGTACGGCGCCGCGCGCGTCTACCTCACGGTCTTCGCGGGCCCCGGCGGCATCCCCGCGGAAGCGGTGACCCGCACCCTGGGCACGCTCGGCGCGCTGACCGCCCTGACCGGCGCCGTCATGTGCTGGCAGCAGCGGCACCTCAAGCGGATGCTGGCCTTCTCCACGATCGCGCACTCCGGGCTGTGGCTGCTCGGCCTCAGCCTGCACGGCGCGGACGCCACCGCGGGCACCGCGCTCTACGTCGCCGGGCACGCCGGGGTCAAGGCCGCGCTCTTCGGCCTGACCGGCGTCCTGCTCGACCGGCACGGCTCGGTCGACGAGCACGGCCTGTACGGCACGGAGCGCGGCTCGCCGTACACCGGCGCGCTGTTCCTCACCGGGGCCCTCGCGCTCGCCGGGCTCCCGCCGTTCGGCACCGCGCTCGGCAAGGCCGTCGCCGAGCACGCGGCGGGGGAGCACCTGCCGTGGCTCCCCGCGCTCTACGTCCTGGTGTCGGCGCTGACCGGCGGCGCCGTGCTGCGCGCGGGCCTGCGTATCTTCCGCGGCGCCGGGCCGCGGCCCGAGCCGAGCCACTCCGACGTCGAGACCAGCGGTTCGGGTGAGGAGCCCGAGGTGCGCGACCCGCGCCGCAGGGTGCCGCGCACCATGACCGCCGTGCCCGCCGCCCTGCTGCTGGGCGCCCTCGCGATCGGCCTGTGGCCCGCCACCGGCCGGTCGCTCGGCACCGCGGCCGCCGCCTTCGCCGACCGCACCGGCTACCTGGCGCAGGTCCACGGCGCGCCCGTACCGCTGCCCCCGGCGGCGCCCGAGGCCGCGTGGACGGTGCCCGGTGTGCTGCTCGGCCTGCTGTCCGCCGGTGCCGCGGCGGCGGTCGCGCTCCTGGCGCTGTACCCGGCGGGGCGCCCGCTGCGTGCGGCGGTGCGGTCCGCCGAGCGGCGGTTCGTCGTCCCCCTGCGCCGCCTGCACTCCGGCCACATCGGCGACTACGTCGCCTGGCTGATGGTGGGCCTGGCCGGGCTCATGGTGGCGCTCGCCGCGCAGCTGTGAGCGCACACCGCGCGGCAAACGGCGGAAGTGGGCCAGGAAAATACGCCGGAACCGGGCCTGAACACCGGCCCGCCCGCCCCGTAACGTCGTCCGTGTGACGACCCCTCCGCAGCGCGGACTCGCGCTGGCCCAGCTTGCCAACTCCGTCGGCGACGGCGCCTTCTGCACGACGTCGGCGCTGTACTTCACCCGCGCCTGCGGGCTGTCCGCCGGGCGCGTCGGACTCGGGCTGACCCTCGCCTGGGGCGTGGGCTCGCTCGTCGGCGTGCCCCTCGGCCGGCTCGCCGACCGGCGCGGGCCGCGCGGCACCGCGGTGCTGCTGGCGCTCGCCACCTCCGCGGCGGTGGGCTCCTTCCTCCTGGTACGGGGCTTCGCCGCGTTCGTCGCCGTCGCCTGCGTCTACACCGCGGCGCAGTCCGGTCTGGCGGCGTCCCGGCAGGCGCTGCTGGCCCGCCTCGTCCTGCCCGGTGACCGCACCCGGCTGCTGGCGCGGCTCCAGGCCACGCTCAACGGGGGCCTCGCGGTGGGCGCCGCCGTCGGCGGGCTCGCGCTGGGCATCGGGACGGGCCTGGCCTACCGCGCCGCGCTGGGGCTGGACGCGCTGTGCTTCGCGGGCTGCGCGCTGCTCCTGCTGCGCCTTCCCGCGGCCGGTCCCGGGACGGGTACGGCCCCGGCGCCCGCCGTGGCACCGGTCCGGCGGCCCGGTGTGCTGGGCGACCGGCCGTACGCACTGGTGGCGCTGCTCAACGCCGTGCTGATGCTGCGCCTGCCGCTGCTCAGCCTGGTGCTGCCGCTGTGGATCACCGAGCGGACCGGGGCTCCGGCCTGGCTGGCGTCCGGGCTGTTCGTCCTCAACACCCTCGCGGTCACGCTGTTCCAGGTGCGGACGGCGCGCAGCGTCACCGGCATCGGCAGCGCACTGCGGGCGGTCCGGCTGTCGGGCCTGGTGATGCTCGCCTGCTGCGCCGTCCTCGCCCTGTCGGAGGGGCGCTCGGCCGGACCGGCCGCGGTCGTCCTCGTCACCGGCGCGGTGCTCCAGGTCGTCGCCGAGATGCAGCAGTCCGCGGGGTCCTGGCAGCTGTCCTTCGACCTGGCCCCGGCCCACCGGATCGGCGAGTACCAGGGCTTCTTCGGCACCGGCGTGACCGTCGCCCGCACGCTCGGCCCCCTGGTGCTGACCACCCTGCTGCTGGACTGGGGCACGCCCGGCTGGCTGCTGCTCGGGGCGCTGACGGCCGCGGCCGCCTACGCCATGGGACCGGCCGCCCGCTGGGCCGAACGCACCCGGACGGCCCGCGAAGAGCCCGGCGCCGCGACCGCTCCCGGCCGCCTGGAGACGGCGGGCGCCGTTCCGGCGTGAGACGGGCCCCGGGAGGCGGGCCCTGGGCGGTGGACCCGGGACCCGCGGATCCCTTCCTTCCGCACGGTCGTGCATGCGCCCGCCCGGATCGGGCAGCCGCCGGGAAGCGGCGCGAGGGAGGCACTGGCCGCGGCCACCTCCGCGTCGCTGCTGGACGGCGGTTTCCGCTTCGGCGTCGGCACCGGCGAGGCCCTCAACGAGCACATCACCGGCGGTGCCTGGCCCGACGCGCCCACCCGTATGCGCATGCTGGAGGAAGCGATCCAGGTCGTCCGCAAGCTCTTCACCGGCGACCGCGTCACCCACCGCGGCCCGCACTACACCGTGGAGAACGCCCGCCTCCACACGCGGGAGCGTGCGATCGACACCGTGCACCGGCTGTGGCCCAACGAGCAACTGCCCGGCGAACTGGCCCAGGTGCCGCCCACCCCCGACCACATCGAGCAGGCGTCCACCCTCGTCACCCGGGACGCGGTCGAGGCGGCGGGCGCCTTCGGCGACGACCCGGACAGCCATGTCCGCGCGGTCCGCGCGTACGCCGAGGCGGATTTCGACGAGGTCTACGTGGCCCAGATCGGCCCGGACCAGCGGGAGTTCTTCGACGCCTACCGCAGCAAGGGGCTGCCCGCCCTCCAGGACGCGTCGGCCCGAGCACACCGGTCCTCTGCCGCCGGACCGGCGGGGACCGGAAACGGGCTGACGCGCCGAGCACACCTGTGTAAGGTCCACTCCGTGACAGGGACCATTACTTCATCAGGTGTCGGCAGCACGGACGGACTCGGCCTGGCGGAGCTGAAGCGCGCGTGGGTCGAGGGCTGGGTGGTCTCCCGGGCGGCGGCGCCGCCGGTCGAGGAGTCGTGGGGCTTCACCGTCGACGTCGGTCTGGTGCCGCAGGTGCGGCGGTACGTGCTGCCGGACGCGGACGAGGCGCTCGTCCGCATGTTCGTGCGGACCGTCACCGCGCCCGGCACCTGGATCAAGTGCTTCGTGGAAGCGGAGACCGTCGCGGCCTGGCTCGCCCCGGGCTGGGAAATCGACGCCCCCGGCTTCCTGATGGCCACCCGGCTCGCCCCCGGGCCCGAGCCCCGCTGCCCCGGCGGCTACCGGTTGCGCACCTGGACCCACGGCGGCCTCACCCGCGTGCTCGTCACCACCGGCGACCACGCCTTCGCCGCCCGCGGCCAGATCGCCGTCCCCGCACCCGGCGCCGCCGCCGTGATCGACCAGATCGAGACGGCGCCGGGCCACCGCCGCCACGGCCTCGGCAGCCTCGTCATGCGCACCTTGTGCAACGCGGCGGCCGCCGCCGGATCCCCCACCGCCGTGCTGGGCGCGACCACGGAGGGCCGCGCCCTCTACGAGCACCTGGGCTGGACGGCGTACGGGCCGCTGACCGGCGCCGTCCTCAGCCCGCCCGCCGAACCGTCCGCCACCTCGGGCCGGTAGACCGGCGGCCTCGCGCTCATTCGCGTCCCGGGCTCTCCGGGTCCTCCGTCACGTGCACCGCCGCCTCCTCCGCGCCCGCCGCCGCGCCGTCCACGCCGACGTCCTCGGCCGTCACGGGGTCGCGGGTGGCCCGCTCCATGCCCTGGTCCGGCGCGACGAGCCGCCCGGCGCGGGCGTCACCCGCCTCCGGGTCCACCGGCTCGCCCTCGGTGTCGGAGGTGTCACCGATGCCGTCACCGGCGCCCGGCTGCACGTCCGGCCTCTCCTGGGCCAGGCGCTGGTCGAGCGACTCGCCCTCGCGCTGCTCCTCGGCGGTGGTGCCGGGGCCTTCCACGGCATAGGGCCGCTCCGGTGGGGAGTAGCCCTTGTCCAGTTCGGCGTCGTAGTCGTCCTCGCCGAGGGCGTCCTCCATGTCCAGCGGGTCGGCCTGCTCGTCCTCGTCACCGGTCGGCTGATAGACCTCGTCGCCCATCGTCTCGTCGCTCATGACGGCACTCCTTCCGCAAAGCGGTGTGGCCTGCGGCTGCCCGCTGATCGTCCCGCCATGCATGCGCGGCCGGGCATCCGCCGTCCGGGGAACGGCGCGCGTGCGGGCCCGCACGCCGGAGTATCTGCGCCGCGACGCCCCGCCGGGCGGCAGGGCCGCAGGTCCGACCCGCGGGAGCGGAAGGTGCCGGGCGGGGCGGTCTTCGCCGCCGGTGTCCTCGCGGTCGCGGGACCCGACGACCACCGGCTCTCGCCCCGCCGCGCCCTGCGGCGGGCCCAGGGGCACCGCGCAAATGTTTCCGGGCCGGTCACCGGGTTATTCGCGGAGTATGACCGATGGTGAATTGCGGGCACTTGCCCTGGTCTGCACCCTCAAGCCCGGCCCCGCGCCGTCCAGCTCCCAGCTGCTGGCCGAGCAGGTGCTCGACGCGCTGCGCGGGCACGGCGTCAGCGGGGAGGCGGTGCGGATCGCCGACCACGACGTCCGGCCCGGCGTGACCGCCGGCGCGGCGGGCGGCGGCGACGCCTGGCCGGGCATCCGCGCCCGGATGCTCGCCGCCGACATCCTCGTCCTGGCCACGCCCATCTGGCTCGGCCACCCGTGCAGCGTCGCCCAGCGGGTGCTGGAACGCCTCGACGGCGAGCTGTCCGAGACCGACGAGCAGGGCCGGATGCGCACCTACGGCAAAGCCGCCGCGGTCGCCGTCGTCGGCAACGAGGACGGTGCCCACAAGGTGAGCGCCGACCTCTTCCAGGGGCTGGGCGACGTCGGTTTCTCCCTCGCGCCCAACGCCGTCACCTACTGGGTCGGTGAGGCCATGCACGGCACCGACTACCAGGACCTGGAGGAGACGCCCGACAACGTCAAGACCACCACCGCGACACTCGCGGCCACCACCGCGCACCTCGCGCGCGTACTGCGCGGCGCGCCCTACCCGCCGGTCTGACCGGCCCGGGTGCCCACGACCCCCGACCGACAGGAGCCGCCGTGCCGAACCAGGTCACCGCCACCGTCCCCGTACCGGACGCGTTGCCCGCGCTGGACCGCGTGTGGCGCCTCCCCGGCGTCTACCGCCCGCAGGCCGACACCGCGCTGCTCGCCGCCGCACTCCACCGCGAGTCGCTGCCCGGCAGCGACGTCCTCGACGTCGGCACCGGAAGCGGCGCGCTCGCCCTCTACGCCTCCCGGCTCGGCGCCCGCGTCGAGGCCGTCGACGTCTCCTGGCGGGCACTCGCCGCCGCCCGTGTCAACGCGCTGCGCGCCGGCCGCCGGATCGAGGTGCACCGCCGCGACATCCGCCGCCTCGCCGACCGCGCGGACGCACCCGCCTACGACCTGGTCCTCAGCAACCCGCCGTACGTCCCCGCGCCGCCCGACGGCCCCGCCACCGCACACCGCGCGGCCCGCGCCTGGGACGCCGGGCCCGACGGGCGGCAGCTGGTGGACTCGCTGTGCACCGCCTCCGCCGGGCTGCTGCGCCACCGGGGGGTGCTGCTCATGGTGCACTCGGCGCTGTGCGGGCCGCAGCGCACCGTGGACCACCTCACCGGCCTCGGCCTGTCCGCCGAGATCCGTACCCGGGCCCGCGTCCCGCTCGGCCCCGTACTGCGCTCCCGGCTGCCCTGGCTGCACGCCAGCGGCCTGCTGGCGGCGACCGACGACCAGGAGGAGCTGGTGGTGATCCGTGCCGAACGCCGATGAGCGCGACCCGGTGCGGGGCACCGCCCGGGAGGACGCGGCGGATGCCCCGCCGGACGCGTGCGCGCCCGCACGGCGGGTGACCGTCGAGAGCGGCGGGCCCGCGGTCGTCGAAGACCCCGTGGAGGTCGTCACCGACGACGGCACGGTGGCGGTCTCGCACCGCTTCGCCGTCGCGATCTGCACCTGCCGCCGCAGCGCCACCTACCCCTGGTGCGACACCAGCCACCGCGCGCACGAGCGCCCCCCTCGCGGGGACGGCGGCACGTGACCGCGCCCGCGCTCCCGTACGCACCCGCGCTTCCCGCCGTCCGCGGGCCGCTCTCGCACGGTGTGGTCCAGGCGCTGCGCACCGGCCGGACCCCCGTCGCCGGACTGCCGCGGCGCGCCGCGGAGGCCGCACCGTACGGCGACGACCTCCAGCTCGCCCTCCACGTCCTCTACGAGCTGCACTACCGCGGCTTCGCGGGAGTCGCCGACGACCGCGAGTGGGACCCCGCACTGCTCGCCGTCCGCGGCGCGCTGGAGGACCGCTTCCTCGGCGCCCTGCGACGCGACGTGCCGGGGCCGCGCGACCCGGCGCAGGTCCTCGCCGAACTGCTCGTCGAGCCCGCCGACACCTCCGGCTCCGTCGCCCACCACCTGCGGCGCCACGGCGACCTGGACCAGTTCCGCCAGTACGCCGCCCTGCGCTCCCTGTACCACCTCAAGGAGGCCGATCCGCACGCCTGGGTGCTGCCGCGGCTGCACGGCGAGGCGAAGGCGGCGATGGCCGCGATCGAGTACGACGAGTTCGGCGCCGGGCGGGCCGACCAGGTGCACGCCCGGCTGTTCGCCGACCTCATGGCCGACCTGGACCTCGACCCGTCCTACGGCCGCTACCTCGACCGCGCCCCGGCGCAGATGCTCGCCGTGGTGAACCTGATGTCGCTGCTCGGCCTGCACCGCGCCCTGCGCGGCGCGCTGGTCGGCCACTTCGCCTGGGTCGAGGTCACCTCCTCGCCCGGCTCCCGGCGACTGGCCGCGGGCCTGCGCCGGGCGGGTGCCGGGCCCGCCGCCCAGCGCTTCTACGACGAGCACGTGGAGGCCGACGCCGTCCACGAGCAGGTGGTGCGCCACCGGGTCGTGGACGGCCTGCTGGCCGCCGAACCCGGCCTCGCCGCGGACGTCGCCTTCGGCGCGGACGCCACGACCTTCGTCGAGGACCGCTTCGCCGCCCACCTGCTGACGGCGTGGCGCTCGGGCCGCTCAGCCCTGCGCTGAGCCCGTGCGGGGTCAGCCGGTCGGGCGCGGGTGGTTGCGGTGCTGGTTCAGGCGGGCTGACGCGTGGTCGTTGAGGGCGCTGCCCCAGGTGCGGGGTCTGCGTAGTACGGGGGGCAGGTCGCGGTCCGCCGTCGGCTCGACGTTCCGGCCGGGGACGGGGGACGGGGGTACGGCGTCGTGCGGGGCCGAGGGCAGGGCCGGGCGGCCGGGGAGGTGAGCTTCACCGTGAGGGCCGGGGCCGGGCCGTGGCCGAGGCCGGCGGCCTTCGCGGCGGGGGTGAGGACGACCCGGGTTCGGCGCCGTCCAGCGCGCTGACGATGCGGTCGGCGGCGCGCCCCGCGTCCGTCGGCACCGGCGGGCTGCCCGTCACGGCCGAGAACCAGCCGAACTCGCGGTCCGCCTGCCCGCCGAACTCCGCGGCCAGGTGCGACCCGGTCCGCATCAGCCCCGGATGCGCCGCCGTGACGCTCACACTGCTGTCGGCCAGTTCGGCGTTGATCATCTCTGGCCGATAGTGGCGGCGCGGGAAGCCGCTGGTCCCGCGGTCCGTGGGGCCGTTTTCCGGACATGTGCATATGTCGTCCTTGACGCGGTAACCGGCGTCGCCACACCATTCCAGGGCCATACCGTTTGCCTCGAAACGCCCGCATGCACGGGGCAATGCGAACGCGGGGAAATCCCGCGAAGATTCGAGCGAAGAGCCCGAGGAGACAGTGTGATATTCAACAGAGGAACCACGACGCCCCGCGGGCGCGCTCTCGGCGCCGCCACCGTCGCTGTGCTGGCCGCCGCCGGAACCCTGGTCGCGGTCCCCGCGGCCCAGGCGGCCGCGCCGACCGCCTCCCACCTCGCACGAGGTGAGACCAGCACGACCTTCTCCATCCCGCCGGGGGTCACGACCTACCAGGCCACGGCCGGCGGCGCCCACGTCACCGTCACGCGCTCGCCCAAGGTCTCGCCCGCCGTCACCATCAACTGCCAGGTGACGGCCTCCAGCCCGTTCCGCTTCTACGGCGGCCCCGTCCACTACCCCAGCGGCAGCGGCGTGGAGGGCCTGGCACACACCACGTGCGACCAGGTCGTGAACACCATCGACCTGCTGGTGGTGCTGTTCAGGAGCAATACGGCGGTCGCCTCGAACGAGACGTTCACCTACTCCACCCTCCAGGGCGCGGCCGACACCGAGTACGCGTACACCCCGGGCTGGACGTGGCAGACCGGTGCCCAGGCCGCGGTCACCTTCCCCGACGGGACCACCGGCGTGAGCACGCCCGCCTACAGCGCGGCCACGTACATCCCCTGACTCCGACCCGGCCGGACGCACCACGGCCCGTGCCCGCGCGGTTCGTACAAGCGACTCAGAGCGTTTCGGCGTTGTCCCTCTTTGATGAACTGCGCTATTTGCCGCAGCGTAGCTCTGCGCGTGACGCCAATGGTGTACCGCTGTCAGATCGGCGCTGGATACCTGCCGAGCTGAGGACGCAGAATCATCGGGGCTGGGCAAGCGCGGATCGACGAAAGCCGCCATCCGTTGTCCGCTGCTCGCCGCCGTCGTGAATCGTCCGATTGTCACGCTGGATGCGTCCGCCGGCGGACTCATGACCAGGGTCCCCGTGGCCGCCACCGAGGGGGGTCATAGGCCCCGATCCTAAGGTCGGAGTAGAGCTCGAACGTGCTTCTGGCCTGCACGTACAGGCCCGAGCGAAAAGGGCATGTCGCAACCGGTGCACACGCGGCAGCCTCAACCGACGAGATGAGGTGAGAGGTGCCGCACGGCGTCGACCGAGGATGCTGGTGGGCGGGCGGCTTCGCGGTGCCCCGGAAACGGCACCGGTGGAGTGGCGAGGCAGCTGCCGCAGTCGTTCGCGCGGGCCGGGCGCGCCGGGGGTGATTCCCGCACATGGCGGTCGGGGAATCAGTGCCTTCGCCAGCGTTCCGCGGCCTCCGTGAGGAGCGTCAGGCCGTGGCCCGGCGCGCCGTCCGCGCCCGGGCGCACCCTACCGCGGGCCGGGTCGAGGGTGCCGGTGAACAGCTCCTGCTCGATGCGTACGTGGTCGTGGAACCACTCCAGGTGCCGCACGTTCGGGACCGCTGCCGCGGCGTGCGCGTGCAGATGCGGGGCGCAGTGGCCGGACACCTGGAGCCCGCGGGCCTCCGCCAGGGCCGCGGCACGCAGCCACACCGAGATGCCGCCGCAGCGCGTGACGTCCACCTGGAGGCAGTCCACCGCCTCCGCCGCGAGCATCCGCTCGAAGTAGCCCAGCGTGGAGCCGTACTCCCCGGCGGCGACGTCCGCCCGCACGCCGTTTCGTACCCGGGCCAGGCCCGGCAGGTCGCCCAAGGAGACCGGCTCCTCGAACCAGGTGACCCCCTCCGCGTCCAGGTGGCTGCCCATCCGCAGTGCCTGCTTGGCGCCGTAGCCGCCGTTCGCGTCGACGTACAGTTCGGCGTCGCCGACCGAGCGGCGGGCGCGGCTGATCCGCTCCCGGTCCCGTGTCTCCGCCGTGCCCCAGGACTCGCCGATCTTGATCTTCACCCGGGGGATGCCCAGTTCCTCGGTCCAGGAGCGCAGTTGCCGGTCCTGCCGCCGGTCGTCGTACGTGGTGAAGCCGCCGCTGCCGTAGACGGGCACCCGCGTGCGGGCCGCGCCGAGCAGGGTCACCAGCGGCAGCCCGATCAGGCGCGCCTTGAGGTCCCACAGCGCGATGTCCACCGCCGAGACGGCGTGCCCCGCGATGCCGGGACGGGCGGCGTTGCGCACCGCGCGGGTCATCGCCTCGTTCGCCGCGGGCACGTCGAACGCCGGGCGCCCGGTGACGACGGGAGCGAGGTGCTCCTCGACGACGACCGCTGCGGCCGGCGAGGCGTACGTCCAGCCGAGGCCGGTGGCACCGGCCGCTTCCGCGTGCACGACGACCAGCGTGGTGTCGGACCAGGCCAGGGTGCCGTCGGCTTCCGGGCTCTCGGTCGGTACGGTGTACACGGCGGTGCGCAGTTCGCGGACGAGCGGCGCGCCGCCCGCGGCCGTACCGCCCGCACCGCCGTCCCGCCCGGGGCCGCCGCTCACCCCTCGTCGCCGGCGCCCGGCCGGTCCTCGCGGTGCCTGCGGCCCGGCAGCATCTCCTGGAGCTTGGCCTTCACGCCCTGCCGCACCATCGCCGCCCGGTCCGGGTCGCCGTGCAGCAGCGACGAGGCCGCCGCCTCGATCTGGTCCCAGGTGGCGTGCGGCGGGATGGGCGGCACGGCGGGGTCGGTGCGGAAGTCGATGACGAAGGGCCGGTCCGCGGCCAGCGCCCGCCGCCACGCGTCCTGCACACCACCGGGCTCCTCCACCCGGACGCCCTCCAGGCCGATGGAGCGCGCGAAGCCCGCGTACTGCACGTCGGGGAGGGACTGCGAGGGCAGGAACTGCGGGGCGCCCTCCATGGCGCGCATCTCCCACGTCACCTG
Source organism: Streptomyces sp. NPDC021224 (assembly GCF_044332905.1). NCBI lineage: Bacteria > Bacillati > Actinomycetota > Actinomycetes > Kitasatosporales > Streptomycetaceae > Streptomyces > Streptomyces sp. NPDC021224. The sequence goes on along the minus strand of NZ_JBIRPW010000007.1, from coordinate 243,361 downwards.
GTTGAGGTCGTGGTTGTTCAGCACCGCGACGACCAGCCGCGGGTCCGTCCAGTCCTGCCAGTACTTGGCCGCCGTGATCAGCTCGGCCATGCCGTTCATCTGCATGGCCCCGTCCCCGACGACGGCGAGCGCGGGCCGGTCGGGGTGTGCGAACTTCGCGCCGATGGCGTACGGCACACCCGGTCCCATCGTGGCCAGCGTGCCGGACAGCGACCCGCGCATCGCGCCGCGCATCCGCAGGTGCCGGGCGTACCAGTTGGCCGCCGAGCCGGAGTCCGCCGAGAGCATCACGTCCGTCGGCAGCAGCTCGTCCACGGCGTGCACCACGTACTCGGGGTTGATCGGGTCGGCGTCCACGGCGGCCCGCCGCTGCATGACCTCCCACCAGCGGGCGGTGTTCTTCTCGATGTCCTTGCGCCAGGTGCCGTGCTTCTTCGCGTTCAGCTGCGGCAGCAGCCGCTTCAGCGTCCCGGCCGCGTCTCCGACGAGGTTCACCTCGAAGGGGTAGCGCAGTCCGATCATGAACGGGTCGGCGTCGATCTGCACCGCCCGTGCTTGCCCGAATTCCGGCAGGAACTGCGTGTAGGGGAAGCTGGAGCCGACCACGAGCAGTGTGTCGCAGTCCCGCATCATCTCGTACGAGGCGCGGGTACCCAGCAGCCCGATCGACCCGGTGACGTACGGCAGGTCGTCGGGCAGGACGTCCTTGCCCAGCAGCGCCTTGGCGACGCCCGCGCCCAGCAGGTCGGCGGCGTGCTCGACCTCGGAGCGGGCACCCCGCGCACCCTGCCCCACGAGGATCGCGACCTTCTTCCCCGCGTTGAGCACCTCCGCCGCCCGGTGCAGATCCTCGTCGGACGGCACGGGTGCGTAGTGCGCGACGCCCAGGCTGGAGGGCACCATCTTGAACGCGTGCGTCGGCGGGCTGTAGTCCAGCTCCTGCACGTCGGCCGGGATGATGACGGCGGTGACGGTGTGCCGGGCGTACGCGGTGCGCAGCGCCCGGTCCAGCACGTTGGGCAGCTGCTCGGGCACCGTGACCGTCTCGCAGAAGTCGGCGGCGACGTCCTTGTAGAGACTCGCCAGATCCACCTCCTGCTGGTAACTGCCGCCCATGGCGCTGCGGTTGGTCTGGCCGACGATCGCGACGACGGGCACGTGGTCGAGTTTCGCGTCGTACAGGCCGTTGAGCAGGTGGATGGCGCCGGGGCCCGACGTGGCCGCGCACACCCCGACCCGCCCGGAGAACTTCGCGTAGCCGACCGCCTCGAAGGCGGCCATCTCCTCGTGCCGCGCCTGGACGAAGCGCGGCTTGTCGCCCGCCCGGCCCCAGGCGGCGAGCAGGCCGTTGATGCCGTCGCCCGCGTAGCCGAAGACGTGCTCGACGTCCCATTCGCGCAGGCGGTGCAGTACGTAGTCGGACACCTTCATCGACACGGGAAGTTCCTCTCGTCGTCGGGGATTTCCGGGGGAGCCGTGCGCTCAGCGCCACAGTCGGCGCAGCACCGCGTACAGGCCGGCGGCCGGGGCGGCGACCGCGAGGGCCGCAGCCACGGTGACCAGCCGGGCGCCGGCGGCGCTCGGCGGGGCGGGGCGTTCGGCGGCCTTCTCCGGGTGGTCGGCGGGCGCGGGCCCGTCGAGGCCGAGCGCCAGCGCCTCCGCGAGGTGCAGGGCGCCGCGCCCGGTGCCGCCCTGCTCGATCTGGGTGCGGCAGCTGAAGCCGTCGGCGACGACCAGGGCGCTCGGCGCCGCGGCCCGCACACCGGGCAGCACGCCCAACTCACCGATGGCCTCGGACAGTTCCTTGTGCCCGGCCTCGAAGCCGAAGTTGCCGGCCAGGCCGCAGCAGCCCTCGTCCAGGACGTTCGCGTCCAGACCCGCCCTGCGCATCAGCTCGCGGTCGGCGTCGAAGCCGGTCACGGCGTGCTGGTGGCAGTGCGTCTGCACGGTGGCCGCGCGGGTCAGCACCGGCGGGGTCCACCCCTCGGGGGCCTTGTGCAGCAGCAGTTCGGAGAAGGTCAGGAACTGCCCGGCGAGCCGCCGCAGGTCCTGGTCGTCGGGCAGCAGTTCCGTCGCATCGGCGCGGAAGACCGCCGTGCACGACGGCTCCAGGCCCACCACGGGCGTACCCGCCTCGATCCACGGCCGCAGCACCGCCGCCGTCCGCGTCAGCACCCGTTTGGCCAGATCCAGCTGGCCGGTCGAGATCAGGGTCAGACCGCAGCACACACCTTTTTCCGGTACGGCCACCCGAAATCCCGCGTCCTCCAGCACCTTCACCGCCGCGCGGGCCACGGACGGGTGGAAGTACGTACTGAACGTGTCGGGCCACAGCACCACCGCCCGCGGGTCCCCGGGTTCCGGCGGCGCCGTGCCCCGCTCCCGCCACCAGCGCAGGAAGGACTCTTCCGCGAACAGCGGCGCCTCGCGGTCGGCCACCCCCGCCAGGCGCTTGCCCAGCGCGGCGACCCCCGGCGCCCGCAGTGCCGCGTTCACCGCGCCCGGCGCGACCTGCGCGCCGCGCGCCCACAGCGGTAGCCAGCCGAGCGCGTAGTGCGCCGCCGGGCGCAGCCGCCCCCGGTAGTGGTGGGCGAGGAACTCCGCCTTGTACGTGGCCATGTCCACGCCCACCGGGCAGTCGGACTTGCAGCCCTTGCACGACAGGCACAGGTCGAGGGCGTCACGGACCTCGGGGGAGCGCCAGCCCTCGGTGACCGGCGAGTCGTCGTGGCCGCCGATCATCTCGAACAGCAGCCGGGCCCGGCCCCGGGTCGAGTGCTCCTCCTCGCCGGTCGCCCGGTAGGACGGGCACATCACCCCGCCCTCGTGGCTGCGGCAGTTCCCGACGCCCACGCAGCCCATCACGGCCTGGTTGAACGAGTGGCCGTCCTCCGGGTAGCCGAAGTACGCGTCCGAGTCGTCGCGGGGCCGCCAGGCGGGTCCCAGCCTGAGGTCGGCGTCCGCCGGGTGCGGGGCCACGACCTTGCCCGGGTTCATCCGGTCGTCCGGGTCGAACAGCGCCTTCAGCTCCTCGAAGGCGCCCATGAGGCGGTCGCCGTACATGGTGCGCAGCAGCTCGCCGCGGGCCTGCCCGTCGCCGTGCTCGCCGGACAGCGAACCGCCGTAGGAGACGACCAGCTCGGCCGCCGCACGCAGGAAGTCGTGGAAACGTGCCACCCCCTCCGCGGTGCGCAGCCCGAACGGGATGCGGGTGTGCACGCAGCCCTGCCCGAAGTGGCCGTACAGTGCGGGGTGGTCGTAGTCGAAGCGCGCGAAGAGCGCCTTGAGGTCGCGCAGGTAGTCGCCGAGGCGGTCGGGCGGCACCGCCGAGTCCTCCCAGCCCTCCCACGTCTCGCGCTCGTCCGGCGGCCGGGCGGTCACGCCGAGCCCCGCCTCACGGGCCTTCAGCATCCGCTGCTCGCGGGCGGTGTCGTCGGAAAGCGCCACGTCCGGGTCGTCAGTGCTTCTGCCGAGGGCCGCGAGCAGCTCCTCCGCCTGCCAGTCGGCCGCCCGCTGGTCGTCGCCGGTGAACTGGAGCAGCAGCCAGCTGCCGCCGTCGGGGAAGGACCGCAGCGACTCCAGGTGGCTGCCCTCCTCCCGCATCAGCTGCGCCATGCGGTCGTCCAGTGCCTCCAGCTCCGCGGGCGAGCTGTGTTCGAGGATGCGCGGTACGTCGTCGGCGGCGGCGCAGATGTCGGGGTAGCCGAGCACCAGCATCGCGTCGGCGGCGGGCGCCGGCACCAGGTCCAGCTCGGCGTGCAGCACCGTGGCGAGGGTCCCTTCGCTGCCGACGAGGGCGCGCGCCACGTGGAAGCCGTTCTCCGGCAGCAGGTCGTCGAGGTTGTAGCCGGACACCCGGCGCGGGATCTTCGGGAAGCCGCGCCGGATGTCGGCGAGGTGGCGGTCGCCGATCCGGCGCATGCCCGCGTAGAGCTCGGCCCGCCGGTCGCCCTGCGCGGTGATCGCGTCGTACTCCTCCGGCGGGGTGCGGCCCACCCAGCAGCGCGTCCCGTCGTAGGTGAGGATCTCCAGGCGGCGCACGTTGTCCACCGTCTTGCCGTACGCCTGCGCCGAGGCGCCGCACGAGTTGTTGCCGATCATGCCGCCCAGCGCGCAGTGGCTGTGCGTGGACGGTTTTGGACCGAACCGCAGCCCGCAGGCCGCGAGCTGCCGGTTCAGTTCGTCCAGCACGATGCCCGGTTCGACGACGCAGGTCCTGTTGTCCGGGTCCACGGACACCAGGCCGTCGCAGAACTTCGTCCAGTCCACGACGACGGCGGTGTTGGTGCACTGCCCGGCCAGGCTCGTCCCGCCGCCGCGGGACAGCAGCGGGGCGCCGAACCTGGCGCAGACCGCCACGGCGGCCGCCCCCGCTTCGATGTCGTGCGGCACCACCACCCCGAGCGGAACCTGCCGGTAGTTGGAGCCGTCCGTGGCGTAGGCGCCGCGGCTGCCGGCGTCGAAGCGAACCTCGCCGTCCACCTCGGCGCGCAGGGCGTCTTCCAGTGCGGCCAGGTCGAGCGTGTCGGGGGATTCCTCGGACGTCGGGCGTTCGACGGTGCTCATGCGAGTTCGGGTGCCCGCTCGCCCGCGGCGTATTCGGCGGGTCCCGGCGCCCGGCGTGTCGCACGGGCGGGCCGTAACCGGCACGCATGACCGTCCGCCGACCGGGCAGCCGCAGGGGGCACCGACCGGGAACCATGCTCACGGAGGGCTCCATGACGCGCTACGGCTATTTCCTGTCCTGCGAAGAGTTCACCCCGCGCGAGCTGCTGGAACAGGCGCGGATGGCCGAGCAGGCCGGCTTCACGGGGCTGGCGATCTCCGACCACTTCCACCCCTGGACCGGGGAGCAGGGGGAGAGCGCCTTCGTCTGGTCGGTGATCGGCGCGCTCTCCCAGGTCACCTCCCTGCCGGTCACCACGCTCGTGACCTGCCCGACGGTACGGATCCACCCGGCGGTCAACGCGCAGGCGGCGGCCACCGCGGCGTCGTTGCTCGACGGCGGCTTCCGCTTCGGCATCGGCACCGGCGAGGCGCTGAACGAGCACGTCACCGGCGCCAACTGGCCGGACGCGCCGACCCGTATGCGGATGCTGGAGGAGGCCGTACAGATCATCCGCGAGCTCTTCACCGGCGACCAGGTCACCCACCGCGGCCCGCATTACACGGTGGAGAACGCCCGCCTCTACACCCTCCCCGACGAGCCGCCGCCGCTGTACGTGTCCGGCTTCGGCCCACTGGCGGCAGCCATGGCGGGACGGATCGGCGACGGCTTCGTGACCATGAAACCCGACGCCGAGCTGGTGGGCGCCTTCCGCCGCGGCGGTGGGGGCGACAAGCCTGTCGTCGGTGGTCTGAAGGTGTGCTGGGACACCGACCGCGACCGCGCGGTGGACACCGTGCACCGGCTCTGGGCCACCGAACAGCTGCCCGGCGAGATCAACCAGATCCTTCCCACGCCCGAGCACTTCCAGCAGGCCCGCACCCTGGTCGGCCGGGACACCACGGCGGCAGCCGGCACCTTCGGCGCCGACCCCGACGAGCACATCGCGGCCGTCCGCGAGTACGTGGAGGCCGGCTTCGACGAGGTGTACATCGGGCAGGTGGGCCCCGATCAGCGGCAGTTCTTCGACGCCTACCGCAGCCAGGTGCTCCCCGCCCTCCAGGACCCCGCCCGCGCCGCCTGAGCCCCCGCCGCTGTCCGCGACGGCGGCGCTACACCCTGCGGCGACGCGTCGCCGCCGCGCCCAGCGCGACCGCTGCCGCGGCGGCGGCCAGCCCGAGGCGGGGGTGCCGCGCCGCCCTGGCCTGGGGAGAGCGCGCATGGGACCGGTCGTCGAAGGCGCCGTGTGCACCGAAGTCATGGCCTCCCGCCCGGTCCAGGGGCTGCCACAGGTTGTGCGGCCGGTTGGGCGGTGCGGGCTCCGCGGTCTGCTGGGAGTCGTAACCGGTACGCGCCAGGTAGCGGTCGAGCAGGCCGGCCGCGACCTTGTTGCCCAGGATGGTGGCCACGGTGGAGGCGCCCACGTAGTACTGCTTGCGGCGCGGGTGGGCCGCGGCGTGGACGACCGCCCGCGCGGCCACCTCGGGCTGGTAGATGGGCGGCACGGGCTGCGGGTGCCGTGGCAGCCGGGTGAGCACCCAGGAGAACTGCGGGGTGTTGACCGCGGGCATCTGCACCACCGTGACGTGCACGTTGCTTCCGCGGTGCATCAGCTCGGTGCGCACCGACGAGGTGAAGCCGTTCACGGCGTGCTTCGCCCCGCAATAGGCCGACTGGAGCGGGATCGACCGGGCCCCGAGCGCCGAGCCGACCTGCACCACTGTGCCGTGGTCGCGCGGGACCATACGGGCCAGCGCCTCGCGGGTGCCGTTGACGTACCCCAGGTACGACACCTCGGTCACCCGCCGGAACTCGTCCGGCGAGATGTCGGTGAACTGGGCGAAGACCGAGGTGAAAGCCACGTTCACCCACACGTCCAGCGGCCCGAACGCCTCCTCCACCGCGTCCGCCGCCGTGGCCACGGCCCGGTGGTCGGCCACGTCGGTGGGCACCACGAGCGCTTCGCCGCCCAGCTCCCGCACCTCCGCCGCTGCCGCCTCCAGCCCGGCCCGTCCGCGCGCCAGCAGCCCGATACGGGCCCCGCGCTGCGCGAACTCCCTCACCACCGCGCGTCCGATGCCGCCGCTCGCGCCGGTGACGACCACCGTCTGCCGCCGTGCGCGCGCCCGCCCGGCCTTCCGGTCACGCCGGCCGTCGGCACTGTCGTCCGTGCCCTCGCCGTCCTTCGGTGCGTCGCTCATCGCCGCGCGTCTCCTTTCCGTACGCAAAGTGGTGCTGCCTGCGGTTACCCCGTGGCGGGCCCGGCATGCGACCGCCTGCCGTCCGGGGGCCGTGGGGCGTACCGCACCGTGGCCGGGCGCCGGCCGACGCGACGTACGCGTGCGGGTGCCGGGCGACCGCGAGGGGGACGGCCCGGCTGGGTGTCTCGGCCGGGGTGAGCGGCTGGAATGTGTTCTTCCGTATCGGGTAGTCGGCGGGGAGGGAGTGGTGGGGCCGCCACCGCGGGCACCGTTTGAGGAGGTGCGTATGACGGGCAGCGGGCAGGACGGCCGCTACGCGGCCGTGCTCTTCGACGTCGACGGCACGCTGATGGACACTGTCCCGTTGCATACCGTCGCCTGGTGGGAGGCGTTGCGCCAGAGCGGGCGGACGGTCGCGATGACCGATATCCAGCGGGCGGTCGGGATGGACGGTACGCATCTGCTCGACACCTTGGTGGGCGGGGACCGTGACCGTGGGGGCGACGCCGGGCTCAAGGGCGCGCACGACGCGGTCTACGCGCAGTTCTGGTCGCGGCTGGCTCCGCTGGAGGGTGCCGCCGACCTGGTGCGGGCCTGTGCGGCCCGTGGGCTGCGGGTTGTCCTGGCGTCGTCGGCGTCCGGGAGGGAGGCGGAGGTGATGGTCGGTGCGCTGGGTGCCGGGGATGCCGTGCATGCCGTGACGACCTCCGACGACGTCGAGGCGGGCAAGCCCGCGCCCGACGTGGTGCGGCGGGCGCTGGAGCGGGCGGACGTCGCCCCCGGGCGGGCGGTGTTCGTCGGGGACGCGGTGTGGGACCTGCAGTCCGCGGGGAAGGCCGGGGTCACCGGCCTCGGTGTGCTCACCGGCGGCGGCTACTCCCGTGAGGAGCTGCTGGAGGCCGGTGCCGCCCGCGTCTACCGCTCGCCCGCCGACCTGCTCGAACGGCTCGACGACAGCCCGATCGGCGCGCTCGCCGCGGGGAAGAGCCCCGGCTGACCGGCGAGCCCAGGCCCGGGTCGAAGCGGTTGACCGCTTTGACCAGCCCGAGCGGCGGCCACCTGGCGCAGGTCGTCGAGGGATTCGCCGCGGTCTCGGTAGCGGCGGGCGAGGCGTTCGGACATCGGCAGCCACGCCGTGACCAGTCGCTCACACAGCGTGCTCCGCTCGCTGAGGGGCCTGGTCTCCTGAAGTTGCCGGAGCAACTGGTCGGAGCCGGCCGGCTCGTCATGGCTGTGGGGCGTACTGACGGGGAACGCAGTGGAGGGCATGAGGCACTCCCCTCGCCGGAGTGGGGAACAGGCCCGTGGCTCGGATGCGGAGCGGGTGCGGGGCCGGAACACCGTAGTCCGCCGTCCCGGAAACCGTACGGCGCGTGCCCGTCCCATCCGCCCCAAACGGCTCCTGCCGCGCAGCGCCACCCGGATGCCACGCGGGAGATACGGGCCCACCGAGGCCTCGCCGAGAAACTGCGGGCTGTGGGTCCGTTCGGGGCAAACACCGGTTCAGCGCGATTCCCTGCGGTGATGCGGGGAACCCGGAACTCGGCCGGTACTCGCCGACCGGCCACCGCGCGCCGCGCCCGGCTGCCGGGCGCGGCGCCTCGACCACCCCGCCCTCGCGGCCCGGCGCTGTCTCAGGGCCGCGGGGGCCGCCAGGCGTCCGCAACCGTGAGGAGAGCTGCCGTGAGCGGCACCGACCACCAGCGCAACGAGATCCCCGGAGCCCCGGCCCCCGAGCCGCCGTCGGTGGACGAGCCCACGACGCCCCGCGAGCCGCTGCCGCCGAAACCCGACCAGCGCGGACCCGAGACCGTCAGTCCCACCGGGCAGCCGACCGGCGCTGACCGGGCCGATGTCGCGCAGCGCGGCGCGTACCTGACGACCGCCCAGGGCGCGCGGCTGTACGACACGGACCACTCGCTCAAGGCGGGTCCGCGGGGTCCGGTGCTGCTCCAGGATCACCACCTGCGGGAAAAGATCACCCACTTCGACCACGAGCGCATCCCGGAGCGTGTGGTGCACGCCCGTGGCGCCGCGGCGCACGGTGTGTTCGAGTCCTACGGTACGGCCGCGCGCATCACCCGCGCGGCTTTCCTGGCCGAGGGCGTCCGCACCCCGGTCTTCGTGCGTTTCTCCACCGTCCTCGGCTCACGCGGCTCCGCCGACACGGTGCGCGACACCCGCGGATTCGCCACGAAGTTCTACACCCAGGAGGGTGTCTTCGACCTCGTCGGCAACAACATCCCGGTGTTCTTCATCCAGGACGCCATCAAGTTCCCGGACGTCATCCACGCCGGCAAGCCGCATCCCGACCGGGAGATCCCGCAGGCGCAGAGCGCGCACGACACCTTCTGGGACTTCGTCACCCTGCACACCGAGGCGACCTTCCACACCCTCTGGAACATGTCCGACCGGGGCATCCCGCGCTCGTACCGGATGATGGAGGGCTTCGGCGTCCACACCTTCCGGCTGGTGGACGCCGAGGGGGCCACCACGCTGGTGAAATTCCACTGGAAGCCGCGGCTCGGCGTGCACTCCATGGTGTGGGAGGAGGCGCAGATCACCTCGGGGGTGGACCCCGACTTCCACCGCAGGGACCTCGCCGACGCCATCGAGTCCGGCGCGCACCCGCAGTGGGAGCTGGGCGTGCAGACCTTCCCGGACACCAAGGACCAGATGTTCGAGGGCATCGACCTGCTCGACCCGACCAAGATCGTGCCCGAGGAGCTGGCGCCCGTGCAGCCGGTCGGGCTGCTCACGCTCGACGCGAACCCGTCGAACTACTTCGCCGAGACCGAGCAGGTCGCCTTCCACGTCGGCAACCTCGTCCCCGGCGTCGACGTCACCAACGACGCGCTCATGCAGGGCCGGCTGTTCTCCTACGTCGACACGCAGATCACCCGGCTCGGCGGCCCGAACTTCCCGCAGCTGCCGATCAACCGCACCCACGCCCCCGTCAACGACATGCTGCGGGACGGCATGCACCAGACCGCCGTGCACCGCGGTGTGGCGCCCTACCGCCCCAACTCCCTCGACGGCGGCTGCCCCTTCACCGCCGGGGCCGACACGGGCGCGTACATCGAGGCGCCGGTGGAGGTGCCCGCCTCCCGCAAGGTGCGCGACGCCGCCGCCTCGTTCGACGACCACTTCAGCCAGCCCCGGCTGTTCTGGCGCAGCATGACCGCGCCCGAGCGGGAGCACATCGCCGCCGCGTACGCCTTCGAGCTGGGCAAGTGCTACGAGACCGCGGTCCAGGAGCGCGGCCTGAAGGTGCTGGCCAACATCGACGGTGAGCTGTGCCGCACGGTCGCGGCGGGCCTCGGCCTGCCCGCGCCCGAGCCGACCGTCGCGCTCGCCGACCCCGAACCCAGCGCGGCGCTGTCGCAGCTCGGCCAGGAGTGGCCGGTGGACGGCCGGGTCGTCGGCATCGTCGTCGGCGATGCCGCGCAGGACGTCACCGAAGCGCGGCAGGAGGCGCTGGCCGCGGGGATGGTGCCGCTGGTGATCGCCCCGACCGGCGGCGAAGGCGTCCAGCGTACGTTCGCCACCGCGCGCTCCGTCGAGTACGACGCCCTCGTGCTGGCCGCGGCGCCGCAGCCAGCCGCCGACGCCCACGGGGTCCGCGACGCCAAGGTGTCCGAGGACGCCGACGCCGTCACGGACGTCGACTCGCGCGTCCTGCTGCTGCTGACCGAGGCCTACCGGCACGGCAAAGCCGTGGCCGCGTACGGCGACGGCCAGGCGCTGCTCGACGCGGCCGGACTCACCGTCTCGGATCCCGGCGTGGTCACGGCCTCGGGCGGCGCCGAAGCCCTGGAGCGGCTGATCCCGCTGCTGCGGGCCCATCGGGTGTGGGACCGCTTTCCCCCTGTCCTCGGCAGCTGAACCGCACGGCAACGGGGGCGCCGCCGGGCGGCGCCCCCGTTGGGCGGACGGGTGCCCTTACTGATCGTTTCAGAATGACTTTCGAAGGCGTCGAAGGCAGATGATGCTGCAGGCGAGGTCGAGGAGTCCCTGGTGGAGATCGGCGTGTCGCTCGTACCGGGTACGGAGGTGCTTGAACTGGTGGAGCCAGGCGAAAGTGCGCTCCACGACCCAGCGGACCTTGCCGAGTCCGGAGCCGTGGGCGATGCCGCGTCGGGCGGTCATCGGTTTGATGCCGCGCTTCCACAGCAGGCGGCGGTACTTGTCGAAGTCGTAACCCCGGTCGGCGAACAGCCGCCGAGGCCTGCGCCGCGGGCCGTCCTCGCAGTCCCCGGATCGGCGGAATCGCGTCCAGCAGGGGCAGCAACTGGGTGACGTCGTGGCGGTTGCCCGCGGTGAGTGTCACAACGAGCGGGGTACCGCAACGGTCCACGATCGCATGGTGCTTGGAACCGGGTCGAGCCCGGTCAACGGGCGAGGGGCCGACATGATCCCACCTTTGAGCGCCCGGACATGCGAGCCGTCCAGCAGCGCAGTCATCCAGATCCAGCAGGCCCGCGCGGCGCAGTTCGGCCAGCAGCGCCGCGTGCAGGCGGGGCCGGACGCCGGCCTCGGCCCAGTCCCGCAGCCGGCGCCGGCCAAGGCTGCCCTGTCGGGAACGCGCAGCCGCCCGGCATGGCGGTGGCGGCGTTCGGGAGCGGGCGGCAGCAACGGCGCCACCCGCTCCCACAGGTCATCCGGAACAAGATCAGAGCACACCTGGACACCCTGCCGACCAAGATCGCCGAGTGCAAGGCATGCGATTCGACTCGGTCCGGGGCGCTCGGTTACACCGACGCGAGCGGTGCCGCGGGTCGGGTGGTCGTGTGGGGTCGGCGGATCGGACGGCCGGGGCGCGCTTCCAGGATCTCCTTGCTGTCCTGGATGACGGGGGTGCCGTTCACGATCACGTGCTGGAAGCCGGTGGATCGCTGCGCGGGCTTGGTGAAGGTCGCGTTGTCCTGCACGGTGGCGAGGTCGAACACCACGATGTCGGCGTCCGCGCCGACCTGGATCCGGCCCTTGTCGCGCATCTGCGGCACCGAGTCCTCCAGGATCTGCGCCGGGATGAGGCTCGTCTTGCGGATCGCCTCCACCAGCGTCAGCTTGGGCTTCGTGCGCTCGGGGCCCCCGCGGGCCCAGCCGGCGAGGAAGCGGGCGAAGCAGCCGGCCGAACGCGGGTGGGCGAAGGCGTCCTCGGGCAGCGGCCAGTCGTCCATCTTCTCGACGAGCGAGCCGTCCGCCCGCACCCACGGCATCGCGTCGGAGGCGATTGCGGCCCCTGGGTGCAGCACGGAGAGGTCGAGCAGTTCGGCGTCCTCGTCGTTGTCGTCCGGGTGCAGGAAGTGCATCACGATGACGGCGCCGGGGTCCGTCTCCTGCAGCTCGTCGATCCTCTCCTGGGTCAGCTTCTCGCCGTTGTACTCCATCGCGGAGGCATCGTCCACGCCCCAGCGGCCGAGCCAGTCCTCCCGGAAGACCTCGGCACCTACGGTGCTGGAGCACGCACCGTAGGGGTACGCCTCGACGCTGATCGGCACACCGCGCTCCTGTGCCTCCGAGACCAGCTCCACGCAGGCCCTGATGTCCCGGCCCGCAACGCTGTTCAGATGGCAGATGTGCATGTGCGCGCCGGTCGCCGCGGCGAGGGAGATGAGTTCGCCGAGCCCTTCGAAGCCGCTGTCCGGTTCCTGGACGGAGAGGTAGCGGATGTGCGTGAAGGTCGGCACCTCGTACTTCGCGGCGAGTTTCGCGAGCGCGTGATATTCCTTGCGCCCGTAGCCTGGCGCGTAGCCGCCGTTGATGCCGATCCCCAGGCCGCCCTCCTCCAGCCCGCGCTCGACGTCGGCGATGATGCGTGCCGTCTCCTCCTCGTCGGCGATGCTCTTCTGCCAGCCGTTGCGCTCGAACGCCTTCTGGAACCAGGTCAGGTCCGCTTTGGGGGGCGCCATGTCCTTCTCCTTCTCCGCGATGCGCGCGTACGTCCACGCGGCGGAGGCGCCGTAGTTGATCGGGCGGCCCTCGGCGGCCACCGTCTCGTAGAACTCCCCGATCGGCAGCAGGCCCGACTCCAGTTCCAGCGCGGTGGTCACCCCGTCGAACGCCTGCATCCACGCGGCGGGCAGCTGCTGGCCGTGCGCGTGGAGGTCGATGAACCCGGGAGCGACGACCAGGCCCGCGGCGTCGATCACCGTCCCACCCTCCAGCGGCCCGTCGGAGATCGCCGCGATACTCCCTCCCTTGAGCCCCACGTTCAGGATCTCGTCGGTGTTCGTCTCCGGGTCGACCACACGCCCCCCGGCGATGACGACGTCGTACGGGCCCGGCTCGTTCGGCCGCACGGGACGTCCGGCAAGGGCTTCCTGCGGGTTCTCGGGCATCTGCACTTCCCAGCTCACTGTTGGTACTTCGTACCCGAGCAAGACTGACAGCCCCTCGGCCCTCGCGTAGTCCGCCCACGGCCCGCATTCACCCGTAGGGAGCAGCCGGCCCGCGGAAGACGCAGCCGTCCGCGATCACATCGCCTCCGGCCTCGCCGGGACCGGCCAGGGAACGCAGCCCACCGCCGTCCGAACGGAGCCGCCGAAACCGCACAGCAACCGGGCCCACCGGGGCGGAACGGCGGGGCGGGCGAAGCCGGGCACTCCCATTCCCCGTCCCAGAGCCCGTAACAGGTCGACGGACAGCACCCTCACCGGCTCCACCGCGGCGTCAAGACGACGGAGGACCCCGCCCCTCGACCGCCCGATCATTCTGAAACGATCAGTTAGGCGGCCCGGACTCCCTCCTTCCGTGCGAGGCGGGCGGAGGCCTCAAGCATCAGCGCGTGCACGAAGGCCTGCGGGAGATTCCCGCGCTGTTCGCGCTGCGCCACGTCGTACTCCTCCGCGTAGAGGCCCGCGCGGCCGCACGCCGCACGGTGGCGCTCGAACCAGCGGTGGGCGGCGCCGGTCCTGCCGCGTCGGTGCTCGGCCGTCGCGACCATGAAGCCGCACATCACGAAGGCCCCTTCGGCCTCGGCGAGGGGGCGTTCGTCGTGCCGGAAACGGTAGGCGAAATGCGGTGGACCAACACCATGATCAAGACCCTCGCGCCGCAGGTGCTCACCAGCCTGTGGCCCCGCGCCGGCCGTCAACTGCCGCAGGTCCGAGAGGAGACCCCCTACGTCCTCCTGGTCTCGTCCTCCGCTCACCCCGCGGCGCGGTGCACGGCGCCCCCGGCGCTGTCGCTGCCCCCGGCGAACGCCCTGTTCAACCGCGCCCAGCGCGGCCTGACGGCCGGATGAGCGGCGGCCCACGGGCGACACCTCTTTGCGCCGCCGCGCAGCGGGTACCCGGTAGGGCAAGGCCAACTTCCCACGACCACGGAGGTCGAACCCGTATGCCCGGCACCCCTCACGCGGAGAACCCCGACACCACCGGCCCCTCCCGTACTTCCGCGCGGCCCGGCCGCCGGGACCGGTGAACGGCGAGGAGGCGGCAGTGGACAGCTCCGACGACACCCACATGACCCCCGACCTCCCGCCGCGGGTGAGCACTCCCGACCTCGCGGGGCAGGGCGGCCCGCGCTCGGACGAGCCGCGCGCCGAACCCGGCGCCGCGAACCCCGCCGCCGCGCGGCCCCGGACCGCCCGCGGGCGCGGGAAGGCCCCACGGCCTCCCGCCCGGTGACGGGACCGCGGGGCCTTCGCCGAAGGTCACCACCGGTACCGGCGACGGCGTCCCCGCCCTCCGCCGCCCGGAAGACGAGGACCACGGCGGTGATCCACCACCGCCACCTGTGTGGACGCCCTCCTCACCGGGGGACGTGAGAGGCCGAGCGGTCGCGGGCCGGGCACCGACGCGGACGACGACATCGTGCCGCCGGCCGTCCGCGTGCCCTGAGCATGGCGCCGGTCGGGGGATGGGGATCCCGCATGGTCCAAGCGCGCGTGCGGATCGCGCCGGGGCACCGGAGGCTGAGGGCATGGCAGAAGAACGCTCCCGGCCGTCCAGAACGGCAACCCGCCGCACGGGTACGCGGACCGCTCCCGTCAAGAACGCCGAGGACGCGGCCCTGCGGGCGGCCCACAGCCTGAGCCGGCTGATCGGCCACACCTCCGACGGCTGCTCGGGAGTCACCCCTGCCGACGACGACGGCTGGCACGTGTGCGTGGACGTCGTGGAGGTTCCCCGCATCCCCGACACCACGAGCCTGCTGGCGACGTACGAGGTGGACCTCGCCGGTGACGGGACGCTCCGTTCGTACCGTCGGGTGCGCCGCTACCGGCGCGGTGCCGCCGACGTCTGAGACGACCCGGCGCGGCCGCCCTCGGCCGGCCCCGAGACCCCGAACCCAGGAAGAAGCGTGCTCCCATGACCGTCATCGCCGAAGACGTCGTCTGCGCCCCCCGCGCGGGAACCCTCTATGACGTCCTGGACCTCATCCTCGACCGCGGCATGGTCATCGACGTCTTTCTGCGGGTGTCCCTCGTCGGGATCGAGATCCTCAAGGTCGATGCCCGCATCGTGGTGGCCAGCGTGGACACGTACCTGCGCTTCGCCGAGATCTGCAACCGGCTCGACCTCGACCACGACTCCACGAGCCGGACCGTCCCCGAGCTGTTCGGCGGCGCATCCGGGGCGATGGCCCGGGCCGGCGGCAAGAAGGCCGCGCACTCGGTCGGTGACAAGGTCAAGGACGCACTCGGGATAGGGGACGGGCACGACGGCGACGACGACGAGGACGAGGACGAGGACAGGGACGGGAAGAAGAGCGGCGCGAAGAAGCGCACCCGGTCCCGTACCGCCGCCCACAACGGCTCGGGCAGCCACAACGGCAGCCGGGCCCGGCGCCGCGACGAGGAGGACTGACCGCCCGTGAGCGTCTACCTCTACGGGGTCACCCGTGCCGGGGTGCAGTTGCCGCGCGGCATCCGCGGCGTCGGTGACCCGCCGGGCCGGGTCCGTACGGCGGCCGTGGGAGAGCTGGCCGCCGTCGTCGGTACCGCCCCCGAAGGACTGCGGGCCCGCCGCAGGGACCTGAAGGCCCATCAGGAAGTGCTGCTCGCGGTCGCGGCGGCGGGCCCGCTGCTGCCCACCCGCTTCGGCGTCGTCGCCGCGGACGAGGAGGCCGTGACCGAACGGCTGCACGCCGACGCGGGCGGCTACGCCGCTGCCCTGGACCGGGTGGACGGCCACTGCGAGATGAACCTCAAGGCCTCCCCGGTGGAGACGGGTCTCGCCGACCTGCTGCGCGAGGACGCGCAGGTGCGCAGGCTCCGGCAGGAGAGCCGGCAGCGCCCCGGATACGACCTGAGCATCCGGCTCGGCGAGGCGGTCGTCAACGGGCTGCGGCGCAGGGCCGCCGAGGCCGGGCGGGAGGCCGTCGAGGCGGTCGGCGCGCTCGCCGCCGGGGTGCAGCCCGGCCCCGAGGTGCCTGGCTGCGTCCTCAACGTCTCCTTCCTCGTCCCCGCGGGGCGCGCGGCCGAATGCCACGCTCTTTGCGACGGGCTGGCCGGACGGCTCGCCGACCGCGCCGAACTCCGGCTCACCGGGCCGCTGCCCTGCTACAGCTTCTCCGCGCTCCCCGCCCCCGCCCCCGCCGGCGCCTGACATGGGCCTGTTCTCGGGACTGCTGCTGCTCCCCCTCGCTCCCGTCCGCGGAGTCTGCTGGATCTCCGGCGTGATGCAGGACGAGGCGCTCTCCCAGATGTACGACCCGGGGGTGCTGCGGGCCAGACTGGCCGTCCTCCACCGCGCGTACGACGACGGCGAGATCGACGACGAGCGGTTCGAGGCGGAGGAGGAACACCTGCTGGACCTGCTCGACCGGCCCGCTCACCCACGGTCGACGACGCATCCCCCCTCGAAAGGTGCTCGCTGATGAACAATTCATGCAGGACCGCGATCGCCGCGGCGGTGGCGGGCGGTTACGTCCTCGGCCGCACGCGCAAGGCGAAGATGGCCTTCGCCATCGGAACCTTCCTCGCCGGTCGCCGGTTCGGTCTCACGCCGACCGCCATCGCCGCCGAAGGTCTGCGCCAGCTCCGGGAGAGCCCCCAGCTGGCCGAGCTGCGCGAGCAGATCGGCGGCGATCTCCTCGACGCCGCACGGGCCGCCGCCTCGACGTCCGCCGACCGCCGCTTCGCCGCCTTCGCCGGGACGCTCCGCGACCGGGTGAAGGAGGACATGGCGGGCGGCGAGCCGGAGGACGAGGCCCCCGAGGAGGACGAGGCCGAGGAGGAGTCCCCGTCCGGTGGGCAGGGCTCCGGCCGTGAGGACGGCAACGCCCCCGCGAAACGGGCGGCGGCCAGGAAGAAGGCCCCCGCCAAGAAGCACGCCGAGGGTAGGCCGGGTCCGGCCAAGAAGACGGCCGCGAAGAAGACGGCCGCGAAGAAGACGGCCGCGAAGCGGTCGCGGTCCACGGCGAGCGGACGAGGGAGGTAACCCGACATGGCCAGGCAGAAGGAGAAGGAGCAGCCGGAGACGGGCTCGGGGTTCGACGACCTCCGCGAGCAGTTCCAGCATTTCGTCGGCGACCTGACACAGGGGTGGATCGACAAGGCGAGCGGCAGGGTCTCCGACCTCACCGACCGGCTGAGCGACGTCGCCGAGGGCAAGGGCGGCGGCGACGGCGGCGGCGGCATGCTCGGCATCGGCAGCCGGATGCTGCACGGCGACTCGCCACTCAAGGCGGCGGTCGGCCAGAAGACCAAGGACGCCAAGGACAAGGTGGTCGGCAAGGTGAAGGACGCCGTCGGAGGTGGCGGAGGCGGGGCCGGGAAGGGCGGTGACGTCAAGGCCGTCAACATCGTCGAGTCCCTCGACGTCGGGGTCGCCAGGCGCACCGCGTACGACCAGTGGACGCAGTTCGAGGACTTCAGCGACTTCATGAAGGGCGTACGCGGCGTCTCGCAGGAGGACGACACCACGACCACCTGGAACGCCAAGATCGGCCCCTCCAGCCGCAGCTGGAAGGCGACGATCCAGGAGCAGGTCCCCGACGACCGGATCGTGTGGACCTCCGAGGGCGAGAAGGCCAGCACGACCGGCTGTGTGAGCTTCCACGAGCTGGGGCCCAGCCTCACCCGGGTCCTGGTCGTGGTCGAGTACCGCCCGGCCGGTTTCTTCGAGAAGACCGCCAACCTCTGGCGCGCCCAGGGCAGGCGTCTGCGCCTCGACCTCAAGCACTTCGGCCGGCACATCACCCTGCACGCGGACGACGAGCTGGAGGGCTGGCGCGGCGAGGTCCGTGAGGGCGAGGTCGTGCGCTCCCACGAGGAGGGCCTGGAGGACGACGAGGAGGGCTACGACGAGGAGAACGGCGAGGGGTCCGAGGACGCCGAGGACTTCGACGAGGACGAGGACGAGGAGGGCTACGAGGAGGACGGCGGGGAGGACGCCGACGACGCCTACGAGGACGCCGAGGACGCCGAGGACGCCGAGGACGCCGAGGACGCGTACGAGGAGGAGGACGGCGAGGAAGAAGAGGAAACCCCCCGCAAGCGCGCGAGCGGTCGCCGATGACGGCGCTCGGCTTCCCGGAGACCACCGCCGTCTCCTACGACCGCGACCAGACGCCCTCCACGGTGAACCTCGCCGACATCCTGGAGCGCATCCTGGACAAGGGCATCGTGATCGCCGGGGACATCAAGATCGACCTGCTCGACATCGAGCTGCTCACCATCAGGCTGCGCCTGTTCATCTCCTCCGTGGAGACGGCCAAGAAGGCCGGGATCGACTGGTGGGAGACCGACCCGGCACTGTCCTCCCGCGCCGCCGAGAACGCCCTCGCCCAGGAGAACCGCGACCTTCGTGACCGGTTGGCGGAGCTGGAGGGCGGCGGCCGGACGCGTACGCCCAAGCGCGACCGAGTACGGAGGGACGACGCATGACGGCCGCGCACCCGCCGGTGCTCACGGCCCTCCCCGCGCTCCCGCCCGCAGGGACCACGGCGACCGTGGTCTTCGCGGTGCGGCGGTCCGGCGCCGCGGACCAGCCCCCCGGCACACAGGGGCTGCCCGGCGGCGGCCCGCTGCGCCTGCTGGCGCTTCCCGGCACCGCGCTCGCGGCGGTCGTCCAGGCCGTGCCCGCCGCCGACTTCACCGAGGAGGCGCTGCGCCGCCGGCTCGCGGACGCGCGGGAGCTGGAGACGTGTGCGCGCATCCACCACGCCGTGGTCACCGCGGCTGCCGCGCACGGCCCGGTCGTACCGCTGCCCCTGGCCACCCTCTTCACGGGAGACTCCCGTGCCGCCGTCGCTCTCGCCGGGCAGGAGGCGCGCTTCGCCGCCGCCCTGGACCGGGTCGCCGGACGGGCCGAGTGGGCGGTCAAGGTGCACGTGACCCAGGCCTTGGCCAGTCCGGACACGGGGGAGGGGAGTGGCCCCGACGCCGGGACGGGCGCGGCCTACCTGGCCCGGGTGCGCGGCCGGGAGCGCGAGCGCCGGTCCCGGCAGGACGCGATCGGGCAGGTGACCCGTCGCGTCCACGCGACGGCCCTGTCCTTCGCGGCAGCCTCCGTACGCCGTCCCCCGCACGGCGCCGCGGTGACCGGCCGGGAACGCCGCCAGGTGCTCAACGCCGCCTACCTCGTCGACGAGGTAAGGGCGGCGGACCTGGTCGCCGCCGTCCGGGAGCTCGCCGGGGACCGCGGTGGGCTGGGTGTGCACGTCGACGTGTCCGGTCCTTGGGTGCCGTACTCCTTCACCGGCGAGGCAGAGGCCGACACCGCGGGCGGGGAGCCCGCCCTGTGACCGCCTCCGCCGACGTCGTCCCCTGGCTCGGACCCGACAGCGGGGCACCGCTCGGCGTGCCGCTCGTCGACCTGCTGGACCGGGTCCTCGCCACCGGCGTCGTCATCAGCGGCGACCTGGTCATCGCCATCGCCGACGTGCCGCTGGTCCGGCTCTCGCTGCACGCGCTGCTCGCCTCGGTCAGCGAGCGCGTCCCCGCTCCCTGGAGCGACGGAGGCCCGCTGTGACCGGCGGGCGGGTCGACCTCGACCCCGACAACGCAGCCCGCGATCTGGTCTCCCTCGTCCTCACCCTGGTCGAGCTGGTCCGCCAGCTCCTCGAACGGCAGGCGATCCGCCGTCTGGACCAGGCCGACCTGACGCCGGAGCAGGAGGAGCGCCTCGGCACCGCCCTGATGCACCTCGACGGCGCGATGAACGACCTCTGCGCCCACCACGGACTGCGCCGCGAGGAGCTCAACCTCCATCTCGGCCCCCTCGGACCGCTGCTGGCCGAGCATTCCTGGTAGACGCGGGCGTGCACCCCTGAAAGCCGCAGGGTGCCGGAAAACCTGCGAGCTGGCCCGGTCGCCGACTACCGTGTGGGCACGGTGGCATATCGCGGTGTCGCTCCGCCGCTCTCGTCGGACCGGACGAACCGCGTACACCCGGCAGGACCTGGCCTTGAACACGCCCCCACACCGCTCTGCGCCAAGGGCGTCGCACCGCGCGAGAAGCACACCTTCCGGAGGACTCGTGCTGTCCCGCTGCACCCCGTTGAAGCCCCTGGGTGCGCGGGTGGTCGTGTCGGCCTGCCTTGCCCTCGCAACGACGGGAACGCTCATCGGCTGCTCTTCAGGAAATGACGGCCCGACCGTCAAGCTCGACGGCGTGAAGGCGTGCAGGCTGCTCACCAAGAAACAACTGAAGACCTACGACGTGTCCCGGACCAAGCTCGACACCAACGTGGGCGGCATCTCCTACTGCGAGTGGGAGTCAGATCCTTCCGCCGACCCGTACGAGAGCATATCGGTCTCTCTACGGGCAGGCCGTGACAACAGTTCCGTCGGCAGGAAGAACAAGACCGACCCGGTGGACGGCCTGCGCGCCAGCTTCGCATCTTCCCGCGACTGGGAGCTGCAGGTCGCCACCGGGCCTCGGACGGGCATCATCGACGTGGCCATCCTGAACCAACCGGAGGCGACGCGCCGATTGGCGCACGACGTCGTCAACGCCCTGCGCTGAGTTCGGAGTTACTCCCATCGGGGCGGCCGCCCAGGTAGCGGGCGCGGCCGACTCCCCGCCGCTCGGTGACTCGGCAGAACGAGAAGAGCCATTGCCGGCGGCGCCAGTTGTCCGCTGCACCGCGTCCGGTGGCGTGTCCCGGAGCAGGCTCGGGCGCTCGACCCGGACCACGAGCGGCTGGAGGCGGTAGCTGTCGCGAGCCAGCCCAGCGGGTGACGACCCTGGCCATCGCGGCCGGTAAGGACTCTGCGCGGCCGGTGCAGTGGCGGGACACCGCCGCAGACGAAGCCAGTCTCCTCGGGCACTCACCCGGGGACGAATCCCGGCGCTTCCAAGCACCGACAAGGCTCCCGGGCCGCGCCGCTAGAGGATCGGCTTGCCGCCGGTGACCGCGACGCGAGCGCCGGAGACGTAGGAGGCTTCGTCGGAAGCGAGCAGGACGTAGACGGGGGCGACCTCGGCGGGTTGGCCCGGGCGTTCCAGCGGGACGTTGGAGCCGAATTTCTCGACGTGTTCGGCGGGCATCGTGGCCGGGATGAGCGGGGTCCAGATCGGTCCGGGGGCCACGCTGTTGGCACGGATACCGCGGTCGGCCAGCAGCTGGGCGAGGCTGGCAATCATGTTGGCGATGGCGGCCTTGGTGGCGGCGTAGGGCAGCAGCGTCGGGGAGGGCTGGTCGCTGTTGACCGAGGACGAGCCGATGATCGACGAGCCGGGCCGCATGTGCGGGAGCGCCGCCTTGGTGAGGTGGAACAGCGCGCTGAGGTTCAACGCCAGGGTGTGGTCCCACTCCTCGTCGGGGATCTCCTCCAGGGAAGTCCTGGTCATCTGGTAAGCGGCGTTGCTGACCAGGACGTCGATCCGTCCGAAGGCCTCGACGGCCTCGGCCACGACGGCCTCGGCCACGACGGCCAGGCACTGGGAGGGCTCGGAGAGGTCACCAGGGACCAGCACGGCCTTGCGCCCCGCGTCCTCCACCCACCGCGCGGTATCGCGGGCGTCGTCGTGCTCGTCGAGGTAGGAGATGAGCACGTCCGCACCTTCGCGGGCAAAGGCAATGGCCACGGCTTTCCCGATACCACTGTCGCCGCCGGTGATGATGGCGGCTTTCCCGGCCAGGCGGCCGGAGCCCTGGTAGCTGTGCTCGCCGTGGTTCGGGCGCGGCTCCATCTGCGATTCGGTGCCAGGCGGCTGCTGCTCCTGCGCGGGCTGCGTCATGATTCCCGTGCCTCCTTCGGTTGCGGGCGCCGTACGCCGTGTGATCGAGCGATGTCGGCGCGGGTCTGGGCGAGCGGAGGCCCCGGTTGCTTCCTGAATTCTTTTGCGGGCGCCGGCCTGGAATCGCGAGGCTCTGAGCGGCACACCCAGGGCTTCCTTCACCGCTGCTGCCCACACGGGCCAAGCTGAACCCATCGACCGGGAGCGCCCCGGGCCGGTGCCGGGCGCCTTCTCGAATTCGCCGACGGCCCGGGAGGGATCCCGCGATCGCGGACGCTCCGGCGCCCAACGCCCGCGCCCTGAGGGGAATGGTGATCCTTTCGGATCTCGGGCGGCGCCCGCCGTCGGTTGTACAGCGGGTCGCCACGCGGAAGCGGGTTACGCCATCAGCGGTCGCGTTGTTGCGTCTGCCCCGACGACGGTGAACCACCCGGTGCGACCGCCTCCGGCTCGGGATGCCGGGGGGCGATGAGGTCGAGCAGCCCCTCCGTGCCGCCTCGGGCGAGGGCGGATCGTTGCCTGGCGGCCCCGGTCCCGCCGACGATCAGCTGCTGCACGCCCGCTGTCACCCGGTCGACGTCGCCGAGTTCCTTGAGTGCGGGTGTGATGCGGTCGAGCAGGGCGCCGACAACGTCGGCTGCCGGGAGGGGTGTGTCCGTGCGCGGGTCGACCAGGTCGGCGGTCAGCCCGTGGCGGGCGGCGTGCCAGCCCGCGGCATGCAGCAGGCTGGTCGGTGGATCCAGCGGGGGAACTCCGCGGCGGCCTTCGCACAGGGCGGTCACCACCAGGCCGCGGGTGATTCCGGCGATGGTGACGGCGCTGTCGACGTCCAGCTGTACGTCGGGCGCGCGGACTTCCAGGGTGGGGTAGTCGTCGGACAGCCGGGCTTGCCAGTAGACCTGGCGGCGGTCGGCGATCACGCCGGTGCCCAGCAGAGCGGTGACCCGCTCCTCGTAGTGGGAGGCGCCGGAGAGAAACGGGGGAGGGCCACTGACCGGCCAGCGGCCGAAGACCACAGTGCGCCAGCTGGCGAACCCGGTGTCGTGGCCGCCCCAGAACGGCGAGTTGGCGCCCAGGGCAACCAGAACGGGCAGCCAGGGGCGCAACCGGCCGAGCGCGGCGGCTCCGGCCTGGCGATCGGGGACGGCGACGTGAACGTGCATGCCGCAGATCAGCTGCTCATCGACAAGCTGCGCTGCATCCGCGCGCATCTCCAGGTAGCGCTGCGTACCCGTCACGGGCACTGTCGCCTCGGACATCAGGGGGGCGCCGCCCGTCGAAGCCAGCAGGCAGTCCACGCGGTGTGCCGCGGCTCGCACGGAGCGCCGGAAACTGGTGAGGTGCGCGGCGACCTGCTCGAGGGAGGAGCAGACCGGAGTCGCGACCTCCACCAGCGCCTGGAGCAGTTCGCTGTCGACTGCCTCGCATTTCAACCGCGGTTCGTGATCCGCCGCCATCTGGAGCTGACCGGCGCGCGGTGCCGGCAGCGCGGTCCGGCGGTCGAGCAGCAGGAATTCCTCTTCCACCCCGAGGGTGGCAGCGGGCACCGTAGCCACCAGTCACTCCTGATTCGCCTCGTCGCCGGGCAAGCCCTGCACGCTGTCCGGGATGCAGCTGGACCGGGGAGTCAGTGGTGACCACGGGCAGTGTCGGACGCGCCGCCGAAGAGGCGGGCAACAGCGCGAAACGGCAGTGTCACTACCGTGGCGAGCGCACTGCCGACCTTGCCCAGTACATCTGCGATGGCCTTGAACACAGCTTGTCCTTCCGCCGCGGTTGCTGGCTTTTCCCGGCGCCCGCTGAGCGCCGCTCTCCCTTCGCGTACCCGGAAAGGGGCCGGACATGAGCCGCACATTCGATCATCGTGCGGACGCGATGCCGGCGAGGGGCGCTCGGCTCGTGTCCGATGCGTCCGTAGCTCGGTCCGGAACGGGTAGCCGACGTCATGGACTGAGATGGCAGATGTACAGCGGCCGCTGGCCCTGGTCACCGGGGCGTCGAGCGGCATCGACATGCCGCCCGCAACGAGGGGGCCGTCCTGATCACCTCGTCGATCGCCGCGACGGTGCCAGGGGCCTTTCCAGGCCGTCTACAACGCCTCGAAGTCGTTCCTGCAGTCCTTCGCACTCGCGTTGGACAACGACCTCAAGGACACAGGCGTGAGCGTGACCGCGCTGATGCCGGGTCCGACGGCGGCTCGCCGGCGCAGGCGCGGCTCATGGGCAGGAGGGCGGTGGGACTGCGGGGCCCGGATGCGGTGGATTTCTTCTACGACGAGAAGTATGTGCGCCGCCACCAGGCTGTTCCCGAACCCGTGGTGGGCACGCCGTTCGGCAAGGTCGCCCATGACCTGGTCGCGATGGTGGACGCTTTCGCCACGCTCGGCCCACGGCACTGGCGTGCGCGCCTGGCCCGGGGGCGCCAGGAGGCACGGCTGACGGACCTGGTGAAGGGGGTGCGCGGCGGGACCGTCGAGGCGGCCGAGGGGGCCGTGTCGGCGGTGGTGGCCGGCCACCTCGACCACCGTGACCGCCTGCTGGACGAGCGCACGGCTGCCGTGGAACTGCTCAACATCATCCGGCCTACCGTCGCGGTGAGCTGGTTCGTCGCCTTCGCCGCGCAAGCCCTGGTGGTCCGGCTGGCCGGCCTGGGTGACCGCGTCCCACAGCAGCGTCCGGACATCTCCCTGCGCCGCATTCCCGCCCGCCCGCACAGCGGATTCGTGATCACCGACGTCCAGCACGTCGAGCCGACCTGACCGCCATCGGCCCGTCAGCCAGGCAGAGCGGGACCTCGCGGCCCGGCGAGGACCTGAGCGACCACACCGATGTCGGCCGCCACACGCCAGGCAAGGGCGGTGGGTAGGCGGCGATGGCCGACGCGTGTCGATACCTGACCAGCCGACACCCCGGCCCTGTTCGGCCACAACGTCGCCGAGACGCAGGGCGTGCTGTGGATGCGCATGCTGGACCGCCTTGACGTCCCCGAGCCGCCCCGCGGCCTCCTGGGCCAACCCCACGATCAAGGTCCTGGCCCCCCAGGTGCTGTCGGCGCTGCAGACGAGGGTGGTGCCTCGGCCCCGGCGAGAGAGAACGCGGCTCAGGTCCACCAGCGGTGCCAGCATCTGAGCCGCTTCGAGACTGCCGGTCTCCGCGCCCGCCCGGGAGGCAGCATCCGCCCGGAGCACCCCAGGACGCGCCATGTCCAGCAGGCCTGCGAATGCTGCCACCTCCCTCACCGGAGTCGTCCGCGCCCCGTCCGTGGCGGCTCCAGCGTGAGAGAAGCCATACGTGGGCGCGTAGATACTTGCGCCAATAGGTTGATTCGTCGGATTCGGTGGGGATCGCGTACCGGAAGGGCGGCGGTTTTCGCATGTCGGCTCACACCGTGGGGTCGCGCGACATGGAAGGTCGAGCCGGGGGCAGGCGGCACGGTGATCGCCGCCCCAGTGGCGGCGGACCGCGGGTGCACCGAGGCTGGAGGGGGGCTGTCCAGCGCCTGGCGGAACGATCACGCCGCTGAACTGCGCTTCTCGCCGGAGGTACCCGTGACGACTGCTGCCAGACGGCCCCCCGACCTGGGTGCCCTGTGGACCCTGCCCGGGGTGTACACCCCCCAGGCGGACACCCGCCTGCTCGCCCGGGCCCTGCGCGCCGAAGGCATCGCGCCGGACATGGACGTCCTGGACGTCTGTACGGGCAGCGGCGCGCTGGCTGTGCTGGCCGCGCGCATGGGGGCCCGCGTCTCGGCCACCGACATCTCCCGCCGCGCAGTGATCACTGCCCAGCTCAACGCGGCCCGCGCCGGACAACGCGTTCAGGTGCGGCGCGGCGACCTGTCGGCTCCGTGGGGCGGCCGGACCTTCGACATGGTGGTGAGCAATCCCCCCTACATCCCCGCCCGCGGAACCCGGCCCCCACTGTGGGGACGGGCGCGGGCCTGGGACGCAGGCCGTGACGGCAGGCACGTCGTGGACCGCATCTGCGCGCACGCCCCCTCGCTTCTGCGGCCGCACGGGGTACTGCTGATGGTGCACTCCGGCCTGTGCGACGCCGACACGACCCTTCGGCATCTGACCGCGGCCGGGCTGACCTGCTCGATCACGGACCGGGCATACGTGCCCTTCGGCCGGGTGCTCACCGGGCGGCTGCCATGGCTGCGTGCCCAGGGGCTGATAGGAGCCCACGAGGACAAGGAAGAGCTGGTGGTCATCCGTGCCGAACGAAGCTGATCGCCGCCGACGTGTCACCGTCGACCGAAACGGCCCCGTGCTGATCGAGGGGCCGGTGGAGGTCGTCGCCGACGACGGCACGGTCACCACCTCCGACCGGTTCGTGGTCGCCCTGTGCACCTGCCGCCGCAGCCGCACCTACCCGTGGTGCGACACCAGCCACCGCGCCCGCACCAGGCCCTCGGCTGCTGAACGCCATGGAGGCGGCGAGCCGCGGCCCGGGGAGCGGACATGACGACGACCGCCACCGGCCTGCGCACAGACCCCGTCCTGCCCGCGCCGCGCGGGCCGCTGTCCGCGGGCCTCGTGGCAGCCCTCACCTCCGAGGGCTGTCCCGCCCCCGACCCGCTCGAAGTCGTCGCGGCGGATCCGTACGGCGAGGACCTCCAGCTGGCCCTCTATCTGTGCTACGAGCTGCACTACCGCGGCTTCGCGGGAGTGGCCGAGGACCGCGAATGGGATCCCGCGCTGATGCCGCTGCGCCGAGAGATGGAGGACCGCTTCCTGCGAGCCCTGCGAGCCGATGTCCCCGCGGGCCGGAGCACGGATGAGGCCTTCGGCGAGCTGCTGGTCGAGTCCACCGACCACGAGGGCAGCGTCGCCTACTACTTGGAGCACCACGGCGAGCTGTGGCAACTGCGCGAGTACGCGGCCCTGCGCTCCCTCTACCACCTCAAGGAGGCCGACCCGCACGCCTGGGTGATCCCGCGGCTACGCGGCCGGGCCAAGGCAGGCATGGTGGCGATCGAGTACGACGAGTTCGGCGCCGGGAGGGCGGAGAACATCCACGCCCAGCTCTTCGCCGACCTGATGACCGACCTGGGCCTGGACGCCGAATACGGGCAGTACCTGGAAGCAGCGCCCGCGGCCGCGCTCGCGACCGTCAACATGATGACGCTGTTCGGGCTGCGGCGGGCGCTGCGCGGGGCGCTCGTCGGGCACTTCGCGTGCGTCGAGGTCACCTCATCGCCCGGCTCCCGGCGCCTTGCCGCGGCCATGCGGCGCACCGGGGCAGGGGCTGCCGCCGAACACTTCTACGCCGAGCACGTCGAGGCCGACGCCGTGCACGAGCAGGTCGTACGCCGAGAGGTCATCGGCGGCCTGCTCGCCGACGAACCGCACCTGGAGCCTGACGTCGCCTTCGGCGCGGACGCCACCGTGTTCCTGGAGGACCGGCTCGGGGCCCACCTGCTGAACGCCTGGCGGGCGGGCCGGTCCGCCTTTCGGGGCGCCTGATCCGCAGGGCGGCGGCCCGAAAGCGGTGCCCGTGCCGGCCCCAGCCGGGGTACCTGCAGTGCCCCAGGCACAGTACGGGCTGAACAAGATGACGCTCTGGCGCGGATCTCAGATTTCGCGGTTGTCACGCGGCTCGACGTACGGCTCCTTTCCGGAGGGGTGGCCGCCCTCGATGGCCCGGCTGCGTTCGATCTCCGCGTTGAATTCCAGGCCCAGGAGCAGTGCGATGTTGGAGATCCAGAGCCAGACGAGAAAGATGATGATGGCGGCGAAGGTGCCGTACGTCTTGTTGTAGCTGCTGAAATGGGCCACATAGACGGCGAAGGCAGCGGATGCGACGAGCCAGAGGCCGACGCTCAGCAGGCTGCCTCGGGTCACCCATCTGAAACCGTGCCGGACGTTCGGTGCCGCCCAGTGCAGGACGGCGACCACGAGCGCGAACAGGACGACCATCACGGGCCATTTGGCGACGTTCCATACGGTGACCGCGGTGTCGCCCAGGCCCAGGACGCTTCCGGTCCTGCGGGCCAGCTTTCCGGTGAAGACAATGCCCACCGAGATGGCGGCCAGCATGACGACGATGAACACCGTGATCGCGAAGCGAGTCGGCAGCGTCTTCCATACCGGGCGCCCCTCGCCGATGTCGTACACGGCGTTGCCGGCTCGCATGAAGGCCGCGACATAACCGGAGGCGGACCACAGTGCGACGACGATGCCGACGACCAAGGCGATCACTGCCGACCCCTGGTTGTTCTGCACCTGTTTCACGATGCTGGTCAGGACGGTGCGAACCGGCCCCGGCGCGAGGGTGGCGATGTTGTCGGTCAGCGACCTGACCGCCGAGGGGCCCAGCAACCCCACGATCGACACCAGCGCCAGTGTCGCCGGAAAGATCGCCAGTACCGCGTAGTAGGTGAGCGCCGCGGCCAGGTCGGCCAGGTTGTCGGCCTTGTACTCCTTGAGGGTGCGACGCACGATCCCCCGCCAGGCCCCCTTCGGCAGATTTGACGGCTTCGCGGGTACAGGCTCCGCACGATGCGCACCTTCGGGAGCACCGTCACCGTGCTCCGGGCTGTCCTCGGGCATCGTTCACCCTCCTGGGGCACCTGCATTCCGAGCCCACCTGAGCCGTCAGGTGGCCGACGACTTGCTGCATGCGTCGACCCACAGGCGACGCCGCTCCTTCTCATCAGACAGTGGCGGACCGAACCCCCGCAACCGCGGTCGGCCACCGGAGCCACCCCCCGGGACTCCGCAGCCCGGACGGCGGGGAGGTGTGCTGGACCCTTTCCGCCCGACCGCGCAGGCGCCCCGGGTCGCCGCCGCGTCGCTCCCGGGGGTTCGCATGGGTCGCCCCGGTGCAATCACTACAGAAGCGGCAATTCGCCGTTTACCCTACCCTGACCTGCATGGAAGCTGCTGCCGCGTATCCGTAAATTTATGCTTCCGGGAAAAGTCAGCAAGTTGTATGCGTCGTTTCCAATCCACCGGGATGGAGTTCGTCCCCGCGCAGCCCGACCTGGCGGGTGGCTATGCCCAAAGGCATAGCCACCCGCTTGCCATCGACCGATGTACCGCGGCCGCCGGGCGTCGATGCTGGTCACATGATTGAAGTCGTAGGCCTTACGAAACGGTTCGGCCCGATGACAGCGGTGGACGAGCTGTCGGTGACCATCGCCTCGGGGCGCGTCACGGCGCTGCTCGGCCCGAACGGGGCAGGGAAGTCCACCGTGATGCGGATGGTCCTCGGCCTGGACCACCCCACGTCGGGCACCGCGCTGATCGACGGCCGTCCGTACGGCTCGCTGCGCCACCCGCTGCGCACCGTGGGCGCGCACCTGGACGCGCGGGCGTTCCACCCGCGGCGCACCGCCCGCGCGAACCTGCTCGCGCTCGCCCGCTACTCCGGTATCGGGCGCAGGCGGGTCGAGGAGGTGCTGGCCGAGACCGGGCTCGCCGAGGTGTCCAGCCGCCGGGCCGGCGGCTTCTCGCTGGGCATGGGCCAGCGGTTGGGCATCGCAGCGGCGCTGCTCGGCGACCCGCAGACGCTCATCCTGGACGAACCGGTCAACGGCCTCGACGCGGACGGCGTGCGCTGGGTCCGCGACCTGACACGCCGCTGGGCCGCCGAAGGCCGTACGGTGCTGATCTCCAGCCACCTGATGAGCGAGATCGCGGTGTCTGCGGACCACGTGGTGGTGATCGGCCGCGGCAAGCTGCTCGCCGACGCCCCCTTGGAGGAGATGACCGCCCGCCACGACTCCTACGTGGAGGTCGAGGCCGCCGACGAGGCCGGGTGCGCCCGCCTGGTGGCCGTGGTCGCAGCACGAGGCGTCATACGCCTCGGACCGCGCCGGCTGCGCGTGCCCGGCGCGGTCGCCGCGTTGATCGGGCAGCAGGCGCACGAGGCGGCAGTGGTCCTGCACGAACTGCACACCAACCGGGTGAGCCTGGAGGAGGCGTACATGGACCTGGTACGCGACGACGTCGAGTTCCGGACGGTCGCACCGAGCCGGCAGCAGGAGGTGGCGGTATGACGGCGCTGCCGATCCGGTGGAGCGAGGCCGTCCGGGCGGAGTGGGGCAAGACGTGGTCGCTGCGTGCCCCCTGGTGGTGCGTGGCAAGCGCGGTGCTGCTTACGGCCGCCGTAGCCTCCTCGCTCGGGAACGACTTCGTCCTGGACGTCCGCAACGGCCACCACTCGGCCGGTGCGGTGATGCAGGTCACCGACGCGCTCGGACCCGCCGTGCAGCTTGGGCAGCTCGCCCTGTTCGCGCTCGCGATGGTCGTCGTGACGTCGGAGTACGCGACCGGAACGATCCGCTCGACCCTGCTCGCCCGCCCGCAGCGCGCCGATGTGCTCACCGGCAAGACGGTCGTGACCGGCCTGGTCGGCCTGGTCGCGGGCGCGGCGCTCGGTGCCGCCGGCTGGGCGTCGACGGAGCTCGCCCTCGGCAGCCACGCAGCGAACACCTCGCCGGCTGCCGAGGTCGTCGCGCGGGTCGCCGTGACGGTGGCCCTCGGGTGCGTACTGACCACCGCGATCTCCTCGGTGGTGCGCAGCGGCGCGGGCGCGCTGACCGTCGCGTTCGTACTGCTGGTGGGGCTCAGCGTGCTCAGCAATCCGGTGGGCGCGTACATGCCGGCGGGCGCCGCGACGGCGTTCGTGGCAGGCGACGCCTCGGAGTACCCGTCCTGGGTCGGCGCACTGGTCATGCTCGGCTGGGCGGCAGTGGCGCAGACCGCGGCGATGGTGCTGCTCAGCCGACGGGACGCCTGAGGTGTGCTGGCCTGCCCCTGAGCGGCGGAACTAGGCTGGCGGCATGCACGGATGGGGGCAGTGGTACCTGCTGCCTGCGTCGGCCCTCGCGGTCGTCTCGTACGTCCTCGGGCGGCGCGGTGCGACCTGGGCGGTGACGGTGCTGCTTGCCCTGTGCGAGGCGGCGAGCACCGTCGCCGTGGCGACCACGCACGACACGCTCGGCTGGCTGGTCGACCAGGTCGTGATCGTGGCCTGTGGGGTGTTCGGGGCGCTGGCCGGATCGTACCGTCGGCTGCGCCACGAACTGACCGCGCAGGGCTGGTCCCGGGCGGGCGCGGCGCAGACCGAGGCCCGGCTGCGGGAGCGGGCCCGGATCGCAGCCGAGATCCACGACACCCTCGGCCACGAGTTGAGCCTGCTGGCGCTGCGCGCGGGGGGCATCCAGGTCACCGCGACCGACCCGGCGGTCCGCGAGCAGGCTTCGGAGCTGCGGGCGGGTGCCGCCGAGGCGATCACGAAGGTGCGCAGGCTCGTCGACCTGCTCGGGGAGGACCCCTCCGCCGGAGCGGACCTCGGGGAGCTGGTGGCCCGGCACCGCGCAGCCGGGACGGCGGTGTCCCTTCATGGAGACCTGCCGGCGGACACATCCGCCGCCGCACGTCGGGCCGTCCACGGCGTCGTGCAGCAGGCGCTCGCGAACGTCGCGCAGCACGCGCCGGGCGAGGCGGTCAGCATCGAACTGGAGGCGCCGGGCGGCGGCGCGGAGCGGGACGGCACCGTGACGGGCGGTCGCACGACGCCACGCGGTCGCCGGGCGCCGGGCGACGTCGTGACGGTCCGGGTGACCAACGCGTGCCCGCTCAGGCCGCCGTCGCCGCGACCCGGGACCGGCCTTGCGGCGATGGCGGAGCGGCTGCGCCTGCTCGGCGGTTCGCTGCGTACCGAGCGGCGCGGGGGCCGGTTCGAACTGGAGGCCCGACTGCCCCGCCGGGCCGAGGCGGCCCCGGTGGTCGCTGCCGGCGCGGACCCGGAGGTCGCCGTTGAGTACCGGCTCCGCCGCCGGCGGGCGCGCACGGCTCTGCTCGCGAGCGTGCTCGCCCCACCAGCGGTGCTCGTCGTGCTGGCCAGCGGCTTCTACGCCTGGTCGGTGCACGGCGCGACCATCGAGTACCGCGACCTCGCCCGGCTCCACGTCGGAATGAGCGAGAGTGCCGCCGACGAGATCCTGCCGCAGCGTCAGTCCCCGGTGTGGTTCGGGCAGCGGACCGGCGGCGACTGCAGGTACTACACGGACGGCAACTACCCTCTGGCCTACGGCAACTACCGCATCTGCTTCCGCGACGGGCGTATCAGCTCCATCAGCGGCCCTGAGGAGAAGAGCCCGTGATGCCAACGCCAGGATCGATCCCCGCCCGACCGGGCGCCGCGGCGCCCTCCACAGCCGGTGCGGCCGGTGCGCTGCCCGGCACACCCGGGCGGCCGATCCGGGTCGTGGTGGCCGACGACGAGCCGATGGTGCGCGTCGGCCTTCGGACGATCCTGCAGGCCGACGGCACGATCGAGGTGGTCGCCGAGGCGGGCGACGGCCGCGCCGCGGTGGAGGCCGTGGCACGGCACCGGCCGGACGTGGTGCTGCTCGACATCCAGATGCCGGGCACCGACGGGCTCGCCGCAGCGGCAAACGTCCGCTCCGGGCACCCGAACGTCCGCGTCGTGATGGTCACCACCTTCGACGACGACGGCTACATCGCTCGAGCGGTTGAGCTGAACGTCGACGGCTTCCTGCTCAAGTCAGCCGACCCGCACGACCTGATCGGCGGCGTCAAGGCGGCTGTGGCCGGCGGCACGGCCCTGTCGCCGACCGTGGCCCGACGCGTCCTCAACGCGCTCGACCGCGGTCGGCTGCAACGGCATGCCGCGGCCCGCCGCGCCGTCGAGTCGCTGACCGCGCGGGAGCGGGACGTGCTGGTCCTGGTCGGCCACGGTCTGTCGAATGCCCAGATCGCCCGCCGCCTCCACCTCGTCGAGGGCACCGTGAAGATCCACGTCAGCGCGATCCTCATGAAGCTCGGGGCGGACAACCGCGTGCAGGCAGCCATTGTCGCGTACCAGTCCGGCCTGACCGAGCCCGAAGGAACCTGACACCGGGGCCCCGCGATCCGCGCTCACTTCCGCGACCACCGCGGATGCCGCAGGCCGGCTGCGGTATCTGCGGCGTACGGCGCGGCTGTCGGCGGCGCAGGCGATGAAGCTGGACGCGGTGTGGCGCCCGGCGTCGCCGGGCCATCCGTGGGAGGGGCGGCGGTTCTAGGGGGCGTGGGGGTCGCGCGAGGCGGCTGCGTGGCCGGACCTGCCGGTGGGGTGCGGGGGGAAGGGGGCGGACGGCAGTTCAGGAGGTGCTGCCCGCCCCCCGACGGATGGCCGGTCAGGATTCAGCGGACGGCCCCATCGCTCCCGGGTCGGAGCGGACGGCGGGCGGAACCGATATGCCAGAGGTGCCGCCTTCGGCGTCCCCCGTGTCAGCGGCGTCGGGCCGGGTGATCAGCGGCGGGATGCCGGGGCGCTGCATGAGTGCGCGGCCCTGGTCGCCGGTGGCGTTGTCGTCCTCGGGACTGACCGGCGAACTGTACGACAGGCCGGGTGGCCGTGTCCGGCAGGCAGCCGACCGGGATACGGAACCGACCGCGACGCAGCCCGGACGCTCCTGGCCCAGCTGCGGCACCGGCACCGACGGCTCACGCGGGTTTGGGCGGACGGCGGCTACGGAACCGGCACGAGCCCGAGTACGGCCGCGAGCTGCCCGGAGTCCATCGCTTCTCCGCCCGCCCCGCCAAGGGCCTTCATGATCCGCCGGTAGTCCAGAGCCGACACGCTCGCGTCGAGCCGCCCCGCCGCACCTGGGTCAGAAGTGCCGCGACCCCGCCCAAAGGGCTTCACGGTGATCCCGCGACGCCGGGCCGTCGAGCGGACCTTCAGCTGGCTCAGACGCGCAGCCAGCCGCGCTCGCGGGCGACTGCCGCCGTGGCGTGCAGCAGGTGGGCCACCGCGGGGCGTGGGGTGTTGCCGCGGGTCAGCAGGCAGATCTCAATCGTCTCGGCGGGGCTGAGGGGGCGCCAGGCCAGGCCGGTGGGCAGGCTGGGAAGGGTGGAGGCGCCGACGACGGTGACGGCCTTGCCCTGTGCCACCGGGGTGTGCGCGGTGTCGAAGAGGCGACGCGGCAGGAACTCGGGGCTGATGCCGGCGCGCTGGAAGATGGCGGTGATGGCGTCGTGGTGGCCGGGATTGGCTTCCCGCGGGTGCAGCAGGATCGCCTCGTTGGCCAGTGCGGCCACCGGCAGATCGCTCCGGGCGGCGAGTGGATGTCCCTGGTGCATCAGCACGCCCTGCGGCTCCAGCCGCACGAGGGTGCGTACCAATTGCGGGGTGGGTGGCGGGCAGCGCAGCAGGGCGGCATCCAGGGTGCCGTCGGCGACGGCCGCCAGGAGCTCCGCGGTGGACAACAGCGTGGCGTCCACGGTGATGCCGGGGTTGGTCTCGGCCAGCCGCTCCAGGAGGGCCGGGGCGGTCTCGTAGCCGGTGCCGGCGCTGTAGCCGAAGGACAAGCTCCCATGGGCGCCGGCGGCGAAACCCCGCACCTCGCGCCACAGCCGGTCCGCCTCGTCGACGAGGGCCTGGCCGCGTTCCATCAGCATCCGACCGGCCTCGGTCGGCTCCACGTACTGCGTGGTGCGTTCCAGCAGCCGCACACCCATTTCCTTCTCCAGCTCGCGTATTTGGCGGCTCAAAGCGGGTTGGGCTGTCAGCAGCCGGGCGGCGGCACGGGTGAAGCTCCGCTCCTCTGCCACCGCCAGGAAGTAGCGAAGACGACGAAGTTCTGCCATGCGACGCATCCTACGCCCTACGCCCCGGCTTGAACTGGGCTTATGCCGTCCTGGTATCGGGTCGGCCAAAACAGGTCTTTCCGCTCGGCAATGCGGCGGGCCTAAGTTCGAGGCAACGGAAGAAACACCTCCTCAGAAGGCAGAAAACGATGAGCACCCAGGAACTGACCGCCACCAGCAAGGCCGTCGTCCAGGCATACATGGACACCCTGACGGCCGGCGACATCGACGCCCTGCGCGGCTTCTTCACCGCCGAATCGACCTGGACGCTCGCCGGCGACCTGCCCCTGTCCGGCACCTGGACCGGGCCGGTGGAGATCCTGGAGGAGTTCGTGCCGCAGATGGTGGCCCGGCTGCGGCCGGAGACGATGGAGTTCAGCTTCGACGGCGTGATCGCCGAGGGCGACAAGGTGCTCGCCGAATGGAACACCGTCGCCCAGGCCAGGACGGGCGGCCGCTACGACCAGCACTGCCTGGCCGTCTTCACCATCTGCGATGGCAAGATCGCGGCGGTGCGGGAGTACTTCGACACCCTGCATGCCAAGACCGTCGTCTTCGCCGAGCCTGATCCGAGCGCCGTGGTGCTGCGCTACTTCGAGGCTCTGGCGGCCGGTGACCAGGATGTCATCCGTGACTCCTGGGCCCCGGACGGCAGCTGCTGGTACGGGGGCGATCTGCCGATCTCGGGAACCTGGCAGGGCCGCGACCAGGTGATCGACGGCTTCCTCGCCACTGCCTTTGCCCACCTCGACCCGGAGCTGGAGATCGGCATCAAGGTCACCAACCATTTCGGGGCCGGCGAGCAGGTGCTGGTCGAGTGGGACTCCTGGGCCACCGGAAAGACCGGCCGCCCGTACCGCGAGAACAACGTCGGCGTCTTCACCGTCCGCGACGGCAAGATCACGAACATGCGCGAGTACGCCGACACCCAGCACTGGCACCAAGCGCTCGTCGCCTGAAACCGGCCCGCCGTCAGCACACTTGAGAGGACAGCAGGAACATGAAGGCGATACTGCCCGGCGCGGCCGGCGACACCGACGAGCCAGTCACCCTCGGTGAGGCCCCTGAGCCCGAACCCGCCGACGACGAAGCGGTGGTCGCGGTGGAGGCGTTCTCGGTCAACCGCGGCGAGACCTTCCAGCTCGACGGCGGCCTGGCCCGCCGCTGGAACGGATGGCGGCCCGGCAAGGACGTCGCCGGCACTGTGGTGCGGGCCGCGGCCGACGGCAGCGGGCCGGCCGCCGGCACCCGCGTGGTCGGCCACCCGCCCGCCTACGGTTGGGCCGAGCGGGTCGCCGTGCCGACCGCCGACCTCG
Source organism: Streptomyces sp. NPDC021224 (assembly GCF_044332905.1). Taxonomy (NCBI): domain Bacteria; kingdom Bacillati; phylum Actinomycetota; class Actinomycetes; order Kitasatosporales; family Streptomycetaceae; genus Streptomyces; species Streptomyces sp. NPDC021224. The sequence goes on along the minus strand of NZ_JBIRPW010000007.1, from coordinate 207,488 downwards.
CCGAACTGCCCGACAACGTCGACGCAGTCACCGCCGCCGCACTGCCGCTCGCCGGCATCACCGCGCTGCGGCTGCTGCGCGCCGCCGGACCGCTCGCAGGCCTCCGGCTGCTGATCACCGGGGCCAGCGGCGGGGTAGGGCACTACGTCACCGAGCTGGCAGCCGCCTCCGGCGCCGCCGTCACGGCCGTCAGCGCCACCGCCGAACGCGGCGCGAAACTGCTGGAGCTCGGCGCCGCCGAACTGGTCACCTCCGTCGTGGAAGCCACGGGCCCCTACGACGTGGTGCTGGAGTCGGTCGGGGGCGACAGCCTGCCCGTCGCGCTGACCAGGCTCGCCCCCGGCGGGCAGCTGGTGTGGTTCGGCCAGGCCAGCCGCGAGCCCGTCACACTGAACTTCTTCGACTTCTTCAAAGGCCCCAACCAAGCCCGGATCACGCACTTCGACTACACGACATCGGATGCGACCTACGGCCAGGACCTCACCGCCCTGGTGCGCCTGGTCGCCTCCGGCCGGCTGCACCCGGAGATCGGCTCGATCCGGGACTGGGCCCGCACGGCCGATGCCATCGCCGACCTCCGCGGTCGCCGGACGCGCGGCAACGCGGTCCTGACCGTCGGCTGAGCTGGGGAACCACGGAAGTCGCCGACCGCTGGCACCTGCTCCAAAACCTTGCCGTCGCACTGGAGAAGACCTGCCACCAGCGTCGAGCCTGCCTGCGCGAACGCGTCGACGAGGTGACGAGCCGTACTCGATCACTCTTCGTTGCCGTGATGCCGTGGCTGCACGACAGCATCGTCAGCGGGGTCGCCACCTGCTGTCCCAGGCCACTTCACGGAACTCCGGGCAGAGCCGTTTTCGACCGTCATCATCATGTCGAGCAGCCACGGGGACCAGGGCACCTGCGCTGTCGCAGGCCAGAAGACGAGGAGCTCGGCACCTGATGCGCGGAACGGGTCCGAGTTATGCGTCGAGGTAGCGGTGTCTGGCGTCGGCGGGCGACAGGACGAGCCTGCCGTCGCGTACCTGCCACTCCGTCGTCCCCTGGACCTCGTGGCGGGAGAGGAGCAGACCCCGGACAAGGTCCCCGTCGTCGTCGGAGGCCGGGATCCGGGCGATCTCGGTGACCTGCTGCGCGAGCCACTCCAGGGCGGACTCGCGGATGTCGGCGCCGTAGAAGAGGTAGTGCGTCCAGTTGGCCTGCCGCCGGGGTGTGCTCCATCCGCTGGAGTAATGGCCGTCCTCGTGGGACGAGATGATCTCCTGGGCCGCGGCGAACTGCTTCTCGTCGCACTCCAGCCATCCTCTGACCGAAACGTATACCCCCATGTGTCCGTCTCCGGTCCGGCCGGCTATTCGGGGAACGGGCCGCGGACGGAGACTCCTCCGTCCAGGACGATCTGCTGGCCGGTGATGTAGCGTGCCGCGTTGGACCCCAGGTAGACGGCAGCCTCGGCCATCTCCTCGGAGGTGCCGTAGCGGCCCGCCGGGATCTCCGGGACCCACTCGCCGGAGGGCCCGGCGTCGTTGACCGCGGTGCTGATCGCTCCCCCCGCGACGACGTTCATGCGGATGCCGTCGGCCGCGTACTCGGCCGCGACGGTGCGCGCCAGGCTGGAAAGGCCGGCCTTCGCCGCGCCGTACCCGGCCTGTTTCGGCGCGGCCATGAATCCGGTGACCGAGCCGATGCCGACGATGCTTCCGCCTGTCCCCTGTTCCAGGAACAGGCGCAGTACGTGCCGTACCGCGCGGACCACGTAACGCAGGTTCAGTTCGTAGACGGTGTCCCAGTCCTCGTCTTCCATCTCGTGGAGCTTGACAGCGGGAACGAACGCCATCTGCCCGCCGACCACCGTGACCAGAATGTCGAGGCCGCCGAGCCGTTCCGCCGCCCCGGCGATCACGCTGTCGAGTTGGTCGCGTGAGCGGACGTCACCGCTCACCGCATGAGCGGTGTGCCCGGCCGTCCGCACCTCCTCTGCGGCCTGGGCCGCCCGACCCGCGTCGATGTCGGCGACCACCACGTGCGCCCCGGCCGCGGCGTAGGCACGGACGACGGCTCGACCGATCCCCGCTCCGCCACCGCCGATCACCAGAGCCCTCTTGCCGTCGAGTCTGCCCGCTTCAGCCATGGACTCCCCCTTCTCGTCGAGTTGCCAGCCGTGATAGCGCCGCGCGCTCGCTCCCTCTTCCCGTCTCCGCGGACGCGGCAGCTCGTGAAGCAGCCACGCAGCTCCGGCGGGACGCGTTCCACCCCGCTGCCCGCCGCGCCGGAAGGTTCCGGGCGAGGGTCGCCGGCCCTCTGTCCCGGGTCGGGCGGAGGTCACGCCGAGGCGAAGTCGCAGTACATCACGTGGAGTCCGACACGGCCGAGCGCCGGATGTTCGAACGCACCGGGGACTGTTCCGACGATGGTGAAACCGAGGGACTCGTAGAGGTGGACCGCGGAGAGGTTCGAGGCGGCCACTGCGTTGAACTGCACTCCCGCGTAGCCGTTGCGGCGCGCCCAGTCCAGGGAGTAGCCGCACAGGTGCCGCCCCACCCCACGGCCGCGGGCGTCGGCTGCGACCATGAAGCTGGCAGTGGCCACGTGGGCGCCGGGTCCGGGCCGGTTGCGCCCCATCTTCGCAGTGCCGACAACCTGCCCGTGTTCCGTCACGGCGACCACGGTCAACCCGCTGGCGTCGCCAGGTTCGATCCAGCCGTGCCGGGCCTCGGTTTCACTCATCGCCGGATCGTAGGTGAAGGTGTCGGCGGCACGGACCACCTCACGGACGATCGGCCAGACCTCGGCCCAGTCCTCCTGCTCGAAAACCCTGACGGTCACGCCGGTGCCCATGGTCTGTTTTCCTTCGGGTGAGTGGTTTGCCGATGGTAACTGAGCCTGTCGGGCCCCCGTGACCGGGGAACCGGGCGCGTGCGACCTGCGCGAAGTCGTGAACGCGCTGCTCCATCAGAACCGGACGGACTGCCAGCGGCGGCTTCTGCCGCACGACCTCCCGGCCTGCTCGGCGGTGTTCTACTCCTTCACCCTGTGACGCCAGAACGGCCTCGACCAGCAGGTCCAGGAGGCCCTGCGGTGCCAGGCGCGGGAGGCGGGCCGGAGGATGAGAGACCCGTCCCCGGTGGTCATCGACACCCAGTCAGTCCGTGTGGCGGCCGGGGTGCCGAAGGAGACGACGACTACGACCACCGCCCCGGCAACGCGGCCTCCCGCGTCCGCTGGGCCTCCACCGTGGGCATGCCCACCGCCTCACCGTCCCCACCTCCGCCTGGCGGGACGAGATCGAACTGGCCGTACGAACGTTCCCGAACTCCTGCGCCCTCAGCGCCGCGCGGCGAACAGGCCGTCGAGTTCCGGGAAGGGGACGGCGTCGGTGAGCGTGCGGTACGTGCCGTCGCCGAGCAGCTCGGTGGTGGCGCGGCGGGCGGCGGCGTACGCGGCCTGCGCCACGCCCGAGCCGAGGCTGACGCGTGCGGCTCCGAGGGCGCCCAGCTCGGCGACGGAGGGGGCGCCGGGTCCGGCCATGACGTTGAGCGGTACGGGGACACCGGCGGCGAGGGCGCGGACGGTGGCGGGGTCGGTGACGCCGGCGACGAATACCCCGTCGGCGCCCGCGTCCGCGTAGCGGCGGGCTCGCTCCAGCGTCTCGTCGAGCCGGCGCTGCGGGTCGCCGAGGCCGCGCAGGTAGGTGTCGATGCGCGCGTTGAGGAACAGGCCGGTGGCCGCGCCGCGTACCGCGGTCAGCCGGGCCGCCAGCTCGGCGGGCGGCAGTGTGCCGTCCTCGATGTTGACGCCGACGGCCCCGGCCTCGGCGATCCGCAGTGCCGTCTCGGCGGCCTCGGCGGGCCCCGCGCCGTACCCGTCCTCGATGTCGGCGGTGACCGGGACCGCGACTGCCGCGGCGATCCGCGCGACCAGGTCCACGACCCGGTCGCGGGGGACGGCGCTCCCGTCCCGATCGCCCAGCGCCCAGGCGACCCCCGCGCTGGTCGTGGCGACGGCGGGCGCGCCCGCGGCCTCGACGACGCGGGCGCTCGCGACGTCCCAGGCGTTGGCGAGGGCCAGCGGCCGGGCGGGGGAGTGGAGGGAGCGGAAGAGGCGGGCCTTGTCGCCGCGCGTGTCGGTGTGCATGGGACGAGCGAACCATCGGCTCACGGCCCTTGGCTGGCAGGAATCCGACACCTGTGTGCGGCGCCGCGAGGGCCGCCCGCCTGCCCCTGCCGCACCGGCGTGAACTGCGCGGGAGCCGCCCCCGGTGCGTTCCGGCGGGAGCCGCGGACGCCCCGGGGGACGGGCGCTTCGGCGGCACGGCCTGTTTGCGGGCGGCGGGAGCGGATAACCGGACCCGAATACGCCGTCCGGTACGCCGGGGCGGCACGGTCGTACGAGGACCGACAGGACCGACAGAACCGACAGGACCGGGAAACCGATCGAGGACGACGACGCAGAAGGAGCGGACGATGAGTTCTGCCACAGCCGAGCGGACCCAGGCGGCGCGGCTGCCCGACGGCGACGTGGTCGCGGTGCTGCTGACGCAGCACGCGCGGATCCGCGACCTGTTCGGCACCGTCCGGGAGAGCCGGGGCGAGGGCCGCAAGGAGGCGTTCGACGCGTTGCGGGCGCTGCTGGCCGTGCACGAGGTCGCCGAGGAGGTGGTCGTACGGCCGGTCGCGAAGCACTCCGCGGGCGAGCGCGAGGCGGCGGCCCGCGACCACGAGGAGGCGGAGGCCGCGGCGGTGCTGCGGCGGCTGGAGAAGATGGACCTCGACAGCCCCGCGTTCACCGAGACGCTCGCGGAGTTCGAGAAGGCGGTCGGTGACCACGCCGACCACGAGGAGTCCGAGGAGTTCCCCGCGCTCCTGCGCGACTGCACCGAGGAGCGACGCCGGGCGATGGGCGAGCGGCTGCTCATGATCGAGCGCCTCGCGCCCACCCACCCGCACCCCACCGCCGCGGGCAGGCCCGCCGTACTGGCGCTGACCGGCCCCTTCGCGGCGATGGTGGACCGGGTCAGGGACGCGGTCGCCCGCTGACCGCCGGATCTCCCGCTGCCGCGCGGGCCGGGAAGCCGCACGGGCTTCCCGGCCCGCGGGCCGTTCCGGGGCCGTCCCCGTGCGGTTGCGGGCCGCCCCGCCTCAGGCCGCGGTGGACGACGCGGCGGTGTAGCGGGCCGCGACGTCGGTCCAGTCGACCAGGTCCCACAGCTTGGTGACGTAGTCCGGGCGGACGTTCCGGTACTGGAGGTAGTACGCGTGCTCCCAGGCGTCGAAGACGAGCAGCGGGGTGCTGCCCTGGCCGACGTTGCCGTGGTGGTCGTAGACCTGCTCGACGATCAGCCGCCGACCGAGCGGCTCCCAGGCGAGCACGCCCCAGCCGGAGCCCTGCACCGAGGTGGTGGCCACGGTGAGCTGCTTCCTGAAGGCCTCGAAGCTGCCGAAGTTCTCGTCGAGCGCGTCGGCGAGCACGCCGTCGGGGCGGTCGCCGCCGTCGGGGGAGAGGTTCTGCCAGAACTGCGTGTGCAGGACGTGGCCGGAGAGGTTGAAGGCGAAGGTCTTCTCCAGCCCGACCAGGCCGGTCGGGGTGATCGCGTCCTTGTCGCGGGCCTCGGCGAGCTGGTCGAGGGTGTCGTTGGCGCCCTTGACGTAGGCGGCGTGGTGCTTGGAGTGGTGCAGCTCCAGGATCTCCGGCGTGATGGCCGGGGCGAGCGCGGAGTAGTCGTACGGGAGGTCGGGCAGCGCGTAAGTGCCCATCAGGCACGGCCCCTTTCCGTGGTGGGTTTTGCGGGTGGGCGATCTTCCGGAAACCACCCTAGACCTCTATTGCGAATAACTTGCAACAACGCATTGCATGCAGCAACATGACGAGTGGCGGGGTCGGCCCGTCAGCTTTCGGCGCCGCGGCGCCCGTCGAACGGGCCCGTCCTTCCCGAGAGGTGATCGTCTTTCACCCGGCACCCGCCGGTCCGGCCGACCTCGTCCCGCCTGTCCCGCCCGTCCCCGCGCCGATCACCGCGCGGGCTCGACACGGGCGCGGCACGGCCCGGGCGCGGCACGAGGGCGGTCCGGGGGCGGTAAACCCGGCCCGAACGGGTACCCGCTCCGGTGCGCCGCCCTGAGCCGCGCCCCGAGCCGCCCTCCGCGGCCGACGACGGAACGGGCCGCGCGGGGAGTGAGCCATGCAGCGCAACGAGATGATCGGCAAGGTCCAGGAACTGGCCGGGCTGCCCGACCGCGACTCGGCCGAGCGCGCCACCGGCGCGGTGCTGCGCACCCTCGGTGAACGCGTCGCCCCGGGGCTCGCCGAGCACGTCGCCGCGCAACTGCCCCCGGACCTCGGCGCGCCCCTGCGGGCGGCGGCCCGGGACGCCGGGCGCGACGGACGCGGCCGGGGGGCGGGGGAGCGCTTCGACCTGACCGCCTTCGCCGGGCGCGTCTCCGGCCGCGCCGGGGTGCCGGACGACGCGGCGGTCCGGGACAGCGCCGCCGTGCTGGAGGTCCTGGACGGGGCGCTGTCCCCGGAGCTGATGGACAAGGTCGCCGCCGACTTCTCTGCGGACCTGGGCGAGCTGCTGCCGTCCGGTCGGGCGCGCGGGCAGGTCTGACCGCCCCGCAAACTCTCGACCTCAACTCTAGGGTGAGGTTGAGGGTGCACTCCAGTGGAGCAACGGTGCCACCCTGATGGCCGGTTCAGCCGTCCCGCAAAGCGTCCAGCCGTCGCCGGGCCGGGCCGAGGGCCCGCGGGCGGGGCGCGCCGTGCCACGGGTCCGCCGCGGCCAGCGCGTCGGCGTCCCGGAGGCTCCAGCGGCGCGCCGTCATCTCCGGGTCGTCCACGTCGTCCCAGGTCAGCGGCGCCGCGACGGGGGCGCCGGGGAGTGAGCGGACCGCGTACGGGGCCACCGACGTCTGGCCGTACGCGTTGCGCTGGACGTCCAGGTAGAGGCGCCCGCGGCGGGCGGCCTTGCGTGGCTCGGCGGTGAGGCTGCCGGGGTGGCGGGCGGCCAGCAGCTCCGCCGCGTCCCGTGCGAAGGTGCGCACCTCGTCCACGGCGGACCGCGCGTCCAGCGCGACCAGCACGTGCAGGCCGCGCGACCCGGTCGTCATCACCGTGCTCGGCAGCTCCAGTTCGTCCAGCAGCCCGCGCACGTGCCGGGCCGCCTCGCGGACCGGCGCGAAGTCGGAGTCCGGCGGGTCGAGGTCGAAGACCAGCCGGTCGGGGCGGTCGGCGTGGTCGGCGCGGGAGAGGAAGCGGTGCAGCGTCACGCAGGCCTGGTCGGCGAGGTAGACCAGCGTCGCGGTGTCGTCGCACACGGTGTAGGTGACGGTGCCGCCCTCCTTGGGCAGTTCGGCGCGCCGCACCCAGTCCGGCACGTGGTCCGGGGTGTCCTTCTGCATGAATCCGTGGTCGCCGATGCCGCCGGGGTGCCGTTCCAGCATGAGCGGGCGCCCGCGCAGCTGCGGCAGCATCCGCGGGGCGACGGTCTTGTAGTACGCGGCCAGATCCGCCTTGGTCAGCCCGTCCGCGGGGAAGAGCACCTTGTCCGGGCGGCTGACCCGCGCCGAACGGCGGCCCGCCCGTACCGTCTCGTAGGGCTTGTCCGGCATCGTCAGCGCCTCCCCGGCGGTTTCTCGCGGACCACGTCGGCGGGCCGCTTGTCCTCCCGCAGGCCGAGGAAGCGCGGGTGGCGCAGCCGGCCGTCGCGGGTCCACTCGGTGAAGGCGACCTGTGCGACCAGCTCCGGGCGCGCCCAGTGCGCGGTGCGCTCGCGGACCGGGTCGGCGAAGGGCGAACGGCCGGTCTCCAGCGCGTCCAGCCGCTCCCGCAGCGCGCGCAGCGTCCGCGTGTCGTAGCCGGTGCCGACCTTGCCCGCGTACCGCAGCCGCCCGCCCTCGTGGTAGCCGACCAGCAGGGCGCCGAAGCCGGTCCGGGCGCCCGCCGGTTCGGTGAAGCCGCCTACCACCAGCTCCTGGCCCGCGGCGCACTTGAGCTTGAGCCAGTTCGGCGACCGCCGGTGCGCGTACGGCGCCGAGGCGCGCTTGGCGATCAGGCCCTCCCAGCCCCAGCCGCACGCCTGGTCCAGCAGCTCCCGGCCGCCGTGGTTGCGGTGCGGGGTGAAGCGCAGCGGCGCCCGGAAGTCCAGCGCGTCGCGCAGCAGCGCCTTGCGGGCCCGCTGCGGCAGCCCGGTGGTGTCCACGCCGCCGAGCCGCAGCAGGTCGAAGAGGTAGTAGGTGACGGTGACGGGGCTGGCCCGCACGGCGGCCGGGGCGGTGAGGCCGCTGCGCTGCTGGAGCAGGGCGAAGTCCGTACGGCCGCGGTGCAGCGCCACGATCTCGCCGTCCACGACGAAGTCCTGGCAGGCCTGGCCCGCGAGCGCCTCGACGGCCTCCGGGTAGGTGGCGTTCAGCCGCTGCCCGGTGCGGGACCACAGCTCCACCCGTCCTTCGCGGTCGCGCGAGGCCAGCATGCGGATGCCGTCCAGCTTGCGCTCGAAGATCCAGCCCTCGCCGAAGTCCCGCACATCGCTGAGCTGGGCCAGCATCGGGGCGCCCGGGTCCGGACCGGCGGGCCGCAGCATGCCGCGCTCCCGCTCGTCCAGCCGGTCCAGCAGCCGCGGGCTCACGACCCGTGCCCGCCGTCGCCGGACCGGTCGCTCTCCCAGGTCGCCGCCTCGCCCGCGTCGGCCGCCGCGCGCATCTGCCCCAGCGTGCGGCCGCTGAGCGCGGACCGGGCGCGCCGCGGGTCGGGCGTGGCGTGCCGCCCGGCCTGCGCGTCGGCGCGCTTGACGAGCAGCCACGCCTCGCGCCCGCCGTCGTCGCCGGAGCCGCGGATACGGGTCAGCGACCAGCCGCCGTGCAGCTTGTGGCCCGCGAGCCGGAAGGACACATGGCCGCGCTCCACGCCCTCGGCGAGGGGCACCGGGCGGCCGCGGCGGTCCTCGGTGGCGTTCTCGTACGTGCCCTCGTCCCACACGATGACCGTGCCTGCGCCGTACTCGCCCGCCGTGATGGCGCCCTCGAAGCCGCGGTAGTCCAGCGGGTGGTCCTCGGTGGGCATCGCGAGCCGTTTGTCGTGCGGGTCGTCCGACGGCCCCTTCGGCACCGCCCAGGACTTCAGCACGCCGTCGGCCTCCAGCCGGAAGTCGAAGTGCAGTGAGGTGGCGTCGTGGATCTGCACCACGAAGGACGCCTCGCCGCCGTCCGCGCCGGGGCGGCCGCGCCCCTCGGGCTCGCGGGTCCGCCCGAAGTCGCGGCGGCGGTGGTATTCGGCCAGTCTGTCCTTCGCGGCCATGACGGCAGCCTCCTCCCGGCTCGCTCACCGGGCGCGTACCCGTACTGCCCGCGGCTATCCGCACCCCGCCGCAGCGGGGTGAATGCGCCCTTCCGCATCGGGTAGTCGGCGGACAGGGAGCGGTGGGGGACAGGGGCTCCGGCCGACCGCGCCGCCCGTCCCAGGACACGAGAGGAGCCGCACCATGCCCGCGGGATCCAGCAGCAAACGGGAACGGCAGTACGAGCACATCAAGGACAGCGCGCAAAAGCGCGGTGAGTCCGCCGGGCGGGCGAAGGAGATCGCGGCCCGCACCGTCAACAAGGAGCGGGCCCGCTCGGGCGAGGCGCGCTCGGCGAGCCGGACCTCGACCGGCGACCCCAAGTCCGCCTCGCAGCGGGGCGGGCAGCGTTCGCACAGCGGCGCGCAGGGGCCGACCCGCGACCAGCTCTACGAAGAGGCGAGGAAGAAGAACGTCGAGGGCCGCTCGCAGATGAACAAGGAGGAGCTGCGCCGCGCCGTCGGCCGCTGACAGCGCCGCCCGCGCAAGTCCGCCGCCGCACCACGAGGTGCGGCGGCGGACTAGGGTCTGTCGTTTGGATCTCCGCGGCGTCGCGTGCCCCGGCACGCACATCTTCCCCCTGCCTTCGGCGGGAGGTGCCCCCAGCGTTGTCGTCGGTCGATAACTCCCCCAGAGGCTTCGCCATGGGGGGACCCCCACCGCGTTGCCTCCCTCCTCCGCCTTGCAGCTGGGGGTACCTCCCAGGCGAAGCCCTGGGGGAGCACCGGACCCCGCTCCTTCCTCCACGGAGATCCAAACGACAGACCCTGGCGCGCGGCGGGCGTCAGTCCCGGTCGTCGTCGCGGGCGCGGGCCGCTCGGGCCGAATGGTGGGTCTCGCCCTCCTGCGGCTCGTGCCACGACCCCGACCGCGGCTGTGGCTCGCGTACGGGGCCGCGCCGGCGCTGGAGAGCACGGGCGCCCCACCAGAACGCGAGCATCAGCACGCCGACGATGACGATGCCGAAGACCACCGCCCACGCGGTGATGCTCGACGACGCCAGCTCAGTGGTCTGCCGCACTGCTGTGATCACGGAAATCCGCCTCCCTCGCAAGTCCAATCCGCGCGCACGGCGGATCCGCTTCCGGTCACGGCCGGAAGAGCATCTTGATGGCGCCGTCCTCCTTCTTCTGGAAGGTGGCGTAGGCGTCCGGCGCCTCGTCCAGCGGCACGTGGTGCGTGGCGAAGCCGTCCACGCCCAGCGGGTCGTCGTCGGTGAGCAGCGGCAGGATGTCGTCCGTCCAGCGGCGGACGTTGGCCTGCCCCATGCGCAGCTGGACCTGCTTGTCGAACATGGTCAGCAGCGGCATCGGGTCGGCCGCGCCGCCGTAGACGCCGCTGACCGAGATCGTCCCGCCGCGCCGCACCAGGGCGATGGCCAGGTCCAGCGCGGCCATCCGGTCGATTCCGGCGACCTGCATGAGCTTCTCCGCCCACGCCGACGGGAGCATGCCCGCCGCGGTCTGGGCGAGGCGGGCGGCCTGGCTGCCGTGCGCCTCGGTGCCGACCGCGTCCACGACCGCGTCCGGGCCGCGCCCGTCGGTGAGGTCCTTGACGGCGTCGGTCAGCTCGTCGCGCGAGTCGTACTCGCGCAGGTCGAGGACGGTCGCGCCGTCCGCACGGGCGCGCTCCAGCCGCTCGGGAACCAGATCGACGCCGATGACCGTGCCGGCGCCCAGGTGCTTCGCGATCCGGCAGGACATCGCCCCGATCGGGCCGAGGCCCAGCACCGCGACGCTGCCGCCCTTCGGCACGTCGGCGTACTGCACCGCCTGCCACGCGGTCGGCAGCACGTCCGAGAGGTAGACGAAGCGGTCGTCGTCCGGGCCGTGCGGCACCTTGACGGGGCCGAACTGGGCCTGCGGGACGCGCAGGTACTCCGCCTGGGCGCCGGGTACCGCCCCGTACAGCTTGGTGTAGCCGAACAGCCGCGCGCCCATGCCCTGCTCGGTGACCTGGGTGGTCTCGCACTGGGTGAACAGGCCGCGCGAGCACATCCAGCACGTGCCGCAGGCGATCTGGAAGGGGATGACGACACGGTCGCCGGGTTTGAGGTTGCCGACCGCCGGGCCGGTCTCCTCCACGATGCCCATGGGCTCGTGCCCGAGGATGTCGCCGGGTGTCATGAACGGCGTCAGCACCTCGTACAGGTGCAGGTCCGATCCGCACAGCCCGGACGAGGTGATGCGGATGACGGCGTCGGTGTCCTCCTCGATCCGTGGATCGGGGACGTGCTCCACCCGGACGTCCCGCTTGCCGTGCCACACGGTGGCGCGCATACGTCTGCACCTTCCCTTCGGGTGTCTTTCCGGCGTCCCTGCCTCGCGCTCTCCGGCCGCACCGGGACGTTCCCGGAATCGGGCGGCCACCGTTGCGGGTGCCCTGAATGTCCACCGCGAAACGGGCTGCGCCATGGTGTTTTGCGGCGAAATAGGCGGAAATGCGCCTTTGTGGGACACCCGAGCGCGACCGCGGAAGACGGCCGCCCGCCCCGCACCCCAGGAGGCCGGACATGGCCGTACGCCACCAGCTCGTCAGACGCCCCCGTGAGGACGTGTGGAAGGTGCTCGCCGACCGCGACGCCTACTCCGACTGGGTCGCCGGGACGTCCGAGTCGCACGGCGGCAGCGGCGACTGGCCGCAGGAGGGCGCGAGCCTGGAGTACGACGTCAGGCTCGGCCCCTGGTCGCTGAGCGGCAGCACGGTGGTACGCGAGCAGCACCGGCCCTCCCGGCTCGCGCTGGAGATCGACAGCGGCGCGCTGGGCACCGCCCGCGTCGACATCGAGGTCCGCCCGTGGGGGAAGGACAGCCTGGTCATCGTGGACGAGCACCCGCTGACCGGTTTCGCCGGCAGCGCGCACAACGCGGCCGTGGACGCGATCCTGCACTGGCGGCACCGCCGCATGCTGGCCCGCCTCGCACAGGTCGTCGAGGACCGGAGCGGCGGCGCACCGGCCCGGGCCGGTGACCGCCGTGGCTGACGCCGTCGTCGTCGGCGCCGGTCCCAACGGCCTGGTCGCCGCGAACGTGCTCGCCGACGCGGGATGGAGCGTCGAGGTCCTGGAGGCGCAGGACGAGCCGGGCGGCGCCGTCCGCAGCGACCGGGCCGTGGACCCCGACTTCGTGACCGACGTCTTCAGCGCCTTCTACCCCATGGCCGCCGCCTCGCCCGTCCTGCACGCGCTGGAGCTGGAGAAGGAGGGGCTGCGCTGGAGCCACGCGCCCGCTGCCCTCGCCCACCCGCTCCCCGACGGCCGCTGCGCGGTCCTCTCCCGCGACCCGGACGCCACGGCCGGGAGCGTCGACTCCTTCGCGGCGGGCGACGGCGCGGCCTGGCACGAGTGGTACGCGCTGTGGCAGCGCGTCGGCGGCAGCCTGCTGGACTCGCTGTTCACCCCCTTCCCGCCGCTGCGGGCCGGCGCCCGGCTGGCGGCGCGGCTGCGGGCGGCGGACGGCCTGCGCTTCGCACGGATGATGCTGCTGCCCGCCCGCCGGCTGGCCGAGGAACAGTTCTCGGGCGAAGGCGGCCGGCTGCTGCTCGCGGGCAACGCCCTGCACGCCGACCTCGCCCCGGAGAGCGCGGCCAGCGGCGCCTTCGGGTGGCTGATGTCGATGCTCGGCCAGGATGTCGGCTTCCCCGTGCCCGTGGGCGGCGCGGGCGTGCTCGCCACCGCGCTGGCCGGGCGGCTGGAGCGGCACGGCGGCTCGGTGCGCTGCGGCGAGCGTGTCGCCGAGGTCGTGGTGCGCTCCGGCCGCGCGGTCGCGGTGCGGACGGCGAGCGGCGAGGAGGTGCCCGCCCGCCGCGCGGTGCTGGCCGCCGTCCCGGCGCCGCTGCTGTACGGGGGCATGCTGCGGCCCGCGGACCTGCCCGCCGGGCTGCTGCGGCAGCTGCGGACCTTCCAGTGGGACTTCTCCACCTTCAAGGTGGACTGGGCGCTCGACGGGCCGGTGCCCTGGACGGCCCCGCCCGCACACGGCGCCGGGACACTGCACCTGGCCGACGGCGTGGACGACCTGACGCGCTTCGCGGCGCACCTGGCCACCCGCCGGGTACCGGACCACCCCTTCGCCCTCTTCGGCCAGATGACCACCGCCGACCCGACCCGCTCCCCGGCCGGGACCGAATCCGCCTGGGCCTACACGCACGTCCCGCAGACCGTCGCGGGCGACGCGGGCGGCGACGGCCTCACCGGCAGCTGGGACGAGCGCGAGCGCAACGCCATGGCCGACCGGCTCGAGCGCCACGTCGAACGCTACGCACCGGGCTTTCGCGCCCTCGTCCGCGCCCGGCGCATCCTCGCGCCCCCCACCCTCCAGGAACGGGACGCGGCCCTCCAGGGCGGCGCGGTCAACGGCGGCACCACCGCGCTCCACCAGCAACTGGTCTTCCGCCCCGTCCCAGGCCTCGGCCGCCCGGAGACACCCGTACGCGGCCTCTTCCTGGCCTCGTCCTCCGCCCACCCCGGCGGCGCGGTGCACGGCGCCCCCGGCGCCAACGCCGCCCGCGCGGCCCTGTCGCTGCCCCCGGTGAACACCCTGCTCAGCCGCGCCCAGCGCGGACTGGCGGGCGGATGAGCGGCGGTCCACGGGCAGCGCCCGCTGCCCGGGCGCGCGCACGGGCGGGACCCCGACAGCCCACGACCCATGAGAACCGCGAACCCACGACCACGGAGGAGACCCCGTATGCCCGGCACCACTCACGAGGAGACCCCCGACACCACCGCCCCCTCCCGCACTCCCGCGCGGCCCGGCCGCCGGGACCGGTGAACGGCGAGGAGGCGGCAGTGGACAGCTCCGACGACACCCACATGACCCCCGACCTCCCGCCGCGGGTGGGCACTCCCGACCTCGCGGGGCAGGGCGGCCCGCGCTCGGACGAGCCGCGCGAGCGGCGCGCCGAACCCCGCGCCGCGCGGCCCCGGACCGCCCGCGGGCGCGGGAAGGCCCCACGGCGTCCCGTCCGGTGACGGGACCGCGGGGCTTTCGCCGAAGGTCGCCAGCGGTACCGGCGACGGCGTGCCCCGCCCTCCGCCGCCCGGACGGCGGAACCGCGCAGCAGGACGACGAGGACCACGGCGGCGATCCACCACGCGACCTCCGGCCCGGAGCCGAACCCGGAGAGGGCCACGGCCCGCGACAGGACGAGAAGCGGCGCGGCCATTTGTGAATACCTCCGCGGTGCCGTCCTTCCGGGCGCCCGCCCCACCGGCCCTTCCTCCGGGCGGCGGCGGTGGACGGGCCGCCGCGGCGGTGGTGTGCGACGGTCGGACGGACAACCGGGAAGAGGTGACCGCGGGTGAAGCGAGGAAAGACCGGACGGGCGGCGGAGCTGCTCCGCCGGGCGCTGCCGGATCCGCAGGGACCCGGGCGGGTCCTCGCGCTGATGGGCCGTGTCGAGCGGGCCGAGGCGCTGGACGCCCCCGCGGAGCTGCTGCGGCGGGCCGTGCGGTCCGTCCCGCTCGGTGGCGGCCGGGACGCCCTGCACGGCCGGTGGCTGGGCCACCCCCTGCACCCCGTCATGGTGGAGCTGCCGGTCGGCGCGTGGACATCCGCCGCGCTGCTGGACTGGATGCCCGGCAGGGGCCGGGCCGCCGGGCTGCTCGTCGCCGTGGGACTGTGCGGCGCGGCGCCCGCCGCCGCGGCCGGACTCGTCGACTGGGCCGAGCTGGAACCCGAGCAGGCCCGGGTCGGGCTGCTGCACGCCACGCTGAACTGCGCCGCCGTCGCCTGGTACGCCGCCTCGCTCACCGCGCGGCTGTCCGGCCACCCCGTCCGCGGGCGCGCTTACGCGTTCGCCGGGCTGTGCTCGGTGGGCGTCGCCGCGGCCGCGGGCGGCCACATGGCCTACCGCCAGGCGTCCGGCGCCAACCACGCCGAGGCCGTGGCCCGCCGTGTGCCGCCCGGCTGGCACACGGTGGGCCGCGTCGACGACCTGCCGCACGGGCGCCCCGTCCAGCGGACGGTGGGCGACGTCGCACTCGCCGTGGTCCGGGGCGCCGACGGCTCCTGCGCCGCGCTCGCCGACCTGTGCAGCCACGACGGGGGCCCGCTGTCGCAGGGGCGCGTCGAGGACGGCTGCCTGCGCTGCCCCTGGCACGGCAGCGCCTTCCGGCTGGCCGACGGCTGGAACGCCGCCGGCCCGGCCACCGCCCCCCAGCCCGTCTTCGACACCCGGGTCCGGGACGGCGAACTGCAGGTACGGCTGCGCACCCCGCCGCCGGCCGCGCACTGACCGCACCGCCGCGGGCCGGACCGAGGCCCGTACGCGGCGGCGCTTCGACCGGCCCGCCCGGGGTAGGCGCAGGCCGGTGCCGGACGGCACGGGAGCAGGTGCTGGACATGGACGACGAGACGGGCCGGGCCCTCAAGGACGCGCTCGACCGGCTGGCGCTGCTGTCCGCGGCCACCACGGCGCTGGCCAGCACGCTGGACGCGGACGCCGGGATGCGCCGGGTGGCCCGCACGCTGGTGCCGCAGCTGGGGGACTGGTGCGCCGTGCACGCGGTCGACGACGGAAAGGTCCGCGAGGTCGCGGTGGTGCACCGCGACCCGGCCGGGCTCGCCGACGCGGGCGTCGGCGACTCCTCCTACGCGCTGCCCGTCGTGGTGCCCTCGGGCCGCGGCCCGCTCGCCAGGGCGCTGCACGGCGAGGGGCCGCTGCTGGTGCCGCGGGCGGAATTCCCGTCCTCCGGGGAGCCCGGCGGGGCGCAGGAGCGCGAACCGGCGCCGTACGACCGCTTCGACACCGAGACGCTGCTGGCCGCGCCGCTGCTGGTGCGCAAGGAGGTGCTGGGGGTGCTCATGCTCGGGCGGAGCGCCGGGCGGGAGCAGTTCCGGCCCGAGCACCTGTCGCTGGTGGAGGACCTGGCCCACCGCATCGGGCTGAGCCTGGACAACTACCGGCTGCACCGCGAGACCCAGCGCATCGCCGAGCGGCTCCAGCGCTCGCTGCTGCCGCCGCTGCCCGGCATCGCCCCGCTGCGCATCGCCGCGGGCTACCAGCCCTCGCAGACGACCGCCGAGGTCGGCGGCGACTGGTACGACTGCTTCGTGCTGCCGCAGGGCGACATCGCGCTGATCATCGGCGACGTCACCGGGCACGACCTCCAGGCCACGGTCATGATGAGCCAGCTGCGCAACATGCTGCGCGGCGTGGCCTGCGACCGGCAGGAACCGGCCGGGAAGATCCTCTCCCGGCTCGACCGCGCGAGCCACACCCTGCACCCGGGCACCACCGCCACCTGCGTGTACGCCCTGCTCAAGGGGGAAGCGGGCGGATCGTGGGAGGTCGAGTGGTCGCGGGCCGGGCACCCGCCGCCGCTGCTGGTGACCGCCGACGGCGACAGCCGCCACCTCGACGCCTCCGGCGGGCTGCCGCTCGGCGTCAGCGTCGAGATCGCGCGCACCGAGCACCGGACCGCGCTCCCCGCGGGCTCCACCCTGCTGCTCTACACCGACGGCCTCGTCGAGCGGCGCGGCGAGGTGCTCGACCGCGGCATGACCCGGCTGCGCCGCGAGGCCGCCTCCCGCGCCGGAGAACCGGTGGAGGCCTTCGTCGGGCAGCTGCTGCGCGGCATGGGCGCCGACGCGGACGACGACATCGCGCTGCTGGCCGTGCGGATGCCCTGAGCGGCTGCCGCGCCCCGGACGAGGTGCGGGCACGTCGTCGCCGTCCGGCCGTCGCGGTGCCGCGTGCGTCAGGACCTCCTGGTGAGGGCCTGTCACCACCCCACCCGGGCGCCTCGACGACGAGGCCGATGACCTCGGAGTACCCCGCGGAGGTGCCCGCATTTACCGGGCCGGACTCCCGGGTGGCGCCGAACACGCCGCAGCTCTCGCCCCCGCCAGCTGTGGCAACCCCGCCCCCGGTTACGCTTCTGCGCCATGACCGGCCGACCGAGAAACACCGCCCTCGGGGCGCGAGCATGAGCGTACGCACCCGGGTCTCCGCCTACGCCGTCGCGCCGCGCGACGGCCACCTGCTGCTGGCCCGCCTCGCCGCCACCTCGCCCGTCTTCGCCCCCGGCCTGTGGCACCTCCCCGGCGGCGGCATCGACCCCGGCGAGCAGCCCGTCGAGGCCCTCACCCGCGAACTGCACGAGGAGACGGGCCTGGACCTCACCACCGCCCGGCTGCTCGACGCCCGCACCTACGCGGCGAGCAGACTCGGCGTGGACTGGCACCTGACCGCCCTCTTCTACGCCGTGGAGCTCGGCGGCAAACCGCCGACCGTGACCGAGACCGACGGCACCACGGACGCGGCCGCCTGGATCCCGCTGACCGGGCTGCGCGAGGCCGACCTCTCCCCGCCCGCCGCCGACGCCGTACGACTGCTCGGGGCGCCCGCCCGCTGACGTACCCTCAACTGCATGCCGCAGCCCGCCCCGCACCCCCTGAGCCCCGAAGCCCCCTACGCGTCCCGCCCGCCGGTCTCCGTCGGCGCCGCGCTGCTGCTCGGCAACGCGGCGGGGGAGGTGCTGCTGGTCAAACCCGCCTGCGAGCCGCGCTGGGTGATCCCCGGCGGGGCCATGGAGGCCGGTGAGACACCCCGCGCCGCGGCGCGCCGCGAGGCACGCGAGGAGATCGGCCTCGACGTGGAGCCCGGACGCCTGCTGTGCGTCGACTTCGTGCCCCCGGCGGGCGACCGCCCCGGGCCCGGCGTGATGTACGTCTTCGACGGCGGCCGGCTGACGGACGCCCAGCAGGCGGCCGTCCGCCTCCCCGCCGACGAGCTGACCGACCACCGCTTCGTCGCGCCCGAGGCCCTGCCCGACCATCTCGGCGGACTGCTCCTGCGCCGCGTCCGCGCCGCCCTGGCCGCCCGCCGCACCGGGATCACCGTGGACCTGGAGGACGGCCGCCCGCCCGCGGAGTCCGGCGGCGGGCCGGACGTCCGCCGGTGACGTCCGGCCGCTGGAGCACCCACGCCGTCGAGGTCGCGGGGGACCGCGTGACCAAGCGCTTCCTGCCCGGGGGCGAGGGGCGCGCCGAACGCGAATGGCGGGCGCTCACGCTGCTGTCGGCGTACGCGCCCGGACTCGCGCCCGAACCCCTCGCCGCGGAACTCACCGCGGAGCGGCCCGTCGTGGTGATGTCCCGGCTGCCCGGCACCCCGCTGCGGGACACCGCACTCGGGCCGCGGCAGCTCGACGCCCTCGCCGCCGCCCTGACCGCGCTGCACCGCGCCCTGCCGCCCGAAGCCCTGGGCGCGCTGCCGCCGCGCCCCGGCCGGCCGAGCGCGCTGCGGCCGCACCTCGACCGCTGGGCGGCGCGGGTCCGGCCGCGTACGGGCGGCGCGGTACGGCAGGCCGCAGACGCCGGGCTGCGCTGGCTCGCCCGCTCGGCGCCGGACGACGGCGACCTGGCGGGCGCGCCCGCCGTCCTCGGTCCCGGCGACGGCAACCTCGCCAACTACCTCTGGGACGGCGCCCGGATCCGCGTCGTGGACTTCGAGGAGTCCGGCCGCAGCGACCGCGCCTTCGAACTCGCCGAGATCACCGAGCACGTGAGCGCCTGGTCCGGCCGCCCGCTGGACGTCCCCGCGCTGCTCGCCCGGCTGGACCTCACCCCCGCCGAGACCGTACGGCTGCGCGCCTGCCGCCGCCTGCTCGCCCTGGTCTGGCTCTTCCTGCTCGCCCAGGACGATCCGGACGACCCCCGCAACCCGCCCGGCACCGCCGACCGGCAGGCGGCCCGGCTGCTGGAACTGCTGGGCTGACGGACCGCCGGTTCAGCGGCCGAGCGGGAACGACTCCCGCAGGTGCCAGCGCGTGCCGTCGAAGGCCATCAGGTCCACCGCGCGGACGCGCGAGGCGACGGGCAGCCGGGCGGCGAGCGCGGCCTCGACGTCCGCCAGGACCGCGTCGTCCTGGCCGTCGGCGACCGTCAGGTGCGGGACGACACCGGCGAACCGCCCGCCGTACGGGGGCGCTTCCGGCCAGCGCGCGGCGACCGCCACGGTCAGCTCGGCCAGCGGCCCGTCCGGCTCGGGAACGAGGTACAGCACGCCGGGGAAGCGGTCGCAGCGACGGAACGCCACGTCGAAGGCGGGCCGGCCGGCGAGGAGCGCCGCGAGGTCGGCGCGGGTCGCGCGGTCGAGGCGGCTCTCGTCGAGGAAGGGCACGAGCACCGTGACGTGGGCGGGCACCCCGGCGCGGGCCGAGGGATCGTAGCGCTCCCGCCACCCGCCCACCGCCGGATCCGCCTCCGGCACCCGCACGACGAGCGCGGTCTGCCCCGCCCGGAAGCCCCCGCCGTGCGCACCGCCGTCCGCCGCGCCGTGCGCACCGCTGTCCGCGCGGTCGTGAGTGGCACCGTCCGCCGCGGCGAGGGCCCCGCCGCGTGCGGCACTGTGCGCGCCGCTCGCCCCGCCGCCTGCGCCGCCGTGCGCGGCGTCGTCCGCCGCGTCGTCCGTTCCGTCCTGTGTTCCGCCGTCCGCCATGGCGCCGCATCCTGCCACGCCCCGCCCCGCCGGGGCTTCCGATATCCGGTTGAGCGGGGGGACGGGCGGGGCCGAGACTGCGGGGCGTGACCGACAGCGCGCGCGACCTCGTGACGCGGCAGTTCGCGTGGAGCGGCGGGCACGCCGACGTCTGGGCCGTCTTCCGGGACGCCGCCGCGCTCGGCGCGGTCGTCGGCGCCCTCGTCGAGCCCTTCCGCGACGCCGGGGTCACCGCGGTGTGCGGGGTCGAGTCGCGCGGCTTCCTGCTCGGCGGGGCGGCCGCGGTGGCGCTGGGCGTCGGGTTCGTGGCCGTCCGCAAGGGCGAGGCGCTCTTTCCGGGGCCGAAGGCCGAGCGCCGCACGGCCCCGGACTACCGGGGCCGGCAGCACGTCCTGCGCCTCCAGCGCGCCGCGCTCGCCCCCGGCGACCGGGTGCTGCTGGTCGACGACTGGATCGAGACGGGCAGCCAGGCCGCCGCCGTCCGTGCGCTCGCCGCCGGGTGCGGCGCGGGGTGGGCCGGGTGCAGTGTCGTCGTCGACCAGCTCCCACCCGCCGGGCACGCGGCCCTCGGGCCCGTCCGCTCGATCCTGACCGCCGCCGAACTCCCGCCGGACGGCACCCTGCACGGCCGCCGTCCGCCTCCCGTCAGACGTCCGGGTCGTCCATGATCTCCCGGACCTCCTGCGCGCAGCGGCACGAGGCGGCGAACCCGGCGGCCCACCGCAGGGCCTCCTCGCGCGAGGGCACGTCGATGACGGAGAAGCCGCCGAGGACGGCCTTGGTCTCCGGGAAGGGGCCGTCCGCGACCGTACCGTCGGTGGCCACCACGCTCGCCCGCTGCCTCAGCAGCCCGCCGCCGAAGACCCACACCCCGGCGGCCTGCGCCTCGCGCACCACCGCGTGCGTGGCCTCGGACACCGCGGGCAGCTCCTCCTCGGTGATGCCGTCCATCGCACCGTCGTCGAACGAGATCAGATACCGCGTCATCGATGGCTCCCTCGCCGTCGGGCCTCCGGTTCGCGCCCACCCTACGACGGCGGTCCCCGCGAGAACGCGCACGGCGCCGGATCGCGGCCGGACCACTGGTCCGTACCTGCCGGGCCCATCGCATTGACAGCGCCCGGCGTTCGCAGTTCGCTTCTGGTGGCATCTGTTGCTTTCAGGATCCCCCTCCCTGTCGACAACGTTGTCCGACCGGCGGAGCCCCGCGGCGGACCCCACCGTCGACCAGACCTGAAAGGTCATCATGCGTCTGCACCTCCTGCGGTCCCCGCTGACCGCCCTGACGGCGGCGCTCGCCGCGCTGCTGCTCGGCGCCTCCGGCGTCCACGCGGCGAGCCCGCCCGCCGCGTCCGCCCCCACCGGTACGGCGGCCGCGGCGGCGGCCACCGTCTGCAACGCCTACTGCGACGCCCGCGACCCCGCACTGAGCACCCAGGACCGGCAGCCGGTCACCGCGAGCATCTTCTCCCGCACCCTCACCCTGCACTTCGACGACGCCGACGCGATGGGCTGGGCGTCCGTCGACAACGGCAACCCCGGCGACGAGGTGTGGCTGGACCGCTCCTTCGACGGCGGGCGCACCTGGAGCTCGGGCAGCAAGCTCGGCGACACCACCACGCCCACCGGGCAGCGCGGCTGGCGCACCCTCATGTACAACGTCGACGACTGGAACACCGAGGGCGTCGGCGCGCTGCGCGCCTGCGGCAAGGCCGGCGACCGCCCCGACATCGCCTGCACGCAGTGGGCGCGCACCACCTGGAACGCCTGGGACCGCCGGACGGCCGCCGCGACCGCGCTGATGGCGTCGTTCGACCGCGGCACCAAGCTCTTCGGCGGCAACGGCTGGTGGACCGGCGCGAACGCGCTGACCGCGATCATCGACAACGTCCGGGTCTCCGGCATGCCCAGCTACCGCTACGCGGTCTCCGAGACGTACGACGCCAACCTCGGCGCCCAGCAGGGCAACTTCACCAACGACTACCTGGACGACACCGGCTGGTGGGGACTGGCCTGGGTCGACGCCTACGACCTGACGGGCGACAGCCGCTACCTGGCCACCGCCCGCGCCGACGCCGACCACATGACCGCCTACTGGGACGGCACCTGCGGCGGCGGTGTGTGGTGGAGCCAGGCCCGGTCGTACAAGAACGCCGTCACCAACGAGCTGTACCTCCAGCTCACCGCGGCCCTGCACAACCGCATCGCGGGCGACACCGCCTACCTGGGGCGGGCGCGGGCGGAGTGGGCGTGGTTCCAGGGCAGCGGGATGATCAACGGCGACCACATGATCAACGACGGCCTCACGGGCGCGTGCGCCAACAACGGCCAGACCACCTGGACGTACAACCAGGGGGTGATCCTCGGCGGGCTCACCGAACTGTCTCGCGCCACCGGTGACACCGGGCTGCTGACCACCGCCCGCACCCTCGCCGACGCCTCCACCGTACGGCTCGCGCAGAACGGGGTGCTGCGCGAGCCCGGCGAGGGCGACTCCTGCACCGGCGACGGCCCCAGCTTCAAGGGCGCCTACGTACGGGGCCTGGGCAAGCTGAACACGGCGCTGTCCGGCCGCCCCTACAGCGGTGTGCTGAACACCTGGGCCGACTCCGCCTACGCCCACGACCGCAACGCCCTCGACCAGTACGGCCCGCACTGGGCCGGAGGCGCGGGCAGTAGCGACTACGGCTGCCAGCAGAGCGTCCTGGACCTGCTGAACGCGGCCGGCTGACGTACCGCTGGACCGGCGCGCCCCGCCCGGCGGCGGGGCGCGCCGGAACGGGTCAGACGGCCCCGGTGCCGGCCGGCACCGAGCGGTGGATCTCCTCCGCCCGCACCGCCACGGTCGACAGCAGCGTGCTGGTCAGGCCGTGGCTGTGCTCGGTGCCGCCCTGGAGGTAGATGCCCGCGCTGACCTCCGGCAGCGTCGCGACCCGGTGGTCCCGGCCGATCCGGACGGCGTCCCCGTCGGTGCGCAGGCAGAGCTTGGCGGCCTCACCGAGCAGCGCCGTCAGGTCGCGGGGGCGGAAGCCGGTGGCGAGGACGAGCACGTCGGCCGCCAGCACCTGCCACTCACCGGTCGGCAGGTACTCCACCGTGACGTCGAGGCCGCCGTCGCCCGGCTCGACGCCGCGGATGCGGGAGACGTTGAGGAAGCGCAGCCGCTCGCGGCCGGCCACCTTCTGCCGCCCTGCGCGTCGCCCCCGCCGCCGGGCGGGGGCAGGTGGCGCGACCGCCCGTCAGCCCACCGGGATACCGGGGTTGACCAGGCCGTTGCCGCCGGTCACGGTGTTGTCGGCGGCGACGGTGACGGGGCAGGAGGCCGCGTCGTAGTTCGTCACGTGGATGGCGTAGCGGTCCGGGCCGGTCGCGCCGGTCAGGTCCGAGGCGTTGCCGCGGAAGACGGTGCCGCAGCCCCAGCCGTCGAACTGGCTGTGCGTCTGGTAGCCGTCGTTGGTGGTGCGGCTGCCCCGGTTGCCGGTCACCGTGTAGCCGTTGCCCTTGACGTCCACCCATGAGTCGTCGTAATTCGCGCCGGTCAGGCCGCTGCCGTCGAAGGTGTTGCCGGAGATCACGCCGCCGGTGGTGCCCTCCTTGATGTCGATGTTCTCGCCGCCGATGTTCGGGCCGATGACGTTGTCGCTGATCCGCACGTGGTCGCTGGTGTCGGTCAGGGTGTTGGCCGTTCCGACGTAGACGCCCTCGCCCATGCCGTTGCCCGAGGTGCCGGTGTCGTGGACGAAGGAGTTCTGCACCACGCCGTAGCTGCTGGAGGTGCGGAAGTGCACGCCCTCCATCGTCGTGCCGTACACCTCGACCCCGTCCACGGTGACATGGTCGGAGGAGTCGATCATGATGCCCTTCTGGGCGTGGGTCAGGGTGACGCCGCGGATCGTCCAGTACGGGGAGGAGGTGAGCTGGACGACGTTGCCGCCGCCGCTGGACGTGGTCAGGACGGCGCCCCGGGAGCCGGTCAGGACGATGGGCGCGGCCGCGGTGCCCGCGGCGGTGATCTTGAAGTTGCCGGTGTAGGTGCCGTCCGCGAGGGAGATCGTCTGGCCGGGCTGCGCCGCGGCGAGCGCCGCCTTGAGCGACTTGCTGTCGGTCACCTGCACGAGCTGCCCGGCCGGGCTCGTGGGGGCGCCGGTGGTGGGTGCGGCGGTGGTCGGGGGTGCGGTGGTGGGCGGAAGGGGCGTCGGCGCGGTGGTCGGCGGGGTGGTCGTGGGCGCCGTGGTGCTCCCGGTGTCCGGGCCGCTGAGCACGGCGTCGTCGGCGGAGACCGCGCCGGTACCGTACCAGCCGCTGACGGTGACGGTGAGCGCGCTCGTCGCGGCCGCCGCGGTGACGTCCAGCGAGAGCGGTGTCCAGGCCGTCGCCGCGGTCCAGGTGGACCGGGAGACCCCGGTCCCGGACACCGAGATCTGCGCGTACGGGCCCTTGACCCACACGCTCAGCGTGTATCGGCCGCCGGGCCGGACGGCGACGGCCTGCGAGCAGGCCGCGATGTCGGAGCCGGTGGGCGTGGACAGCAGCGCGTACGTGCCGGAGTGCGGGGCGTTCGCGGTGACGGCCGACTGACCGGAGCACGTCCAGCCCGCGGCGGTGCCGGTCTCGAAGCCGCCGTTGGCCAGCAGGCCGGGCGTGTCGTCCGCGGACGCCGCGCCGGGCAGCACGGCGAGCGCCGCCGCCGCGGTGACGAGGACGGCCGCGGCCGCTGTCGCGGCGGCGCGGGCGGACCGGCGTGGGGGGAGGGGCATGACGGGTGCCTCCAGGGGGCGGGGGGATACGGCCGCGGCCGTGCCCGTACCCGTGCGCCACGCCGCGGCGGCTGCGACAAGGGGTAGCGGCGGGCGAGGGGGCACGTCAAGAGGCCGGACGGCACAAGGACTAGACCAATCGGGCCCGCATCCGCCCGCCGCCGCCGTGTTCCCGGCGTCCGCGGAAGGACCGCCCTCGCGCGCGACCGCCCGTCAGTCCTTCATCGGCGCACCCGGCGCGTCCGCCGTGCTGACCCGGGGCAGCGCGTACGGGTGCTCGTCCCGCAGCCAGGCGACCAGCCCCTCGCGCACCACGCAGCGCAGGTCGAACAGGTCGCCGGCGTCCTTCGCGGTGAGCAGGGCGCGCAGTTGGAGGGTCGTCGGGGTGGTGTCGATCACCACCAGGTTCCAGGCCCGGTGGTCCCACTCGGGGGCCTGCTCCAGGATCTCGTGCAGCCGCTTGCGCATGGCGTCGACCGGTGTGGCGTGGTCGACGTGCAGCAGGACCGTGCCGGTCATCCGCGGGTCGCCGCGCGTCCAGTTCTCGAACGGCCGCCCCGTGAAGTAGGACACCGGCATCGTGATGCGCCGCTCGTCCCAGGTGCGGACGATGAGGTAGGTCAGGGTGATCTCCTCGACCGTCCCCCACTCGCCGTCCACCACGACGTTGTCGCCGATCCGCACCATGTCGCCGAAGGCGATCTGCAGCCCCGCGAAGAGGTTGCCCAGCGTGGACTGGGCGGCGACGCCCGCGACGATGCCGATGATGCCCGCGGAGGCCAGCATCGAGGCCCCCAGCGTGCGCATCGCCGGGAAGGTGAACAGCATCGAGGCCGCCGCGATCACACCCACCGTCGCGGTGAAGACCCGCTGGATGAGTGTCGACTGGGTACGCAGCCGGCTGATCTTGGCCACGTCCCGGGAGACGGCCGCGTAGCGCGCGTACGCCGAGTCGGTCACCGCCGTCGCGACCCGGACCGTCAGCCACGCCGTGGCCGCGATGAGCGTCAGCGTGAGCACCTCGCCGGTGGCCGGCAGATGCCGCCCGTGCACCACGTGCGCCGCGCGGTAGCCGCCGCGCAGGATCGCCGCACAGATGATCACCTGGAGCGGGAGACGGCAGCGGCGCAGCAGGTGCCACAGGGGAGTCTCGGGGTGCCGCGCGTCCACCGCGCGCAGCGCTCTGTCGACCGCGTAGCCCACGGCGATCGTCACCGCCAGGGCCGTCCCCACCACCAGAACCGGTCGCAGCGCGCCTTCCATGCCCAACTCCTGTCGCCTCCGTGTCGCCTCCGTGCCGGCCCCCGCGGTGCCGCCGCCCGGCGGCACCCGGTACGCGTACCCGCCGGACGCCGCCGAACGCTGTGACGGCCGTCCCTTCGCGCTGTGTGCGCGTCCGACCGCGCACCGCAGCCCCGCGCCCCCCGGCGCTCCGGCGGAGGACGACCGGCTTCCCCGCCCGTCTCCGCCCGGCCGGGTGCGGCCCGTGCGGAGCGGCTGTTCGACACCTGGCCGAAATCGTGGACAACGGTGTCGGGACGGGTGCGTACGACGCGGCCGGTGCGGGACGGCCGGAGTGCCGCTGTCCGTCCGGAGATGCGGGGCGCAGCGGCACGCCGTGCCTGCGGTGACGGGCCGGGGAACTGGCCGGATCCCTTTCGTACCGGCTCCCGGCGCCCGTCCGGCGCCGGTCCTGCCCGCGGGCGCGCGGGCGGCGGCGCGGCGGCGTGCTACGCGTCGCACGCGGGGTCAAGGATGTCTAAAAACCGTATACGCAAAGGTGGTTGACGGCCCGCCACATCCCCTGACAAGATCCCGATTCTTCGGTGTCTGAGATGTGTCGACGGGGGTTTGACATGCCGATGGGAGCGCTCCCATGAAGATCACCACCGACGCCGACGGCCGCGCGCCGTCCGCGTCCGCGGGGGCCGCGGCGGCGGTCAAGCAGTACATCGACGACCTCACGCTGGCGCTCGCGCAGATCGAGGTCGCGGCCATGGCCGACGTCCTGGAACACCTCGTGGCCGCGCTGCGCGAGGGCCGCCGGGTGCTGGTCGCAGGGAACGGCGGCAGCAGCACGGCCGCGCTCCACATCGCCTCCGACCTGGCCGCGGCCGCGCAGGGCTGCGGCCCGGAGCGGCAGGCGGTGGCCCTGACCGAGAACATCGCCCGGGTCACGGCGATCGCCAACGACTACTCCTACGACGAGATCTTCTCCCGGCAGCTCCCGTCCTGGGCCCGGCCCGGCGACGTCCTGCTGCTGCTGAGCGTCAGCGGCCGCTCGCCCAACCTGGTGCGGGCCGCGAGGACCGCCCGTGAGCTGGGGATGACGGTGCTGGCCGCGCTCGGCGCGCCCGGCGAGGTCGCGGCGCTGGCCGACCGCCATGTCGTCGTCGGCCAGGCGGACTACGGCCTCACCGAGGACCTGCACGTCTCCCTCGGCCACATGGCCGTCCGGGTCCTGGGCGGCGGCGAGGCCTGCCGCGTCCCGGCCGCCGCCGCCACCGCGGACGGGGGGTGACGCGATGAGCCGCTTCACCTCCCGGGTCTTCCTCACCGTCCGCTGGCTCGTCGGCCTGTTCGGGCTGACCCTCACCCGCACCTCGACCGAGCTGACCAGCTTCCGGATCCACGCCGGACACGGCCGGCACGACGGCTCCACACCGCCGCCCGCCGAGCTGGCGGCCGTCCTGGACGACCGCAACCCGGAGCTGGAGCAGTTGCGGGCGCGCTACCGCCGGCTGGACTCGCCCTACCGCCCCGGCAGCTTCTGGCGCCGCAGCCGCCGGCTGCGCGACCTCGACCTGAAGTTCTTCCGCGGCGACAACGCCTACGTCTGGCAGCTGCGCCAGGTCGGCGACAACGCCCGGCTGAAGTACTTCCTGCTCACCCAGTACATCAGCCGCCAGGACACCCACAAACTGCTGGACCGCACCCGTGAGGACGGCGCGTTCGGCTGCTGGACGTTCGGCTTCCAGGGCCTGCCGACGGCGAGCCGCGACCTGCTCGACTCCGTCAACGAGATGTACTTCCTCGACCGGCACTGGGACCTGCTGTCCCGTGAGGACTTCACCGTCCTCGACATCGGCGCGGGCTACGGCCGCCTCGCCCACCGGATGTCGGAGTGCGTCCCGGGCCTGGCCCGCTACCTGTGCGTCGACGCGATCCCCGAGTCGACCTTCCTCAGCGAGCAGTACCTGCGGTACCGCCAGGTGACCAAGGCGACCGTGATCCCGCTGGACGAGACGGCGGACAGGCTGGCGGGGGAGCGGCCCGACCTGGCCGTCAACATCCACAGCTTCTCCGAGATGCCGCTGTCCGCGATCGAGGCGTGGATCGCGCTGCTCGCCGGGCTGGACGTACCCGCGCTGATGATCGTGCCCAACGAGGGCGACAAGCTGCTCAGCCTGGAGAACGACTACCTGCGCACCGACTTCACCCCGGTCCTCGAACGCCACGGCTACGTCCTCGCCGCCCGCGAGCAGACCATCGCCGATCCGGACGTCCGCGAACTGGTCGGCGTCGGCGACTGGTTCCTGCTCTTCCGGCGCGCGGCCGCCGCCCCGGCCCCGGACGCGCCGTGACCGGCGGCACGGCGGCGCCCGAGGCCGCGGCCGACGTACGCGAGCCGGTCGCGCTGGAGTTCACCGGTCTCGACGGCGGGACCGCGGAACTGACGTGGGGCCAGCGGTTCGTGTGGGACATCCTGGCGGCCCTCGCCCCGCACAACCACTTCATCAGCCTGCGGCTGCGCGTGCACCTGCCGCCGGACGCGACCCGCGAGCGGGTGCTCGGCGCCCTGCACGCCCTCGTCCGCCGCCACGAGGTGCTGCGCACCCGCTTCCCCACCGGCCCGGACGGCGAGCCCCGGCAGGAGTGCGACGGGCACGGCGCACTGACCGTCGAGTTCACCGGGACCACCCCCGGCCGGGTCCGCCGGACCGCGGAGCAGGACGAGGACCGGCTGTGGCACGAGCCCTTCCGGCACGCGCGGGAGTGGCCGCTGCGGGCGAGCGTGGTCACCGCGGGCGGCAGGCCGCGCCAGGTCGTGCTCGTCGTCTCGCACCTCGCGGCCGACGCGTGGGGCCTGACCGCGCTGCGCGCGGACTTCCTCGCGCTGCTGCGCGGCGGGGAGACGGAGCGGACGCCGCCGCCCGGCGTCCAGTCCCGGGCCAGGGCCGCGTACGAGGCCTCCGAACCCGGCCGCCGGGCGGGCGAGGCCTCCCTCGCCTACTGGCGGCGGGCGCTGGAGACCGCGCCGCAGACCGTCTTCCCCAACCTGCCCGAGCCCGGGGAGAGCCCGCTCTTCCCCGGCGTCGGCCTGCGGTCGGTCGCGCTGGCCGCCGCCGCACAGGCCGTCGCCGGACGGCTGCGGGTCAGCCCGTCCGCGGCGTTGCTGGGCGCGCTCGCGGCGGTCCTCGCCGTACGCACCGGCACCCGGACCGTCCCGCTCGCGCTCGCCACCGGCAACCGCTTCACGCCCGCGGACGCCGCCTCGGTGGGCACCTACTACCAGGTCGCGCCGGTGCTGCTGCCGGTGGACGCGGGCTCGCTGGCCGCTACGGTACGGGCCGCGCACCGGGCGTCGTCGCTGGCGTACCTGCGGGGCAACAGCGACCCGCGCGAGGTCGCACGGCTGACGGCGGCCGAGCGGATCCGGCGCGGGGCCGCCCTCGGGACGCTGAGCACGGTGAACATCGCCCCCGAGGCGGGCCCGGCGCTCCCGCCCGCGGCCCGCAGCGCCGCGGAGCTGCGGGAGCTGGCCGCCGACACCGTGCTGACCGACCTCGAAGGGCGCGACGAGGAGCAGCTGAAGATCTACTTCCACGTCAAGGCGCTGCGCTCGCGGGCGGTCGTCGAGCTGTTCACCGACAGCCGGTACCTGGACGCAGCGACCGCGCGGGCGCTGCTGGCCGGGCTGGAGACCGTCCTCACCGAGCTGTTCGAGGCCGGCGACCTGGACCTGGGCCGGGTCGCGCGGCTGACCGGCGTCACCCCGCTCCGGCAGCCCGCCGACGCCGCCGTCGCCGACCACTGCCGGATCTCCCCGCAGGCGGTGGAGGCCCTGCTCGCCGCGCTGCCGGGCACGTCCGCCGCCCGGGTCCTCACCGAACCGGTCCCCGCCGCGGGACCGGTTGCCGGCGGGGGCGGCGGCGTACGGCTGGTCGGCTACCTCGCGACCGAAGGGCCGACCACACCGGAACAGGTGCACGCCGCCGTGCTCGACCGGCTCGACGGAGCCCTGACCCTGGCGCCGCACCACTACGTGCTGTGCCGCGACGCCCCCGCCCGGCCGGAATCCCGCGCCGCGTGGGAGCGCGTGCCGGTCGTCCTCCAGGGCAGCGGCCGTCCGGGCGACCCGCCCGCGGCCGCCGGCCCGACGCCAACCACCGACGCATCCCCGGGGGCCTGAACGTGCTGTCCATCGTCATCCCGACCTACAACCAGGTCGACTGCCTGGAGCTGACCCTCGGGGCGCTGGCCCGCCAGACCGCGGACCGGGACCTCTTCGAGGTGGTGGTGGCCGACGACGCCTCGGTGCAGGACGTCGGCGCCGTGGTCCGCCGCCACGAGGCCGCCCTCGACGTGCGCCGCGTCCGCCACGAGGTCAACCGCGGCCGGTCGGCGGCCCGCAACACCGGCGCCGCGGCGGCCCGCGGCGACCGGCTGCTGCTCATGGACGCCGACTCGATCGCCTCCCCCGACCTCGTCGCACGGCACTTGCGGCAGCCCGGCGACACCGGCCCCGAGGTGGTCTACGGCCGCCGCACCGAGCCCAGCTGGGGAACCTTCGCCGCGCTGGCGGCGGGCACGCTGCCCTCCGACGACACCCTGCTGCCGATGGAGGGCGACCACCGCGACCTGCCGCAGACCGACCCGGCCGCCTTCGACGTCTACCGGCGCACCGGCTGGATGTTCGGCTTCACCCACAACCTCTCGCTGCCGCGCGACCTCTACGAGGCCGTCGGCGGGTTCGACGAGTCCTTCGTGCAGTGGGGCTACGAGGACACCGACTTCACCTACCGCCTCTACCGGCACTTCGGCCGCGACAGCAGCCGCTTCCGGTACGAGCCCGCCGCCGTCTGCCACCACGCCCCGCACTTCCGGGACTGGACGACGGAGTGGGAGCGGACCAAACCCGTGCTGCCCTTCCTCGTCGACAAGTACCGCCACTACGACATCGAGTTCTTCACCCACCCCTCGGACAACCACCGCCGGGTCGCCCGCACGCTGCCCTACTACGAGGACTGCCGGGAGTTCCTGCGCGACCACCCCGGCCGGGTCCCCGCCGACCGCGTCGCCAAGGCGCTCGGCCTGCCGGACTCCGCGAGCAGCCTGTGGATCGGCTTCGACCTCGCGGCGGCCGCCGCCACCGGCCGCGCCACCACCGTCGACCACGGCGCCCCCTTCGGCCCCGGCAACCCGCACCTGTTCGGGGTGCGCACCCACTACCCGGACGGCGCCTTCGACGCCGCCGTGCACCTCGACCTGTGGCGCATGCTCACCCCTATCGACCTGTCCGCGCTGGTCATGGACAGCCTGCGCGTCGCGCGCACCGCGCTGCTCGTCCGCTCCAAGCACGTCCGCCGCGACCCGGCGGACGGCATCGGCCTGATCGACGACCTCGGCTACCTCGTGTCGATGCTCGGCCCCCGCTACGAGGCCCGGATCCGCCACGAGGACGACGAGACCGCCGTCCTCGCCCTCGCCCCGCGGAAGGACGCCCGATGACCGCCCCGGTCCCGGCTCCCGTGGCCGCCGTCGCCTTCGACCTCGACGGCACGCTCGTCGACCTGGAGCGCTGCCACCACGACGCCTGGCTCGCCGCCGCCCGGCAGGCGGGCGTCACCCTCACCCGCGAGGAGGCACCGCACCGGCTGCCGCACCTCGTCGGCGGCCCCGACCCGCTGGTCGCGGCCGAGATCGCGGCCCTCTCCCCGTCGGGCGCCACCGCCGCCGGGATCCTCGCGGCCAAGCACCCGGCCTTCGACGCGCTCGTGGGCCGCGTCCCGCAGATCGTGCCGCGCGCCGGGGTCCGCACCGTCCTGGAGGGGCTTCGTACCCGGGGCGTGCCGCTCGCCGTCGGCACCGCGACCGAGCGGGACACCGCGCTGGCCGTCCTGCGCCGGGCCGGTCTGCTGGAGCTGTTCGGCGAGACCCGGGTCGTCGCCGCCGGGGACGTACCGCGGCTGAAGCCCGCACCGGACGTCTACCTGGCGACCGCCCGGCTGCTGGGCGTCGCGCCCGACCGCCAGCTCGTCTTCGAGGACTCCGCGACCGGGGCCGCCGCCGCACGCGCCGCGGGCTGCCCCGTCGTGGCCGTCCCCACCGTCCACGACCCCGACTACCTGCGGCGCTTCCCCGAGCTGGGCGCCGTGGCGGTGGCCGGGGACTGGGCCGACCCCGCGCTGGCCGCCCTGCTCGGCCGCCTGCTCGGCGACGGCACCGACAGCGCCACCAGCGCCACTGTGCGAGCCGCGTATGTCCGCGCCTGACCGCGAACCGCCCGTGGCCGCGGGGCGGGAGGTGCCCGTGACGTCCTCGGGGGAAGTCCCCGCCGCCGACCGCGGCCCGCTGACCGCCGCGCAGCGCAGGCTGTGGTTCCTCGACCGGCTCGACCCGGACGACGCCGCGTACAACATCTCCGCCGCCGTACGGCTGCGCGGCGACCTCGACACCGACCGGCTGGTCCGCGCGCTCGACACCGTCGTCGCCGGGCACGAGAGCCTGCGCACCCGCTTCACCGACCGCGACGGCGAGCCCGCGCAGGAGGTGCTGCCGCCGCGCACCACCCCCGTGCACCGCGCCGTCACCGCCGGGGAGGAGGAGCTGCGGGCGGCCGTCGAGGAGCTGATCCGGCGGCCGTTCGACCTGGCCGAAGGCCACCTGGTCAGGATCGGGCTGCTGACGGCGGGCCCCGGCGACCACGTGCTGTGCGTCGTCACGCACCACATCGTCGGCGACGGCTGGTCGCTCAACCTGCTCTACCGGCAGACCGCCGACGCCTACCGCGGCACCGCCCCCGCCCCGCCGGGCCTGCGCTACCTCGACCACGCCCGCGCCCAGCGGCCCCCGGGCGAGGCGTCGCTCGCCTTCTGGCGCAAGGCCCTGGCGCGGCCGCCCGTGCTGGAACTCCCGCTGGACCGGCCCCGCCCGGCCCGCCGCACCTCGGCCGGAGTCGCGGTGCTGCGCTCCTACGACGACGGCACCTGGGAGGAGGTGCAGCGTGTCGCCCGCGAGCTGCGCTGCACGCCCTTCATGGTGCTGATGACCGCCTACCAGCTGATGCTCGGCGGGCTCACCGGGCAGGACGACCTGTGCGTGGCCACCCCGGTCGCCGGGCGGGACGACGTCGCCGCCGAGTCGGTCTTCGGCTACTTCGTGCGGATGCTGGTGCTGCGCGCCGACCTGTCCGGCGAGGTCACCGTGCGCGACCTGGTCCGTCGCACCCGGACCGCGTGCATGGGCGCCTTCACCCACCAGGAGGTCCCCTTCGAGGAGCTGGTCGCGGGCCTGGGCCCGGCCCGCGACCCGGGCCGCAACCCGTTCTTCCAGGCCGTCTTCACCCTGCACTCCACGATGGACGTCTCCGCGACCGGCTTCGACGGAGCCGAGGGCTTCCCCGGCGTCACCGCCGAGGGATACGGCGACGGGCCGCGGCACACCCTCACCGACATCGCCATGGACGTCTTCGTCACCCCGACCGCGATCAACGCCCGCGCCGGGCAGGACCGCATGGACGTGCTGCTCACCGCCGGCGCCGACGTCTTCACCCCGGACACCGCCGAGCGGTTCGCCGACCGCTTCGCCGCCGTGCTGCGCGCCGTCCTGACCGGACTGGACACCCCCGTACGGGACCTGCCGCTGGTCGGCGCCGACGCCGAGGCCGAGCTGATCGCGCTCGGCACCGGCCCGGACCCCGACTGCGGCCCGCCGCTGCTCGACGCGGTGGCGGCGGCCGTCGTCGCGACGCCCGACGCGGTCGCCGTCCGCAGCGGCCCGGTCGAGGTCACCTACCGGGATCTGTGGGAGCGCGCCGGGGCACTCGCCGGGGACCTGCGCGCGGCAGGCGTCCGCCCCGGACACCTGGTGGGGGTGAGCCTGCCGCGCGGCCCCGGGCAGATCGCCGCGCTGCTCGCGGTCTGGCGGGCCGGAGCCGGGTACGTCCCCCTCGACCCCGCACTGCCCGAGCGCCGCCGGGACGCCATGACCGCGCGGTCCGCGGTGGCCGCGGTCCTGACCGCCGACGGCGTCGGGCCCGGAACGCCAGACCCGGTGCGGGTGCCGGACGAGCCGGGCTACGTGCTGTTCACCTCCGGCTCCACCGGCACGCCCAAGCCCGTCCTGGTCGGGCGCGCCGCACTGCGCGAACGCGTTGCCTGGATGGCCGGGGCGTACGCGCTGACCGGCGCCGACCGCGTCGTGCAGTTCGCCGACCTCGGCTTCGACACCCACGCCGAGGAGATCTGGCCCTCCCTCGCCGCGGGCGCCACCCTGGTGCTGTTGCCCGGCGGCACCCGCACCCTGCCCGACGTGCTCGCCGCCGACCCCCGCATCACCGTGCTGGACCTTCCGACGGCCTACTGGCACGCGCTGCTCGACCTCGACCCGGCCTGGCCCGAGGCGCTGCGGCTGGTGATCCTCGGCGGCGAACAGGCCGACGCCTCCGCGGTCGCCCGCTGGCGCGAGCGGCACGGCGACCGGGTCCGGCTCGTCAACACCTACGGCCCGACCGAGGCCGCGGTCATCGCCACCGCGACCGACCTGACCGCCGCCGACGCCGTCCGCCGCCCGCCGATCGGCCGCCCCGTCGCCGGGGTACGCGCGTACGTGCTGGACGCCTCGGGGCGGCTGGTGCCGCGCGGCGCCGCGGGCGAGCTGCACCTGGCCGGCGGCGGCCTCGCCGACGGCTACCTCGGCCGCCCCGACCTCACCGCCGAACGCTTCGTCCCCGACCCGCGCGGCGGCGGCCGCATGTACCGCACCGGCGACCGCGTCCGCTGGCACACCGACGCGCCCGTGCTCGAATTCCTCGGCCGACTCGACCGCCAGCTCAAGGTGCGCGGCGTGCGCGTCGAACCCGGCGAGGTCGAGGCCGTGCTGACCGCCCACCCGGCAGTGGGCCAGGCCGCCGTCACCGTGGCCGGCCAGCTGCTGGTCGCCTACGTCACCGGCGCCGCCACACCGCAGGAGGTACGCGCCCACGCCGCCGAACGGCTGCCCGCGCTGCTGGTCCCCGGCGCCGTCACCGTCCTGCCCGAGCTGCCGCTCACCGCCAACGGCAAGATCGACCTCGCCGCGCTGCCCGCTCCGGCACCGGGCCCCGCCCCCGGCACCTTCCGCCCGCCGCGCACCGACGCCGAACGGCTGGTCGCCGAGGTCTTCGCCGAACTGCTGACAGCCGGACGCGTCGGCGCCCTCGACGACTTCTTCGCCCTCGGCGGCCACTCCCTGCTCGCGGTGCGGGCGATCGGCCGCCTGCGCGCGGCCGTCGGCCTCGACCTGCCCGTCCGCCTGCTGTTCGAACAGCCCACCGTCGAGTCGCTCGCCCGCGCCGTCGAGGCCGAACTCGTCGCGGAGATCGCACGCCTGACGGACGACGAGGCGGCCCAGGAACTCGCCGCCGGAACGGGGGCACCGTGACCGGTTCCCGCACACCGAAGCCACCGGCCGCGCCCGTACCCGGTTCCGGCGCCGCTCGCGATGCCGCGAGGCCGCGGGCGCCCCGAGGCCGGGGAGTAAACCGTTCCGGCGCCACGGAGGCGCCGAGGCCGGTCCGCGGCGCGGCGGGCCCGCGGCAGGGCGGCGCCACCGGCCCCGCCACCGCTGCCACGCGAGCCCGCGTCGCGGCCCGGCGCCGTCCCGGGGCTGACGGGAGCCACCCGCCGGTCGTCGTCCGCCGGATGGCTGTCGCCACGGGCGGGCCGCCCGGGGCCGTACGGGGTGGTGGCCGCGCCGTCCGCAACCACCCCGGCGCGCGGGAGGTGCGATGAGCGGGCGACGACCGGCCGCCGCCGCGGCCCGGGCCGCCCTCACCGTGCCGCACCTGCTCGCGGCCCGGTCGGCGGCCCAGCCGGACCACGTCGCCGTGCGGCAGGGCGACGACACGCTCTCGCTGCACGCGTGGCAGGACCGTACCCAGGCCGTCGCCGCCGGGCTGCGGGCCGCGGGAGTGCGGCCCGGTGAGCGGGTCGGGCTGCTGTACGGGGCGCGGGACTGGATCGCGTACGCCTGCTCCTACACCGGCGTGCTCGCCGCCGGGGCCGTCGCCGTACCCATCTCCACCCGCACCGCGCCCGCGGAAGCCGCGTACATGCTGGAGCACAGCGGCGCGACCGCCCTGCTGCACGGACCCGGCGCCGAGCGCTTCGACGCCCCCGTGCGGCTGCGCTGGGGCCCGCAGGACGTGGACGCGCTGCCGCAGGCCGGACCCGCCGGAGGGCCGCGGCCCGGGGACCCGGCACAGATCCTCTACACCTCCGGCACGACCGGGCGGCCCAAGGGCGTCCTCGCCGCGCACGCCAACCTCACGTACGGCATGCGGCTCGACCCGCCGCTGCGGACCCTCGCGCACTCCCGGGTCTTCCTGCACGCCTTCCCGATCGGCACCAACGCCGCCCAGACCATGCTCTTCAACGCGCTCACCGCGCACCCCGGGATGCTCGTCACCGCGCGTTTCGCGCCCGACCCCTTCGCGCGGCTGATCGAGCAGCACCGGGTGGGCAGCGTCTTCGTCGTCCCGGCGATGGCGATCGAGCTGCTCGCCTCCGGCGCGCTGGAGCGGCACGACACCTCCGGCGTCGCGCTGTTCGGCTCCACCGCCGCCGCGCTCCCGCCCAGCGTGGCCACCGGGCTCGCCGCGGCGCTGCCCGGCGCGACGATCGTCAACTACTACACCTCCACCGAGGCCGCGCCCACTCAGACCAGCATGGTCTTCAGCCCCCGGCGCCCCGCGGCCATCGGCCTGGCCGCCGGGGGCGGGGTGCTCCGGGTGTGCGACGCGGACGGCCGGGCCTGCCCCGCCGGGGTGACCGGCGAGGTGTGGATGCGCGGCGCGGGCGGCGCGCCCCGCTCCTACCTCGACGACCCCGCCGCCACCGCGCGCGTCTTCCGGGGCGGCTGGACGCGGATGGGCGACATCGGCTACCTCGACGACGACGGCTACCTCTTCCTCGTCGACCGGGAGAGCGACGTCATCAAGAGCGGCGCGGACAAGGTGTCGACGATCGCCGTGGAGGCGGCGCTGCACGAGCACCCGGACATCGTCGAGGCGGCCGTCCTCGGCCTGCCCGACCCCGTCCTCGGACGGGCCCCCGCCGCGGTGCTCGTCGCCACCCGCGAACTGCGGCTCGCCGAGGTGCGCCGCTTCCTCGCCACCCGCCTGGCCGCCCACGAACAGCCCAGCCGTATCGCGTACGTCACCGAACTGCCCCGCAACGCGGGCGGCAAGGTCGTCAAACACCGACTCCGGGACCTGTTCGGTCCCACAGCGCCAGCCCCGGCCCCGGACACCGGCACGCCCACGCAACCCACTTCGATTGGGCACCTCGGTGCGGGCGCGACGCCGGGCCCGCACGCGGGCGCGAACACCGGCTCGGGTGCGTACCCCGGCCCACGCGCGGGCGAAGGCCGCGGCGACGGCACGACTTCGTGCGCAGGCGCGCCCGCCCGCACGGACGCGAGCGACAGCCCCAGCGCGGGCGGAGGCCCGGGTGGTGGCGATCGCGACGGCACAAGCGCCGGTGACGGCAAGCTCACAGGAGAGGAAGCGGCAGCACATGGCTGAGGCAGCGACCGGGATTCCCATGACTCCCGCCCAGCAGGGGTTGTGGTTCGCCGAGCGGGCCATCGGGGCTTCGGCGGCGTACCTGGTTCCGGCGATCGTGACCGCGCCGGACGGCGTCGGGGCCGCCGCCCTGGAGGCGGCCTGGGCGGCGCTGGTCCGGCGGCATCCGCTGCTCGGCGCGACCGTCGCCGAGACGGACGGCGAACCGCTGTTGCGCCCCGGCGCCCCGGCGCCGGTCGTGCACCGCACGGTCGGCGCGGACCGGCTGACCGCCGAGCTGGCGGCCGAACTCGCCACCGGCTTCGGCTTCGCGGACACCGGCGGGAGCGCGGGGCCGTTCGCCCGCTGCACGGTGCTGCGCGTGGACGACGGGCGGACCGTCGTCATGGCCGTCGCCCACCACCTCGTCCTGGACGGGCTCGGCCGCGACATCCTGGTCGCCGACCTGGGCGCCGCCGTGGGCGGCCGCGACCTCGGCAGCGGCGACCTCGCCAGCTTCGCCGCCCTGGCGCAGGCGCAGACGGAGCGTGTCGCGGCGGCCCTGCCCGCCGCGCGCGGCTTCTGGGCGCAGCGGCCGGTGCCGCCCGCCGACGCCGTCCTGCCGAGGCTCGCCGCCACGCCCACCGCCGCCGAACCCGCCACCCACCTCGACCTCGGCTGGACGCCGGAGCTGGACGAAGCCCTCGCCGCGGGCAAGGAGGCGCTGGGCGTCACCCGTTTCGAGGTACTGCTCGCCGGGATCCACGCCCTGCTCGCCCGCTACGGCAACCCGCTGGTGTCGGTGGCCGTGGACGTCTCCACTCGCACCCCGCAGACGGCGGGGGAGCTGGGCATGTGGGTCAGCGAGCTGCCCGTCACGCTCGACGCCCGCCCGCAGGCCTCCTTCGCCGAGCTGGCCCGCGCGGTGCGGGAGGAGGCCCGCGCGGTCTACGGCCACCGCGAGGTGCCGTTCGGCAGGGCCGTGCCGCACCTGCCGCCGCGGCTGGCGATGGCCCCTGTGTCGACCAGCTACATCCGGCTCGGCGCGGAGTCCGAGGGCCAGGCGTCCGCCCCGGTGGACCGGCTCTTCGCCACCGCGACCGTCCGCGCCGCGATGCACCTGCACTTCATCGACACGCCGGGCGGCCTCACCGGGCGCGTCCACATCCCCACCCGGCTGCTGGCCGCCGCCGACGGGGAGCGTGCCGTCGCCCACTTCCGTACCCTGCTCGCCGCCGCGCTCGCCGAGCCCGACCGGCCGGTCGGCGACCTCGACCTGCTGCTGCCGGCCGAACGCGCGCTGCTGGCGCGGCTCGACGGCCCCGCCCGTCCGCGGCCCGCCACCACCGTCCTGGACCAGGTGCGGTCCGCCGCCGCGGCGGCGCCCGGCGCGGTCGCCGTGACCGCCGCCGACGGCACCCTGACGTACGGCGAACTCGTCGCCGCCGCGCACCGCGTGGGCCACGGGCTGCGCCGCCGCGGCATCGGCGCCGGGGACGTCGTCGGGCTGTGCGCGCACCGCGGCACCGAACTCGTCGCCGGGCTGCTGGGCATCCTCGCGGCCGGTGCCGCCTACCTCCCGCTGGACCCCTCCCTGCCCCCGGCCCGGCTGGACTTCCTCGCCGCCGACGCCGGGGCGAAGCTGGTCCTCGGCCACGCCGACGCCCTGCCGGGCGTCGCCGCGAGCCCCGCGGAACCGCTGCCGCTGGACGGCCTGGCCGCCTTCGCGGACGAGCCGGCCACCGCGCCCGCTGCGGCCGACCCCGACGGGCTCGCGTACGTCATCTACACCTCCGGCTCCACCGGCCGCCCCAAGGGTGTCGAGGTCGGCCACGCCGCGCTCGCCAACCTCGTCGCCGCCGTCGGCGAGCTGGTCGGCGCCGACCCGGCCGACCGCTGGCTGCACCTGACCAGCCTGTCCTTCGACATCAGCGGCCTGGAGCTGTTCGCGCCGCTCACCACCGGCGGCCGGGTCGTGGTCGCCGCCGACGCGGCCGTACGCGAGGGCGCCGCGCTCGCCCGGCTCGTCGAGGACGCCGGGATCACGCACGTCCAGGCCACCCCGTCCGGCTGGCAGCTGCTGCTGGACGCCGGGTGGACCGGTGCCCCGGTCACCGCCCTGTGCGGCGGCGAGGCGCTGCCGCTGCCGCTGGCCCGCGGGCTGCGCCCGCTCGTACGGCGGCTCGTCAACGTCTACGGCCCGACCGAGACCACCATCTGGTCCACCGCCGCCGACATCCCCGCCGACCCCGGCCGGATCACCCTCGGCGGCCCGCTCGCCAACACCGCGCTGCGTGTCGTGGACGACCGGCTGCGCCCCGTGCCGCCCGGCGTCCCCGGCGAGCTGTGCATCGGCGGCGCGGGACTGGCCCGCGGCTACCGCGGCCGGCCCGACCTCACCGCCGAACGCTTCGTCACCGCCCCGGACGGCGGCCGCTGGTACCGCACGGGCGACCGCGTCGTCCTCGGCCCCGACGGGCAGCCGGAGTTCCTGGGCCGCTGGGACGACCAGATCAAGCTGCGCGGCCACCGCGTCGAACTCGGCGAGATCGAGCGTGTCCTGCTGGACGCGCCCGGCGTCGCGCAGGCCGCGGTCGCCGTGCACGGCGGTGAGCTGGCGGCCTACCTCGTCGGCGGCGCCGACCCCGCCGCGGTACGGGCCCACGCCGCCGGGCGGCTGCCGCGCTACATGATCCCGCGCGACCTCGTACCGCTGGACGCGCTGCCGCTCACCTTCAACGGCAAGCTCGACCGGGCCGCCCTGCCCGCACCGCGGGACACCGTGGCGCAGGCCCCGGCCCCCACCGGTGACGCGGACCTGACCGGGATCGTGACGGACATCTGGCGGGAGGTGCTGCGGGTCGAGGCGATCGCCCCGGACACCGCGCTGTTCGACCTGGGCGGGCACTCCCTGACGATCATGCAGATCACCGCCCGGATCCGCGACCGGCTCGGCGTCGACGTGCCCTTCGACGCCTTCTTCGACACCCCCACCGTCGAGGGGGTCGTCGCCACCGTCGACGAGCTGCTGCAGGAGGAGAGCGCATGACCGCCCCCGCCACCCCCGACTCCGGGCTCCACCACGAGCTGGCCGCTCTCGTCGCCGAGGCCAGCGACGGGCTGATCAGCGCCGAGGAGGCGCTGGAGGAGCCCGAGTCGCTGGGGCTGCTCGGCCTGACGTCGCTGGGCTTCGTCCGGCTGATCCAGGCCGTCGAGCTGCGCTACGGCGTCGCCGTCGGGACCGACGACGACCTGACCGCGCTGGACACCGTGCCCGCGCTCGCGGACTACCTGCGCGCGCAGGGGGCCGCGCGGTGAAGGACATCGTCGACGCCGTCGTCTCCGGGCACACCGGCGCCCGGGACATCGCCGCCCTCCGGCTGCCCGGCAGCTACCGGGCCGCGACGCTGCACAGCACCGAGACCGGCATGTTCGAGGGCATGGCCACCGCCGACAAGGACCCCCGCAAGTCGATCCACCTCGACGAGGTGCCGGTGCCCGAACTGGGGCCCGGCGAGGCCCTGGTCGCGGTCATGGCCTCCTCCGTCAACTACAACACCGTGTGGTCGTCGATCTTCGAGCCCGTGCCGACCTTCGCCTTCCTGGAGCGCTACGGCCGCCGCGGGGACCTCGCGGCCCGGCACGACCTGCCCTACCACGTCATCGGCTCCGACCTCGCGGGCGTCGTCCTGCGCACCGGCCCCGGCGTGACACGGTGGCAGCCGGGCGACGACGTCGTGGCGCACTGCCTGAGCGTCGAACTGGAGTCGGCCGACGGGCACGGCGACACGATGCTCGACCCCGAGCAGCGCATCTGGGGCTACGAGACCAACTTCGGCGGCCTCGCCGAGATCGCCCTGGTCAAGTCCAACCAGCTGATGCCCAAGCCCGGCCACCTCACCTGGGAGGAGGCCGCGGCCCCCGGTCTGGTCAACTCCACCGCGTACCGGCAGCTGGTCTCCCGCAACGGCGCCGGGATGAAGCAGGGCGACAACGTCCTCATCTGGGGCGCCAGCGGCGGACTCGGCTCCTACGCCACCCAGCTCGTCCTGGCGGGCGGCGGCACCCCCGTCTGCGTCGTCTCCAGCGAGCACAAGGCGGCGATCTGCCGGGCGATGGGGGCCGAGGCGGTCATCGACCGCAGCGCCGAGGGCTACCGCTTCTGGCGCGACGAGCACACCCAGGACCCGAAGGAGTGGAAGCGCTTCGGCGGCCGGATCCGCGAACTGACCGGCGGCGAGGACGTCGACATCGTCTTCGAGCACCCCGGCCGCGAGACCTTCGGCGCCAGCGTCTACGTCACCCGCAAGGGCGGCACCGTCGTCACCTGCGCCTCCACCTCCGGCTACACCCACGAATACGACAACCGCTACTTGTGGATGTCGCTCAAGCGCATCGTCGGCACCCACTTCGCCAACTACCGCGAGTCGTGGGAGGCCAACCGCCTTGTGACGAAGGGCCGCATCCACCCCACCCTCTCCCGCGTCTACCCGCTGGCGCAGACCGGCCAGGCCGCGTACGACGTGCACCGCAACCTGCACCACGGCAAGGTCGGCGTGCTGTGCCTGGCCCCCCGCGAGGGTCTCGGCGTGCGCGACGAGGAGCTGCGGGCCCGGCACGCCGACGCCATCAACCGCTTCCGCACCAC
Source organism: Streptomyces sp. NPDC021224 (assembly GCF_044332905.1). Lineage (NCBI taxonomy): Bacteria > Bacillati > Actinomycetota > Actinomycetes > Kitasatosporales > Streptomycetaceae > Streptomyces > Streptomyces sp. NPDC021224. The sequence continues at coordinate 165,546 of NZ_JBIRPW010000007.1, read as the reverse complement.
CCCGCCGCCGACCGTCTGACCTTCCCCGCCCGGCCCGTTGACCTTCACCCTGGGGGAGGACACAGCATCGGACGGGCCGGGCGACACCGCCCGGTACGAGGAGGGCGGGCATGGGACTGCTGACCATCGGCGCGTTCGCGCGGGCCTCCCGGCTCTCGCCGAAGGCACTGCGCCTCTACGACGAGCTGGGCCTGCTGACCCCCGCGCGCGTCGACCCGGCCACCGGCTACCGCTACTACGCGCCCGGGCAGCTGGAGCAGGCCCGGCTCGTGGCGTGGCTGCGGCGCCTCGGCATGCCGCTGGCCCGCATCCGGCACGTCTGCGCCCTTCCGGAGGGGCAGGCCGCGCAGGAGGTACGCGCCTTCTGGGCCGGAGTCGAGGCCGACACCGCCGCGCGGCGCGACCTCGCCGCCTTCCTCGTCGGCCACCTCTCGGGGAAGGACCCGTCCATGACCGCCGCCACCGCACCGCTCGCCATCCGCTACGCCGTCCTCTCCGACCGCGGCCTGGTCCGCGAGCGCAACCAGGACACCGCCTACGCCGGTTCCCGGCTGCTGGCCGTCGCCGACGGCTACGGCGGCGCGGGCGGCCCCGCGAGCGCCGCCGCCGTCGGCGCGTTCGAGCACCTGGACGCCGCCGCCCTCCCGGCGGGCGAGCTGCTGGGCGCCCTGGAGGACGCCGTCGAGCAGGCCGGACGGGCCGTGCACGGCGCCGCCGCGGCCGCCGACGCCGGCGGGTCCGGGACCACGCTCACCGCGATGCTGTGGACCGGGTCGCAGCTCGCCCTCGTCCACATCGGCGACTCCCGTGTCTACCTGCTGCGCGACGGGGAGCTGTTCCGCATCACGCACGACCACACCGCGGTGCAGGCGATGATCGACGACGGGCGGCTGAGCCCCGACGAGGCCGCCTCCCACCCGCAGCGGTCGCTGCTGGTGCGGGCGCTCGGCGGCGGCGCCGACGCCACCGCGGATCTGAAGCTCCAGGACGCCCGGCGCGGCGACCGCTACCTGCTGTGCTCCGACGGACTGCCGGCCGCCGTGCCCACCGAGGAGATCCACCGGATCCTCGCCTCGGCGGCGGGACCCGAGCCCGCGGTACGCGAACTCGTCGGCCTCGCCAACGGCCGCGGCGGCCCCGACAACGTCAGCTGCGTGGTCGCGGACGTGGTGGAGGACCGGGCGTAGCGGGCGGCGGGACGCGCCGGCCGGTGGCGGCGGCCCAGCGCTCGGCCGCCGCCATCAGCACCAGCGTCGCGGGCGCCTTGATCTGCCCGTAGCCGGACAGGTCGGGCACGGCGAGCGCGAGCCGCTGCTTGAAGTCACCCCATGCCTGCCGGGATTCGGCGTCCGCGCGCAGGTAGTCCCGGAAGAGCAGCGCGAAGCGGGTGTTCGGCCCGTCGTACACGCGCAGGTGGACGTTGCAGGAGCGGGCGCCGACGGGCGGCGCGAAGACCAGCTTGCGGCACTCCCGGCCGCCGCAGATCTCGGCGCGGTTCCACGGCTCGGGGCGGCGGCGGAAGCCGAGCGCGGCGAGCGGCGCGGTGTACCGCTCGTCGTCCTGCCCGGTCAGCGACCGCACCCGCACCTGCACGTCCACGCAGTCCTCGGCGGCCGGCCCCGGCACGGACGTGGACCCCACATGGTCGATCGCGAGCGCGGCGCCGCCCAGCGACTGCCGCAGCGGCGCGGCGATCCGTTCGAACTCCGCGGCCCACTCGGGCCGGTGCCCGACCACCGCGAGCGGGCGGCCCGGCTCATCGGGAAACGGCATGGGGCGCAGGCTACTTCCGTGCCCCGCGGGGGAGTTGACGGCGCGGGTATCCTGGGGAGGACGCATCGTCGCCCGCCCCGGCTCTTCGTTCCCGGGCGGGCCGAGTGGGGGAAGAAGGGTGCGTGCCCGATGGTGATCGGGCTCCTCTCCGCAGTGGCCGCCGTCCTCTACGGCGGCACGGTCTCCGTCCTCGCCTTCACCGCGACCTTCGCACGCCGCCCCGCCCTGCGCGGCGCGGCCCGCAGCACCCTCGCCGTCCTGGTGCGGGGCGCGGCGGCGGGAAGGGGGGCCGGACCGCTCGGCTGACCGCACGTCAGTCCAGGGCGGCGGCCAGGGTCGTGCGCAGCCAGCGGTGGGCGGGGTCGGCGTCGAGCCGGGCGTGCCACTGCTGGCGCACGTCGATCGCGGGCAGCGGGGCCGGGACGGGGAACCAGCGCAGCCCCAGCCCGTCCGCGTACGACTCGGCCAGCCGCCGCGGCACCAGCCCCACGTACGGGCTGGACGCCACCAGCAGCGCCGCCACCGCGAAGGTCGGCACCACGACGGCGACCCGGCGGCGCAGCCCCGCCGCCTCCAGGACGTCGTCGAGCGGGCCCCGGCCGCGTCCCCGGCGGGAGGCCGAGACGTGCGGGGGCCCGCACAGCTCGCGCAGGGTCGGCGGACGCCCGCGGCCCAGCGGGCTCGTGGCGCGCACCACCGCGACGACCTGCTCGCGGTAGAGCCGCGCCGACCGGACGTCGGGCGCCGCGTCCTCGCCGACGCCGATGTCCAGATCGACGCTGCCGTCCCGCAGCGCCTCCACGCTCTCGGCGCCCTCGGCCACGAACCGCAGCACCACGCCCGGCGCGGCCGCCGAGATCGCCGCCACGGCCGCGGCAGCGAGCGTCGCGGCCACCCCGTCGTTGATCCGGACGGTGAAGGTGCGCTCCAGGTCCGCGGGCCTGACCTCGCGGTCCGCGCTGACCAGCGCGGCGGCCTCGTCCAGCAGCGAGCGCACCCGCGGTGCGACGCGCAGCGCGTACGGCGTCGGCGCCATGCCGCGCCCGGCCCGCACCAGCACCGGGTCGCCCATGGCCCGCCGCAGCCGGGCGAGGGCGCGGCTGGTCGCCGGGACGGACAGATGCAGCCGCTCGGCGGCGGCCGTCACGCTCGACTCGGCCAGCAGGGCGTCGAAGACCCGCAGGAGGTTGAGGTCGAGTTCGGCGGACGGAACGGTCACACGGGGAGTGTAGATTGCGTGCCACGCAACGGTGGCTTGTCAAAGTTGCGTGGCGGGAAAGTGTCCGCTCTTTCTAGCGTCGCGGGCATGGGAACCAACGGACTCGAACGCCCCGCGGACCGCGCGCCCGCGGCCCCGCCCCCGGTACCGCCCGCCGCGCCGCCCGCGCGCCACCAGGGCGCGGCGCTCGCGCTGATGTGCGCCTGCGTCGTCCTCGTCGTCGGCACGGTCGCCGCCGTCAACCTCACCGTCCCGATGCTCGCGGCGAGCGCCCTGCACCCGTCGGCCTCCGCGCTGGTGTGGATCGTCGACACCTATGTGGTGGTCTTCGCGTGCCTGGTCATACCCGGTGGCGCGGCCGGCGACCGGTTCGGCCGCAAGGGCGTGCTGCTCGCCGGACTCGTGCTCTTCGCGTGCGGCGCGCTGCTGTCGGCCCTCGCCCCCGGGCTGCCGCTGCTGCTCGCCGGGCGCGCGGTCACCGGTGTCGGCGCCGCGGCCGTGCTGCCCAACACCCTCGCGGTGCTGCTGCACGCGGTGCCGCGCGAGCGCGCGGGCGCGGCCGTCGCGACCTGGGCCGCGATGACCGGCGTCGGCGGGGTCGCGGGCAACGTCGGGGGCGGCACGGTGCTGGACGCGGGGTCGTGGCGCTGGCTGTTCGCCGCGGGTGTGCCAGCCGCCCTGCTGCTGGCCGCGCTCACCGCGCGACTCGTCCCGGTCTCCGCCCGGCACGCCCGCCGCCTGGACCCGCCGGGCACGGCGCTGCTGGTCGCCGCGTCCGTGGCGCTGCTGGTTGGCATCGTGCAGGGCCCGGAGTCCGGCTGGGGGAGCCCGGTCGTGATCGGCGGCTTCGTGGGAGCCGCCCTGCTGTTCACCGCGTGGACGCTGGTGGAGCTGCGCGTCGCGGACCCGCTGTTCGACCCGCGCCTGCTGCGCGTGCCCGGGCTGCGCGCCGCCTGCCTGGGCATGACGGCCGTCTTCTTCGGGATGTTCGCCCTCTTCTACGTCAACGCCTCCTTCCTCCAGTACGGCAAGGGGTTCGGGGTGCTGCGCACCGGGCTCGGCGTGATCCCGCTGACCGGGCCGGTCATTGTCGCCGCCCGGTACACCGGCGCCCTCGTCCGGCGGATCGGGCTGGACGCGACCACCGCGCTCGCCTTCGCCTTCACCGGCGGCGGCCTGCTGGGTCTGTCCCTAAGCGGCACCGGCACGCCGTACGCGGTGTACGCCTGCTGGCTCGTCGTCACCGGCGTCGGTGTGGCCCTCGCGCTGCCCACGCTCTCGGGCGCCATCGCGGGCTCGCTGCCGCCGGACCGGGCGGGCGTGGGCGCCGGACTCCAGGCGACGACCCGGGAGTTCGGCAGCGCGCTGGGCGTCGCGGTCATCGGCACCGTTCTGACCGCGCGTTTCACCGCGGCCCTGCCGGAGGCCGTCCGCGCGCACGGCGACCCGCACACCGTCGCCCAGGCGCTGGCCGTGGCGGGCCCGGCGCACCGTCCCGCGGTCGTCACCGCGTTCGTCACGGCCGCGGACACCGGACTGCGTGTCGTCGGCGCGTCCGTGCTGGTGCTCGGCGCTCGTGACCCTCCCCGGCCTGCTGCGGCGGCGTCGGCTCCCGAGGCCGCAGTGAACGGCGGGGCGGGTGCGGGGAGGGGGGCGAACGAGGCTTCCTATTGGTCTGGACCTCTTGGTGCGGCGGCGGCTAGCATGCGAGCGACATCGCACCACCTCCCATGAGATATGACGTTATGTCAGCACGTCTCGACACAAAAGGAGTTGGCACGTGAAGCGACGTATCGCAACGGCCGCCGTCGCCGCAGCCGCGGCCGCCGTCCTCGCCCCCCTCGCCACCGCGACCTCCGCCCACGCGGCGGGCGAATGGCGCACCCAGGGCGTCTACTACACCTACGACCAGTGCCAGGCCGCCGGGATCGCCGGCTACAACCTCTGGGGCCCGAACTTCCTGTGCCAGAGCTCCGGCGGCTACGTCTACCTGCTGGTCCACTGACGGCCCGTCCGCCGCGCGCCGCCCGGCCGGGCGGCACGCGGCGGACGCGTTCAGCGCGCGGCCTCGCGGACCGTCTCGGGGCCCTTCCTGTCCAGCGAGACCCGTACCAGCGCGGCCGCGAGCACCGCCGGATCGGTCTCCGCGTCCTCCGCGAGACCGGCGAGCCTCCCCGGCGAGCGCGGCAGTCCCAGCGCACCGGCGCCCTGCTCGGCCTTCGCGCCGAAGTAGGGGGCGACCTGCGGCCACACCGTCTGCACCTCGCGCAGGAAGATGTCCGCACCGGCCGGACCGATGCCGGGGAAGTCGCGCAGGCGCCCGCGGATCTCCGCCACGTCGCCGTCCGCGGCGTCGCGCAGCCGGCGCAGATCGCCGCCGTAGCGCTCCTGCGCCAGGTCGGCGCCCTCGCCGAGCCGGGTCGCGGTGCTCTCGTCGTAGCGGCGGTAGCCGCCCCGGCCGAGCGCGTCGACCCGCTGCTGCCACGTGGCGTCCGCCATCCCGCGCGGATCGCGCATGCCCGCCGCGGACAGCTCCTTCGCCGCGGCCACCGCGATGTCGGCCCTGATCCGGGCGCTCAGCAGATCCGCGAGCACCAGCAGCCGGTAGAGCGGCTGCGGGGTGTCCCGCATACGGATCCCCGCCTGCTCGGCGTACGTGCGGCCGTAGCCGTCCAGGAGCGCGTGCGTGATGTCCTGCCGGTCGGTCCCGGCCATGCGACCCACCTCCCACCTGGTGCGTAGGCCCTGCGGCTACCCGTGAGGAGCCGGCCGAACCCCGGTACGGCGGGCGATCCGCGTCCGGGCCGTCACCGGGCTGTCACCGGCCCGGCGGGCGTCACCAGCGCATGGCGTCGGTGTCCGTGAGCCGGGCGCCCATGTTGCGCTCCATCATCCGCAGCGCCGCGTCCGCCAGGTCGGCGTGGATGTGGGCCACGGCGTCGCGCAGCACCGTCACGTCCAGATGCCGGATGTGCGCGTCCAGCGCCGAGTAGAGCACGCACTGCTCGGTCGCCTGGCCGCACAGCACCACATGGCCGATGCGATGCTGCTGGAGCAGGTACTCCAGCGGTGTCTGGAAGAAGACCGAATGACGGGCCTTGACCACGAAGAGCGAGTCCTCGTCGGGCACCACGGGCCGCACCAGGTCGGCGTGCGGGCCGCGGAGCGCGGCCGCCACCAGCTCGTCGTGGTGGGAGCGCCAGCGGCCGAAGTTGTCGTTGACGTAGATCACCTCGGTGCCGTGCCGCCGGGCCCCGGCCAGTGCCCGGGTGACGGCGGGCAGCGCCTCCCGCACCGACGCGACCAGCAGATCCGCGTCCGGGTGGTCGTAGGTGCTGATCATGTCGACGACCACGAGCGCGCACCCCGTGTGCGTGTCCATCCCTCCATCGTGGCCCCGGCCCGGCGCTGCCGCCCCCCGGTGCGCGGTCCGGAGAAAAGCCCGGGATTCACCCGATTGGGCGGGTATGTCGCCGGGTAGTCGGTGGACATGAGCGGCCGAAGCCGCCGCTACGGTCAGTGAACGCCGGCGACGGTAGCCGGGCCCCTCGGGTGAGGAGGCGCACGATGGTCCTTTCCCTGCACGAACGACGAGTGATCGCCGACCTCGAACGGTTGCTCACCCGCGAGGATCCGAAGCTCTCCAAGACGCTCGCGGACTTCGGGCGCACCCGCCCGGAGCCGCTGCACCCACCGGCACCACCCGCGCCCGATGTCGAACCGGCCCCGGTGGAGCCCCCGCCGCGCGCCGGGCGCTCCGGCCGGGTCACCGCGTGGGCGAGCGTCCTCGCGCTGGTGCTGCTCTTCGCGGCCCTCGCCCTGTCGGCGGCCGCGCAGCTGCTCGCCGCGAGCGTGTGCGCACTGGCGGGCGTGGCGAGCTGGGCGGTCTACCGCGCCGGTCGGCACCGCCGCGCCGAGCCGCCGCCCCCGCCCCCGGGTATGGGTCCGGGCGGCTGAACCGCCCGCGGCACCAGGCGTACGGCCCCCGTCCGCGGCGCACGTGCCGCCGGTCAGCCGGAGAGCGGCTGCTCGGCCCAGATGGTCTTGCCCTGGGTGGTGTAGCGGGTGCCCCAGGTGTCGGCGAGCTGGGCCACCAAGAAGAGGCCGCGGCCGCCCTCGTCCAGCCCGCCGGCGTGCCGCAGGTGCGGCGACGTGCTGGAGGTGTCGGTGACCTCGCACACGAGCCGGTCGGTACGGATCAGCCGCAGGGTCAGCGGCGGACGGCCGTAGCGGATCGCGTTGGTGACCAGCTCGCTGACGATGAGCTGCGTCGTCGGCGCCTCCTCGGCGGCGTTCCACAGCGTCAGCTGCTCGGCGGCCAGGTCGCGGGCCCGCGACACCGAGGCGGGCTCCGGCGGCACCTCCCACGACACGACGTCGCGCCCCGGCACGGGCCGCGGCCGGGCGAGCAGCAGCACGCCGTCCTCCTCGCCGGACCGCACCGGCCCGATCGCGTCGACCGCGTGCGCGGCCAGCGCGTCCAGATCCTCCGCGGGACGGCCCAGGGCGCGCACCAGGGCGTCCGGCCCGTCGGCGCCGTCGTCGGTGCTGACCACACCGCGCGTGTAGAGGGCGAGGACTCCGTCCTCGGGCAGGTCGAGGCCGACCGACTCGAAGGTGCCGTGCTCGCCGAAGGGCGGCCCCACGGGCATGTCCACCGCCTCCGGCGGCCGGTCCGGCCGGACGACGAGCGGCGGCGGGTGCCCGGCGCTCGCGGCCTGACAGCGACCGGTCACCGGGTCGTAGAAGACCAGCAGGCACGTCGTGGTGGGTCCCGGACGCTCGCCCGAGGCCGCGTTCGTCGCCAGGATCTGCCGTACCAGGTGCTCCAGGTGCGTCAGCAGCTCGTCCGGCGCCAGATCCATGCTGAGCAGCGCGCGCACGGCGGTACGGGCCCGCCCGGCCCGCGCGACGGCCTGGATGCCGTGACCGGTCGCGTCCCCCGCGACGAGCGCGACCCGCGCGCTCGACAGCGCGATGACGTCGCACCAGCTGCCGCCCTTGCCCTTGTACAGCCGCCCCGGCAGATAGCGCCGGGTGTGCTCCATGGAGGGGTGGGCCGGGACGACGTCGCGCAGCAGCGCGTGCCGCAGGGACTGCCGCGAACGCGCCGAGCGCGCCTCCCGGCGGGCGTTGTCCAGGCAGACCGCGCCGTGCACCGCCACCGCGGCGGCCAGCTCCAGGTCGCCCGGCGCGAACGGGGGCGCTCCGGGTCCGCGGTAGAGGTGGAGCAGGCCGAGCGCGGTCCCGTGCGCCGTCAGCGGCAGGGCGGCGAGCGCGTGCGCGGGCCGCGCGTCGGGGACGAGCCACGGCGTGTCGGGCCCCGTGCCCGACTCCAGCAGCGGCATCCCGCCGGTCAGCGAGCGGGCGTACGGGCTGCCCGGCGGATACGTCATGTCGGCGCCCACGGGCACCTCGCCGGGCACGCCGCCGCCCGCGCGGCAGGAGGCCGCCCGCCGCAGGCCCGCCGCCGCACCGTCGACCGGGCCGGGCGGCGGCACGTCGCCGTCCACCACGCCGTCCAGCAGGTCGACCGCGGCGAAGTCCGCGAGTCCGGGTACGACGGCGCGCACCAGCTCGTCCGCGGTGCGCAGCACGTCCGCGGTCGTGCCGACCGAGACGACGGCCGCGCGCAGCAGGTCGCTCCCCGCCGGATGCCGCTCATCGGGCCTGGCCACGCCCCCAGTCTCGGCGGACGGCCGAACCGCCGCCACCGGTGACCCGGCGAGCGGGTGAGGCGTCATCAGGGCGTTCCCGCCCGTGCGGACAGCCGGCTTCCCGGACGCGGGCGGGGCCCCGCCGGAAGGCGCCCGGCCGCGTCGGGCGGCGCGCTCTGCGCTCACCGGGGCGGCACGGCCGCCGCGGGGCCGAGGTGGCGGGCGAGCTGCGCCGGATGGGTGAGCTGCGGGTAGTGGCCTGCGCCGGCGATCTCGGTCACCGGGGTGCCGACCGGCACGGTCAGCGGGTCGGCGGCGCCCACGACCATCTCGACGGGGACCTCCACCCGGGGCAGGAGCGAGCGCGACAGCTCGCGTGCGGCGTGGTCCGTGCGCAGGGCCCCGACCACGCGGCGCGCGGCTCCCGGGCGCCGCAGGTCGGCTGCGGCGCCGGCCACCTCGGGTCCCTCCGGGAGGCCGAGCGCCGCGGCCAGCCGGGCGGCAGACATGCGGCGCAGGGCCGGCACCGCGATCCGCGAGCGGGTGAGCCGCCCGGCGGGGGCCTGGAGGAACGAGGGGGAGACGAGCACGAGCTTGCGGATGCGTTCCGGACGCGCGGCGGCGAAGCGCAGCGCGGGCCCGCAGGCCAGGGAGTGCGCGACCAGTACGGGCCGGGTCCTGACCGGGCGCATGAGGTCGGCCAGCCACTCCTCAACCGGCCGGGAGGAGGCGGCCGACCGTCCCAGTCCGGGCAGGTCGGGGGCCAGGACCGGGCCGGTCAGGCGCGCGGCGAGAGGTGCCCAGAGGTCGGCGTTCATCGGCAGCCCGTGCAGCAGGACGTGGTCCGGCCGGTGGCGCTCGCCGGTCACCCAGGTACGGGAGCCCGCGACGGACCGGAAGCCGTACGGCCGTATCCCGGGGGTGGCGGCGCCGAAGCGGGCGGCCACCAGGTCGTCGGCCCAGGTGCGCAGCGCGTCCGCGACCGGCGGCATCTCCAGGCCGGCGCTTGCGGCGAAGGCCGCGGCGGAGGCCGTCGGGTAGCGGTCCGCCGACAGGAAGGAGAGCGTCTCCGGGTCCGCGCCGGTGAGCTTGCGCGGCAGACGCCGCAACAGGCCGACGGGGACAAAGCGGCGGGGCGCCCGTACGCCCATGTGGTCGGCGATCGTGCCGATCAGCCCGGGGAGGAGGGGGGTGGCGTCGTCGAGCACCCAGTAGTGCTCGCCCGCGGGCGCCGCGGGGATCTCCGCGAGGAAGCGCGCGAAGTAGCCGACGGTGACGACCGGCACGAAGACGTCCGGACCGCCGGGCAGCGCGGGGAGCCGCCCGTTCCACAGGTTCTCCACGAGGGCGGCCGGGCCGACGTACTGCCCCGGCCCGATCACGCTGCTGGGATTGGCGAGGGTCAGGGGTACGTCCAGCGCGTGGGCCCGAGCGCGTACCGCGAGATCCCCCTCGAACTTCGAGGCCTCGTACGCGCCCAGCCCGGCGTAGTCGGGGCGGCCCTCGGGCGCGCTCACCCGGTAACCGCTGACGTGCACGAGCCTGCGCGGCCGCGGCAGCGTGGCGGCCCATTCGAGCACGTTGAGCGCCCCGGTGACATTGGCCGCCCGTGCCTCGTCCACCCCGAGGCCGAAGGCGTAGCGGGCCGCGCAGTTGTAGACGACCCGCGCGTCGGGCAGTCCGCCGAGCGGTCGCGTGATGTCGGCGGTGGCGACGGTCAGGCCGCCGGTGCCGATGCCCTGGCCGGTGAGCCAGGGGGTGAGGGTGTCGTTGCGGACGACGGCCGCCACCCGCTGTCCCCTGCCGAGCAGTTCGGCGACCAGGGAGCGGCCGATGAAGCCGGTGGCGCCGAAGACGATCGCGTCCATGACGACCTCCTAATAGATCGGTCTACATATTTTGAGGGCCGCAAAAGGCCCGCCACCGGGATCCGCCGGGAGCGGCGGTGGCGGCGGGCGGTCTCAGCCGAGCAATGCGGTGATCTGACGGGCGACGGACGCCAGCGGGGCGCGGCTGCGGTGCGTCCTGGCCAGCAGGAGCGCCCCCTCGATCAGCGCCAGGACGGTGACCGCGAGGTCGTCGGCGTCCGCGCGGCCCTCCAGCCGTGCGCGCAAGGTCGCCTCCCACTGGGTGTAGACCTCCGAGCAGGCCTTCTGCAGCGGATCGCTGGTCGCGGCCACCTCCAGTGCCACGGTGGCCACCGGACACCCCTTGCGCCAGCCCGACTCCTCCAGCCGGTCGCCGAGGTGCCGCAGCACCGCGTCGACGAACTCCGCCGCGGACGCGGGGGAGTCGGCCAGCGCCTCCATGGCGCCGTTGACCGACCGCCCGGCCTGCCGCAGTGACGTCCCGACCAACTCGTCCTTGCCGCCGGGGAAGTGGAAGTAGAGCGACCCGCGGGGCGCCCCGCTGGCCGCGACCACCTGGTTGAGCCCGGCGCTGAAGTATCCGCCGGTCTCGATCAGTTCCCGCGTCGCCTCCGTCAGCCGGTCCCGCGTCTCGGCGCCCTTCTGTCCCATGGGGCGAGAATAGACCGGCCTACATATTTCCTCAAGCGAGCCTCTGCGAACAGGAGTCACCGGCGTGCCGTCCGCCAGGTGAGGGCGCGGAACGGGAGGTCGAAGCCGTCGTCCGGGCCGATGCCGAGTTCGGCGCAGAGCGTGTCCAGGGCTCGGGCCAGCAGGGCACGGCGATCCTCCTCGGGCAGCAGGATGACACGGCTGTAGGTGCCGAGCAGCGCCGCCGCCTCGACCGGGGTCGTACGGCGGGTGGTGGTGAAGACGGCGTGCTCCGGCGCGTCGAAGGGCGAGTCCGCGTGCTCCAGCGCCGCGCGCAGCATCTCCCCGCGGCGCTCCGAGCGGCCCCCGGGCGCCTGCCCGCCGCCGCTGCGGCCGAGGGCGCCCGTCCAGCGGTCCACCCATTCGACGTCGCGGTCGACACCGTTCCAGACGATGCCGAGCCGCCCGCCGGGCCGCAGCACCCGGGCGATCTCCGGAACGGCCCGGTCGGTGTCGAACCAGTGCCAGGCGGAGGAGACGATCACCGCGTCCACGGCCGCGTCGGACAGCGGGATCGACTCCGCGGTGCCGCGCCGGACATCGGCGTCCGGGAGGCGCTCGGCGAGCACCGCGCGCATCCGGTCGTCCGGCTCGACCGCGTACACCCGCGGTACGCGGGACGGCAGCAGCGCGGTGAGGGTGCCCGCGCCGGCCGCGAGGTCGAGGACCGCGGACGGGCGCTCCGGCAGCATCCAGTCGATCGCCTCGTGCTGCGGGGCCGGGCGGAGCCGGCCGTAGTCCTCGGCGACGCGCCCGAAGGCGGCCGCGCGCTCCGGGGTGGAGGGGGAGGGAGTGGTCATGGCGGGTGCCTCCGTCGGGTGGGACGTCCGGACGGCAGTAGACCACGGCCCCGGGGCCCGGGGGCCGCGGCACCCGGGCGGACGGCCGGGCGGCCGGGCGGCCGGGCGGTGTCCCGACGACCGGTGAACGGAGGAGTTCCCTGCAACCGTTGTCCGGGCCACGGCCTCTCTCACTGTGCACGGGCGCCGGGCCGCCGGCCCGGCACACGCCCGATGCGCCGAACCGACCGAGGGGGAGCACGGACGATGGCACACGCAGCAGTGACCGTCAGACGCGGAATCGCGGCGGCGTTGGCGGGAGCCGGGGTCGGCGCGCTGGCGCTGAGCGGTACGGCGGCGGCCGAGCCGGTGGGGGGCAGGCCGTGGGTGGAGACGCCGACGGGGCAGGTGTCGATGATGACGGTGGCCCAGCAGGGCCCTTCGGTCACCTGGGCCGGGGGCGCCACCGTCGTCACCGACCCCGACGGGGGGATCTCGTTCACCCCGACCCTGTACGAGCGCGATCTCGGCAAGGGCGGGAAATGGCGGCAGCTGTCGCTGCCGGGCGCGGGCGCGTGGAACAGCAGGATCAACGACATCGCCACCGCCGCCGACGGCTCGGCCTTCTTCGTCGGCGACCAGGGGGCGGACGGCCAGGGCGTGCTGGTCGGGCGCTACACCGGCGGCCACTGGCGCCTGACCGCGGACAAGGGCCTGCCCGCCGGAACCGTCGAGGCCGCCCTCCTGTCGGTGAGCGCGGTCTCCGCGACGGACGCCTGGGCGGTGGGGCAGGGCTACACCGAGGACACCTTTGCGGCCGTCCCCGTGGTGCAGCACTGGGACGGCAGGCGGTGGCGTTCCGTACGGATCCCGGGATCCCAGGACTGGAGCCTGAACCAGGTGGACGAGGTGGCGCCGGACGACGTCTGGGTGGTCGGCGTGGACGAGGCCACCGGCCAGTCCGTCGCCGCGCACTGGGACGGACACCGCTGGACCCGCACGCCGACCCCGGCCTTCCCCGACTCCGCCGTCCTCTTCGACGTCGCCGCCCGCACCCCCGACGACGTATGGGCCGTCGGCTGGTCCCGCGACACCGACAAGCAGCGACCGGCGGGCCTCGCCCTGCACTGGGACGGCACCGCGTGGACCGAGGTGCGACTGCCGCGGGGCACGTTCGCCCTCCAGTCCGTGGCTCTGCGGGGCAGGAACGGAGTCGTCGTCGTGGGCGGCATCGACGACGGCGCCGTAGGCCTGAGCCTCACCTCCACGGGCGGCTGGAAGTCCCTCGGCCTGCCCGAGAGCGACCCGCAACTGCCGCTGGGCGTCGGCGCCGTGGCGGCCTCCGGCAACCACCTGACCGTCGTCGGCTGGCACTACGTGTCGAGCGACGGCGGCGACAGCTTCGCCAACGGCACCATCCTGACCCGGTAGGACCGGCCCGCCCGTCGGCCGACACGCGCGTGCGCCCTGGGAGTCCTCCACGGGGCCGGGGCGCCCGCCGTGTCGCAGGCGAGCGGTGCCGTCAGCGCCGGGCGGCCCCGGCGCCGGGCGGGGCCGCGGCCTGCCGGCCGGCTGCCGGAACGGTCGTGGGGTCCCATTCGCGGCGCAGGAGGCCGAAGATCCAGGAGTCGGAGACGTCGCCGTCGACGACGCAGTCCTCGCGGAGGGTGCCTTCGAGGACGAAGCCGAGCTTCTCCAGGACCCGGGCGGAGGCCGCGTTGCGGGTGTCGGCCTCGGCCTGGACGCGGTTCAGGTCCAGGGTGTCGAACGCCCACCGCAGGACGGCACGGGCGGTCTCCGTCGCGTAGCCGTGGCCCCACGCGGAGGCGTCGAAGACATAGCCCAGGGACGCGCTGCGGAAGTCCGGGTTCCAGCCGGTCAGACCGCACCAGCCGATGAACGCGCCGTCGTCGGCACGCTCGACGGCCAGCCGCGCCCCCGTGCCGTCCTCCTGCATCGTCCGGCAGGTCGCGAGGAAGCGCTGGGCGCGGGCCGGGTCGGTCCACGGCGGCGAGTCCCAGTACCGCAGCACGTGGGCGCTGCGGTGCAGCGCGTAGAGGGGCTCCGCGTCGGCGTCGGTGAAGGGCCGCAGCCGCAGGCGGGCGGTGCGCAGTTCGGGAGTGGGCAGTGTCATGCGGGGCATCCTGCCGTGTCGCGCCCGCCCCGGCCATCCGTTCGACGGGCCGGGGCGGGCGGGACGTGCGCGGGTGCCGGTGGTCCGGCGCCCTGGTTTGGTCTGCTCAGGCGGGCAGGTGCCAGAGCTGCCAGGCGTTGGTGTTGCGGTCCCAGATCTGCAGCCGGGTCCCGTTCGCCGTGGCACCCCCGGGCGCGTCGAGATAACGCCCGGACTGGGGGTTGCGCAGATGCCCGTCGGACTCCGCGACCCACTGCTGCGCACCCGAACCGTTGCAGTCCCACAGCTGCAGCTTCGTCCCGTTGGCGGTGCCCTGACCCGTCACGTCCAGGCACTTGCCCAGCGCGCGGACCGTACCGTCGGAACCGGCCGACCACACCTGCGCGGCCGTCCCGTTGCAGTCGTACAACTGCACCGCCGTCCCGTTCACCGAACTGCCGCCCGCCACATCCACACACCGGCCACCCACACCCGTGAACGCACCCGAACCCCCACCCGGAGGCGTCGTCGGAGGCGTCGTGCCGCCGCCCGCGGGAAGCGTGAACTGGCCCTGGCTGAGGACGCGCGAGGAGTTGAAGGTGGCCTGCAGCCCGGAGCTGGAGTTGGCCGAGGTGATGTAGTCGGCCCAGATCATGAACCAGGTCCACTGCGGCTGCGACGCGAGCTGCGACGGTGTGGGCACCGTGCCGACCTCCGCCAGGGAGACGGGCTTGCCGTGCGCGGTGTTGAGGATCGCCTGGTACCAGTCGCCGGTCGGGAAGCCGTGCACCCACGGGTCGAGGCTGGCCACGTCGACGTAGTTGTCACCGGGGTAGAAGCTGGAGACGCCGCCGGAACCGCCGTTGGCGTCGCTGTCCTTGACGTTCCACACCCAGATGATGTTGGTCAGGCCCTTGGACCGCAGGTAGTCGTGGGTGATCTGGAACAGCCGCGCGCTGCCGTTCGGCCCGGGACGGCCGCCCCACCACGCCCAGCCCTCGTTCATCTCGTGCAGCGGCCGGAACAGCACCGGGATGCCGGCGTCCTTGAGCTGCTGGAAATACGGGACGGCGGTGTTCAGCTTGGCCTTGTAGTCGTTGTTGAGCGTGGTGCCGTCGGTGACGAGCTGGCTCCACTCGGCGTCCGACATCGACGTGCCGTTGACACCGCCGTCGAAGGCGCAGGTGGCGACGTCGGGCCGGCACATGTGCCAGGTGAGGTTCACCAGCGAGCCGTTGGCCCACTCGGTCTTGGCCTGGTTGATCATCGTCTGCCGGTTGGCGATGTCGGTCGTGGTGAATCCCAACTCGCCGCCCCACAGTCCCGGCCACTTGCCGGTGATCGAGTGCGCCTGGGCGGTGTACTGCGACGGGTTGCTCAGCGGTTCCTTGTTGTGCACGCCGCTGATCGTGTGGTTGCCGCTGATCTGGTGCAGGTAGTCGACCACCGCGCCGGGGGTCGAGGCGCCGGTCGCGGACGCGGGTGACGAGGAGGTGGCCAGCCACGCGGCGCCCGCCAGTGGGATCACGGCCAGCAGGGCGGCAGCCTTGCGCCTGAAGATCTTCGACCTCAAGGGGTAACCCTCTCATGAGCAGTCATGGGGGTGGAACGTTGCATGTGCGTAGGCAACCGGGCCTGGCCGACTGGGCCGTGACGGCATCGCGGTCGCGCACCGAACTGACGCCAGAAGCTAGGACTGCGCCCTGCCGGTGTCAATGGAGCGGACCAATCCGGGTGTAAAACGTGCCAGCGGCGGGGGGCTCGCCGCCCTTCGCGACTGCCCCGGCAGCCCGCGGACCGCGCGCGCCGACGGGCTCCACGCCCCGCCACGGCACTTCCCACGCTCAAAGGCGAAGAAGCTGTGCAGTAGCGACACCCCAGGTCAGGCGGTATGCGGGTGATCGTGTCGGCGAGGCGGCCGGGAATTTTACTTGAACGATATATGGACACCGGCACACCCCGGGTCTACTGTGACGCCGCCCCCCTTCCGCACGGCCCCGCACCGGGCACGGCCGGGGCCGTGAGCAGGGCGCTCGGCAGATCACCCCTCCCCTCACGAAAGGCACCTCCATGTCCCTACGCGCCAGAACCCGCGCGCTGCTGGCCGGCACGGTGGCCGCAGTGGTCGCGGGCGTCACGCTCACCGTGACCGGCGGGAGCGCCGCCGCGGCACCGCCCGCCGCGTCCGGTGTGACCAAGGCCGACGAGATCGCCTACCTCAAGAGCCTGACCGGCAACCATGTCCTGTCCGGGCAGCAGGGCGGCGCCAACAGCAACCCCGCGCAGTGGATCGGCAAGGTCCACGACATCACCGGGAAGTACCCGGGCCTGTGGAACGGCGACTTCGGGTTCAGCCAGAACGACATCGACAACCGGCAGACCGTGATCAACGAGGCCGAGGCCGAGTGGAACGCGGGCGCGCTGCCCGGCCTGATGATGCACGCCTGCCGCCCCGACGTGGCCACCTGCGACTTCGAGGGCGGCTCCAACCCCGTCAACGGCAGCAAGCTGTCCGACGCCGAGTGGCAGCAGGTCATCACCGACGGCACCACGCTCAACACCGACTACAAGCACAAGCTCGACCAGTTCGTGCCCTACTTCCAGCAGCTCAAGGACGCCGGCATCCCGGTGCTGTTCCGGCCGCTGCACGAGATGAACGACGGCTGGGCGTGGTGGGGCGGCCGTCCCGGGCCGAACGGCAGCGCGCGGCTGTTCCAGATCACCCACGACTACCTGCAGTCCAAGGGCCTGGACAACATCATCTGGGTCTGGGCACTCAAGGACGTCCAGGGCGCCGCGTCCCAGGCGGCCGCCTACTACCCCGGTGACAACTACGTCGACGTGGTGGGCCTGGACGTGTGGTGGCAGAAGTTCCCGGCCACCGACTGGTACAACGCGCTGTCGGCCATCGCCGGCGGCAACAAGCCGATGGCCCTCGCGGAGGTCGGCAGCGTCCCGCAGCCCGCGCAGCTGTCGGCCCAGCCCAAGTGGGTCTACTGGAACGTGTGGCTGGATTACCTCACCAACTCCGGCTACAACACCAACGACTCGGTCAAGGCCGGCTACTACGACTCCCGGGTGCTCAGCCGCGGCGACATCCACATCCCGACCGGCACTCCGACGACGCCTCCGGGTGGGGGTTCGGGTGCGTTCACGGGTGTGGGTGGCCGGTGTGTGGATGTGGCGGGTGGCAGTTCGGTGAACGGGACGGCGGTGCAGTTGTACGACTGCAACGGGACGGCCGCGCAGGTGTGGTCGGCCGGTTCCGACGGTACGGTCCGCGCGCTGGGCAAGTGCCTGGACGTGACGGGTCAGGGCACCGCCAACGGGACGAAGCTGCAGCTGTGGGACTGCAACGGTTCGGGTGCGCAGCAGTGGGTCGCGGAGTCCGACGGGCATCTGCGCAACCCCCAGTCCGGGCGTTATCTCGACGCGCCCGGGGGTGCCACGGCGAACGGGACCCGGCTGCAGATCTGGGACCGCAACACCAACGCCTGGCAGCTCTGGCACCTGCCGCAGGGGGGCGGCACGACCACGCCGCCCGGCTCGTGCACCCCGAGCCTGGGCAGCGGGCAGTACAACACACCGGTGTCCTTCGGCGGCGTGACCTACCAGGTCCTGGTGCACGTCCCGGCCCGCGCCGCGGGGGAGCGGCTGCCGCTGGTCCTCGACCTGCACGGCAGCCAGTCCACCGGCGCCGGGCAGCTCGCGTACAGCGACATGGCGCCCACCGCCGACGCGGGCGGCTTCATCGTGGCCGCGCCCACCGGGGTGGTGCCCAGCGGCAGCGGGTACATCTGGAACGTCCCGTACGTCACGCCCAGCGGCACCCGTGACGACGTCGGCTTCCTGCGGCAGGTGATCGACACCCTCACCGCGAACGCCTGCGTCGATCCGGCCCGGGTGTACGCCACCGGCTACTCCGGGGGCGGCCGGATGACCTCCGCCCTGGGCTGCCTGCTCGCCGACCGGATCGCCGCGATCGCTCCGGTGGCCGGCGTCCGGGCCGGGCGGCCCGACCCCGCCGACCGCAGCAGGCCGGACCCGTCGACCTGCACCCCCTCGCGCGCCGTCCCGGTGATCGCCTTCCACGGGCAGCAGGACGCCACGAACCCGTACAACGGCGGCGGCGACACCACGGCCTGGCAGTACTCGGTGCCGGTGGCGCAGCAGACGTGGGCCGGGCTCGACGGGTGCACGGCGGGGCCCGCCGTGAGCCAGGTCAGCACCCATGTGAGCAGGACGGTGTACAGCGGCTGCCGGGACGGCGCCGAGGTGCAGCTCTACACGGTCTCCGACGGCGGCCATACCTGGCCGGGCTCCCCGCAGGACAACGGAAACGGGACCGTCACGCACGAGATCAGCGCCGACAGCCTGATGTGGCAGTTCTTCCAGCAGCACCCTCTGCCGGGATCCTCCTGAGCACCTGATCGTACGTTTTACCCGACCGATTCAAGCGACCCGGCGCCGGGATCGTCAAGACCGGCGCCGTCCCCGTACACCGGAAGGCCGAACAGTGCCTCCTGGTGAGAGAAGTTAAGTAAAGAGACAGTTGTCTGCCGGTCGTCGGCGGCCGAAGTGGCGCGCTTGCACGAAACTAGACCGTTCTATGGACACCCCGCCTGTGTTCCGTCTACGTTAAGCAGCCATCGAGCCGCTTCGCCCCGACGACGAGACGTCCGTCGCTGCGCGGCATGCAGTGCGGCGCTTTCCGTTCAGTGACAAGGGAGTGGGATCGGCATGCGAAGAACAGCACTTGCGGCCACGGGCGTGGTGCTCGCGCTGGGACTGTCCGCCTGCGGCAGCGGGAGCGGAGGCGGCGGCAGCGCGTCCTCGGACGTGGTGCCGGTGCCCACCGACCCGGCGAAGGTGACCGGCACCATCACCGTGCTCACCAACCGCACCGACCAGGTGCAGGACGGCACCGCCAAGAAGTACGCGGCGGAGTTCAACAAGATCTACCCGCACGTGACGGTGAAGTTCCAGGGCCTCACCGACTACGAGGGCGACGTCAAGATCCGGATGAACAGCACGAACTACGGCGACGTGCTGTCCATCCCCAACTCCGTGCCGCTCAAGCAGTACCCGGCCTTCTTCGCCCCGCTGGGCACCTCCGCCGACCTGTCGAAGACCTACGACTTCACCGACCACGCCACGGTCGGCGGCAAGGTCTACGGCATCGCCAACATCGGCACCGCCAACGGCTTCGTCTACAACAAGGCCGTGTGGAAGCAGGCCGGTGTCACCACCTGGCCGACCACGCCGCAGCAGTTCGTCGACGACCTCAAGGCGATCAAGGCCAAGACCGGCGCCACCCCCTACTACACGAACTACCACGACGGCTGGCCCATGACGAACTGGGGCAACGCGCTCGGCTCGCCGAGCTGCGACCCGGCCGCCAACGACAAGCTCGCCACCACCAAGGAGCCCTGGGCACCCGGGCAGGACCTGAACGTCGTCGACTCGCTCCTGTACGACGTCGTCCACGACAAGCTGTCCGAGGCCGACCCCAACACCACCAACTGGGAGAACTCCAAGGCCCTGATCGGCACCGGCAAGGTCGCCACCATGTGGCTGGGCTCCTGGGCCGTGGTGCAGATGCAGGACGCCGCGAAGAAGGCCGGGAAGAACCCCGACGACATCGGCTTCATGCCCTTCCCGACGCAGAAGGACGGCCACTTCTGCTCCGTCGTCCGCCCGGACTACCAGTACGGCATCAACATCCACTCCAAGAACAAGGCCGCGGCGCGGGCGTGGATCGACTGGTTCATCAACAAGTCGGGCGACGCGCAGGCGGCGCTGTCGATCTCCTCGGTCAAGGGCTCGCCGCTGCCCGCCGACCTCCAGCCCTTCCAGGACGGCGGCGTGCAGTTCGTGCACATGGCGTACGGCAGGACCGCCCTGGTGGACGAGATCGACAAGGCCTCCGAGATCGGCCTGAACAACCAGGACTACCCGCAGCACATCGTCGACGTCGCCCGGGGAGCCGCGGGCGGCGACAAGGACAGCATCTTCCAGGACCTGAACAAGAAGTGGTCCGACGCCCAGGGCACCCTCGGCTGACCGCCCCCGCCGCACCGCTGCTCCGGCCCGGCCCGGCCCGGCCCGGGCCGGAGCAGCCCCACCCCCATGACTGCCGCACACCCCTGCCGCCTCCACCGCGCGGCGACCGGAAGAAGGACCACATGAGCGCACCGCGGACCGCGGGCCGCATGACTCCCGCCCGCACCCTGCCGCCGCCGGACGCGGCCCGCTCCCGCCCGCCGCGCCGCCGCCCGGCCCCGCGGCGCAGGACGGGGGCCTGGTGGGGCACCCCCTGGCTGTACCTGCTCGCCCCGCTCGCGCTGCTGGTGACCTTCACCCTGCTGCCCGTCGCGGACATGTTCTCGTACAGCTTCACCGACTGGGACGGCATCAGCCCCACCCGCAACTGGGTCGGACTCGCCAACTACACCGACCTGTTCACCCGGCCGCAGCTGTTCCAGGTCTTCTGGGTCAGCCTGTTCTACCTCGGCGCGTCCGCCGTGCAGATCTGCGCGGCGCTGTACTTCGCCACCGTCCTCAGCTTCGACACCCGGCTGCGGAACCTGTTCAAGGGCATCCTGTTCTTCCCGTACCTGATCAACGGTGTCGCCGTCGGCTTCGTGTTCCTGTACTTCTTCCAGCCCGGCGGCACGCTCGACACCGTGCTGCACTGGTTCGGCGCCGGCCCGCACCTGTGGCTGGGCAACCCGCACCTGGTCAACACCTCACTGGCCGGGGTGTCGGTGTGGCGGTTCATGGGCCTGAACATGGTGCTGTTCATCGGCGCCATCCAGTCCATCCCCCCGCAGCTGTACGAGGCCGCGGCCCTGGACGGCGCGAGCCGCTGGCAGCAGTTCCGCTACGTCATCGCTCCCAGCATCCGGCCGATCATCAGCCTCAGCGTGATCCTGGCCATCTCCGGATCGCTGTCGGTCTTCGAGATCCCCTTCATCATGACCGGCGGTTCCAACAACAGCGAGACCTTCGTCATCCAGACGATCAAGCTCGCCTTCAACTTCAACAAGACCGGACTCGCGTCGGCCGCCGCCGTGGTGCTGCTGCTCATCGTGCTGCTGGTGACCTGGGCGCAGCGCCTGCTGTTCCCCGACGAGAGGGTGGAACAGTCATGACGGTGCTCGACGGTCCCGCCATCACCAGGGCGCCGCGGTCCCGCGGCCGGACGCCGGTCCGCGGCCGGGTCGCCGTGCTGCTGAAGTACCTCTCCCTCGTCCTGGCCAGCGCCGTCGTCCTGGTCCCGCTGGCCGCGGTGCTGCTCACCTCCCTGCGCACCAGCGGCGAGATGGCCGACGGCGGGGCGCTCGCCGCACCGCACCACTGGTTCAACTTCCACAACTACGCGGTCGCGTTCACCGACGGCCACATGCTGCGGGCGCTGTGGAACACCTCGTTCATCCTCTTCTTCTCCGTCCTCGGCACGGTGCTGATCGGCTCGATGACCGCCTACGCCATCGACCGCTTCCACTTCCCCTTCAAGAAGCTCGTGATGGCGCTGTTCCTCGTCGCCTCGCTCGTGCCGAGCGTCACCACCCAGGTCGCGACCTACCAGATCGTCAACAACCTGGGCGTGATGGACACCCGCTGGGCGCCGGTGCTGCTCTACATGGGCACCGACATCGTGTCCATCTACATCTTCCTCCAGTTCATCCGCTCCATCCCGACCTCGCTGGACGAGGCGGCACGCCTGGACGGCGCCAACTCGTTCACCATCTACTGGCGCATCATCGTGCCGCTGCTGAAGCCCGCCATCGCCACCGTGGTGATCATCAAGGGCGTCGCGATCTACAACGACTTCTACATCCCGTTCCTCTACATGCCGGACGACAACCTCGGCACCATCTCCACCTCGCTGTTCCGCTTCAAGGGACCGTTCGGCGCCCACTGGGAGGTCATCTCCGCCGGTGCCGCGCTGGTGATCATCCCCAGCCTCGTCGTGTTCCTGGCCCTGCAGCGCTTCATCTACAACGGCTTCGCCTCCGGTGCGACCAAGTAGCCGTCCGCGCCCGGCGACCGCCGCCGCTCACCCCTCTACTGCCGAGCCCTTTCGGGCCCAAGGAGACCGTATGAAGGTCAGCACGCCGCTCACCCGCGGCTGGACCCTGCGCCTGGACACCACCAGGTCCCACCCCGAGCAGGTACCGGACGCCCTGGTGGGCGCCGCCGTCGCGGCGGCGGTGCCGGGCTGTGTGCACACCGACCTGCTGGCCGCGGGCCTGATCGCCGACCCGTTCCTGGACCGCAACGAGGCGGACGCGGCATGGGTGGGGCGGGCCGACTGGACCTACGGCACCCAACTGCCCCGCCTGGACGGCGACCACGAATGCGCCGACCTGGTCTTCGACGGTCTCGACACCGTCGCCGAGATCCGCCTCGGCGACGGCGTGCTGGGCCGTACCCGCAACATGCACCGTTCCTTCCGCTTCGACGTCACCGAGGCACTCGCCGCCGGACCCGCGCCG
This sequence comes from Streptomyces sp. NPDC021224, assembly GCF_044332905.1. Taxonomy (NCBI): domain Bacteria; kingdom Bacillati; phylum Actinomycetota; class Actinomycetes; order Kitasatosporales; family Streptomycetaceae; genus Streptomyces; species Streptomyces sp. NPDC021224. The sequence goes on along the minus strand of NZ_JBIRPW010000007.1, from coordinate 142,946 downwards.
CTCACCGTGGCCTTCACCTCCGCCTACCAGGAGGCCGAACGCGTCCGCGACCTCGTCGGCGAACGGCCCGGCGCCTACGCCGAGCCGTACCAGTACGTCCGCAAGATGGCCTGCTCCTTCGGCTGGGACTGGGGGCCGACCCTGGTCACCGCCGGACTGTGGCGCGAGCCGCGGCTCGAACGCTGGTCGACGGCCCGGCTCGCCGAGGTCCGCCCGCAGGTGACGGTGGGGGAGGACGGCACCGGAATCGTTTCCGTGCACGTCCGCGTCGTGCGCTCCGCCCGCGGCGCCGATCGCGCGCTGACCCTCGTCCTCGGCGTCGCCGGTAGTGAGGTACGCGCCGAACTCCCGCCCGGCGCAAGCGAGGTGACCCTGCGCGCCGAGGCCACCGGGGTGCAGCGGTGGTGGCCGCGCGGCTACGGCGACCAGCACCTGTACGCGTGCACCGTCGCCCTCGCGGACGACGGGGGAGTCCCGCTCGACCGGTGGGAGCGCTCCGTCGGCTTCCGCACCGTGGAACTCGACACCGCGGCGGACGCGCACGGCAGCGCCTTCACCCTGGTCGTCAACGGCACGCCCGTCTTCGCCCGGGGCGTCAACTGGATCCCCGACGACGTCTTCCCCTCCCGCGTCACGCCCGGGGACTACCGGCGGCGCCTGGAACAGGCCGCGGACGCGGGGGTGGACCTGGTGCGGGTGTGGGGCGGCGGCATCTACGAGAGCGGCGACTTCTACGCCGTCTGCGACGAGCTGGGCCTGATGGTGTGGCAGGACTTCCTGTTCGCGTGCGCCGCCTACCCCGAGGAGGAGCCGCTGCGCTCGGAGGTCGAGGCGGAGGCCCGGGAGAACGTCGTCCGCCTCATGCCCCACCCCTCGCTGGTGCTCTGGAACGGCAACAACGAGAACCTGTGGGGCTTCCGCGACTGGGACTGGGAGCCCGCGCTGGCGGGCGCGTCGTGGGGCGAGGGCTACTACCTCGACCTGCTGCCCGCCGTCGTCGCCGAGACCGACCCCACGCGCCCGTACTGGGCCGGCAGCCCCTGGTCCGGCTCCCGCGACCTGCACCCCAACGACCCGCGGCACGGCACCGCCCACTCCTGGGAGGTGTGGAACCGCCAGGACTACACCGACTACCTCGCCGACGTGCCGCGCTTCGTCGCCGAATTCGGCTGGCAGGCCCCGCCCGCGTACGCGACCGTCCGCCGGGCGATCGGTGACGAGCCGCTGACGCCGGACTCGCCCGGCATGCTGCACCACCAGAAGGCCGAGGACGGCAACGGCAAACTGGACCGCGGGCTCGCCCACCACTTCGCCCTCCCCGCCGACTTCGACACCTGGCACTACCTCACCCAGGTCAACCAGGCACGGGCGATCGCCACCGGCGTCGAGCACTGGCGCGCGCACTGGCCACGCTGCGCCGGGGCGATCCTGTGGCAGCTCAACGACTGCTGGCCGGTGACGTCCTGGGCCGCCATCGACGGCGACGGCCGGGAGAAGCCGCTCTACCACGAGCTCAAGCGCCTCTACGCCGACCGGCTGCTGACCTTCCAGGACCGCGGCGGGCGGACCGTGCTCGCCGCCGTCAACCAGAGCGGTACGCCCTGGACGTGCCGGGCGCGGGTGCGCAGGCTCGACGCCCACGGCGGGCAGGCCGCCGAGCACCTGGTGCCCGTCACCGTCGCCGCCCGCTCGGTCGCCCTCGTCGATCTGCCGGGGGAGGTGACCCTCCCGGCCGGTTCCCGCCGCGACTTCCTCGTCGCCGACGCCGACGGGCTGCGCGCGCTGCGCTTCCCCGTACCCGACCGCGACTTCGCCTACCCGGCCGCCGAGATGACCACCGAGGTCGTCCCGCGGCCCGGCGGTGCGCTGGTGCGCGTCACCGCGCACACCCTGGTCCGCGACCTGCTGCTCCAGGCCGACCGGCTGCACCCCGACGCGCGGACCGACCGCGGCCTGGTCACCCTGCTGCCCGGCGAGAGCGCCGACTTCCTCGTCACCGGCTGGACGAGGGAGGGCCTGGAAGCACTGCCCGCCGCACTGCGCTGCGTCAACTCCTCCGACGCGGTGGACCCGGTCGCGGTGCGGTGACCGGTCCACGGGCGGGCCACCCGCTCGCGCGGCGCGTGACGATCCGGGACGTCGCGCGCCGCGCCGGGGTGTCGGCCGCGGCCGTGTCCCTCACCTTCAGCGGGAAGCCTGGCGTCTCGCCCGCGACCCGGCGGCGGATCGAGGCCGCGGCCGCCGCCCTGGACTGGCGCCCCAGCCCTCTGGCCCGGATCCTGGCCAGCAGCTCCGCGACACACGGCGGCACCGTCGCCCTGGCGGCGGCCGTCCCGCCGGGGAGCGGCGGGCGGCTCGTCCCGGACGACTTCCTCGCCGGCGCCCTGGAGGCACTGGACCGCGCCGGGTGCCAGGCGTTCCTGACGTCCGGGGCGACCGGGCACGGCGGGCCGGCGACGGTACGTCAGTGGTGGCAGGCGGGGCGGATCTGCGGGGCGGTGCTGTACGACGGGAGCGGGCACCTCGCGGCGACCGGCGGACTGGCCGCCGACGGTGTCCCCGTCGTCACGGCCGCACCCGCGCACCGCTCGCCGGGCGGTCACCCCACGGTGTGGTGGGACGACCGGACGGTCGCGGAGGCCATGCTCGGCTACCTCGCCGCCCTGGGCCACCGCCGCGTCGGCTACGTCGCCGACCAGCCGGTGCGCGGACGCCCCGGACGGTTCCGGGCCGGTGCCACCGCGCACCGGGTCGAGCCGTCGGCGGTGGCCGTCACCACCGGCCGCGCTGCCGAGGTGGCCTGGGCCACCCGGGGGCTGCTGTCGGGCCCGCGCCCGCCCACCGCCGTGCTCTACGACTCCGCCGCCGGAGCCGTGACGGGACTGGGCGTCGCGGGCGAGATGGGGATCGCCGTTCCGGACTCGCTGAGCGTCCTGGCCTGGCAGGACTCCCCGTTGTGCGTCCTCGCCCGCCCCCGGATCACCGCGATGGCGCACGGCGCCGCCGACCTGGGCGGCCACGCCGTGCGCCGACTGCTGGCCGTGCTCGGCCACCGGGCGGTCCCGCCGGTGGCCGGTGCCACGCCCTACCCCGCCTACCGGGACTCCGTCGCCCCCGCGCCCTGAAACTCCCTGCCGCGGGCGGGGCGCGGGCCGTCCGCGAGCAGAGCGGCCCCGATCAGACCGGCGTCGGCGCGCAGCGCGGCCGCCTCCACGCGCACCCCCGCGGCGAACGGCAGGACCGCGTAGGAGGCGAGGTGCCGCCGCAGCGGCGGGAAGAGGACGTCGTGCGCCTCGGCGACACCGCCGCCGATGACGGCCACCTCGATCTCGACCAGCGTGGCCACGGCCGCGACGGCGGCGGCCAGGGCGCGCGCGGCGGTGTCGAAGGCGGCCAGGGCCGCGACGTCGCCGGTGCGCGCGTCGGCCGCCAGCGCGGCGCCGTCGGTCGCGCCCGTCGGCCGCCAGCCGTTCCGCAGTGCCCGCCGGGTCAGGGACGTGCCGCTCGCGAGCTGTTCGACGCAGCCCCGGGAGCCGCACACGCACGGATCGCCCAGCAGGTCGACGGTCATGTGCCCGAGGTGGCCCGCGTTGCCGGTCGGGCCGTTGCGGACGGCACCGTCCATGACCAGGCCCGCGCCCACTCCGGTGGACACCACCATGCACAGGGCGTCCCGGCAGCCGCGGGCGGCGCCGAACCGGTGCTCGGCCGCCGTCATCGCGACGGCGTCCCCGCACAGCGCCACCGGCAGACCGGTTGCCTGCGGCAGGCCCCGCACCCGTTCGACGACGGGGAAGTCCCGCCAGCCGGGGATGTTGACCGGGCTCACGCTGCCGCGGGCGATGTCGACCGGTCCCGCGCTGGCGACGCCCAGGCAGGCCACCCGCGCCCAGGACGGCAGTCCGCCCAGCTCCTCCAGCACCGCGCGCAGGGCTCCGAACACCTCCTCGGCCCCGCCGCCCGGCGGCGTCGGGCGCTGTGCCCGGTGCAGGACGGTGCCGTGCGCGTCGACGACCGCGCCGGCGATCTTGGTGCCGCCGATGTCGAGGGCGGCCAGCAGCCGGTCACCGGCCGGTGGGCAGGGGGTGGGCGACGTCTCGGGAGTGCTGACGACCATGACTGTTGTCTCCGTCCGGGAGGAGGGGCGGGAGGCCGACCCCGGGCAGGGGGCCGGTCGCGGCACCGGAGTGCACCGTTTTAGACCCGGTTGCCGGAGCGGCCGTGGTGCGGTCACGGGCGGCGTACCAGGAGTGTGATGCCGGTGGCAGTGTCGGTTCCGGTGGGGTGGAGGGCGGGCCGGGTAGGGGGCTCCCGGGATCTGTTCTTGAACGTTTTATAGACGCAGTGGTGGTGCGGCGTCTACGGTGAGGCGCAGACCGGGCGGGGACGGCGGCCCTGCGTCCCGCACACCCGCGGCGGCCGCGGCCGCCCGGTCCGCCGTGCCCGCGAGCGCCCCCGCGAGGGGAAGGCCCGCCCCGGGCCGCACACCCGGACGGACGCCGGGTGACCGGCTTGCCGGTACGGACGATCCAGCTCCCGCATTCCGTCGAGGAGATGACACGTGCTCACAGCTCTTCACCGAAGTCGCAGCAGACGGCTCGCCGGTGTCCTCCTGGCCCTCGTCGCGGCGCTCGCCGCGACCCTGACCGCCGTCCCGGACGCCGCCGCGCGCACCGCGCACGGCGCCCCGCACGCGCGCACCCAGCAGGGCGTGCTGGCGGGGCGTCAGGCCGCACCGGGCGTGGACTTCTTCGGCCGCGTCCCCTACGCGGCGCCGCCGGTGGGCTCCCTGCGGTGGCGCCCGCCGCAGCCCGCCCCGGACTGGCACGGTGTACGGGACGCCTCCCGGCCGTCCCCGGCGTGCCCGCAGACGGAGAACAGCAACGGCCCGCGCTCGCTCGCCGAGGACTGCCTCTACCTGGACGTCTGGCGACCCGACACCCCGGCCGTCCGCGCGGGCCGGGCCCCGGTGCTGTACTGGATCTTCGGCGGCGGCGGCATCAACGGGTCGGGCAGCCAGTACCAGGCGGCGGCGCTCGCCGCCGAGACCGGCTCCGTCGTCGTGACGGTCAACCACCGGCTGGGCTGGCTCGGTTTCCTGGCGCTTCCCGCGCTCGGCGCCGAGGCCTCCGACGGCATGTCCGGACAGTACGGGCTCATGGACCAGATCGCCGGACTCCGGTGGCTGCGCTCCAACGCCCGCGCGTTCGGCGGCGACCCCCGCCAGGTGACCGTGGCCGGGCAGTCGGCGGGCGGGCGCGCCGTGTGCCGGCTGCTGGCCGCGCCGCCGGCCCGCGGCCTGTTCACCCGGGCGGTCATCGAGAGCGGGGCGTGCGACGCGCAGCCGCTCGGCCCGGCGCAGGAGTCCGGGACGGCGTTCGCCGCGTCCGTCGGCTGCACCGACCCGGCCACCGCGGCGCGGTGCCTGCGCGGCAAGGACGTCTCCACCCTCGTCGACCGGCCCGGCGCCCCCGGCACCCCGGCGATCGGCGGCAGCGTGCTGCCGCTCGACCCCCGCCAGGCCATCGCGGAGGGGCGCTTCACGCACGTCCCCGTCCTGATCGGCAACACCCACGACGAGAACCGCCCCTACCCGGGCATCGCCCAGCCGGCCACCGAGGCGACGCTGACCGCGTGGGTGCGGCAGTCCTACCCGCAACTGGCCGACCGGATCCTCGACCTGTACTCCGGCCGAACCCCGGCCGACGCGGCCGGTGCCATCGCCTCCGACCCCGACCGGGTCTGCCGCGCCTGGACGATCGAGAACGCGCTGGCGCCGCAAACACCCACGTACGCCTACGAGTTCGCGGATCCCACCGCGCCCGCCGAGGCCGTGACCCCCGGATTCGCCTGGGGCGCCTACCACACCACCGAGCTGGAATACCTGTTCACGTTCACCCGCAGCGACGGGACGCAGAAGTTCCTGACCGGTCTGGACCCGGCGCAGGAGCGGCTGGCGCGGGCGATGCGCGCCCAGTGGGGCGCCTTCGTCGCCACCGGACACCCCGACCCGCGGCAGGGCCCGTGGCCGTCCTACCGCACGGACCGCCCCGAGACCCTGCAGTTCCGCCTGCCAGGACCGGGCCTGACGGCTGGTTTCGCCGCCGACCACCACTGCGACTTCTGGAACGCCCACGGCCTGATCCGCACCCAGTGACGCCCGGGGCGGGCCGCCCCGCGAGGGCGGCCCGCCCCGGTGCCGGGGCCGGTCCGCCGGACCGGCCGTTCCCCACCGCGCGGTGTTCCGCGTCCGCGCGCCCCGACGCCCTCTGGAGCGACATGAAGCCCCCTACGTCCGCACGCTCGGTGCTCCCCTCCCACCGCAGCCCCGGCAGACCGGGCCGGCGCCGCGCGGCCGCCGCGGCCGCCGGTCTGACCCTGCTGACCGCCCTGGTGACCGCCCAGACCGGAACCGCCTCCGCCAGCCCCGCCGCACCGCACCGCGCCCCCGCGGCCGGAGTGCGGCAGTGGGTCTCCGACGCGGGCACCACCGGACCGCAACTGGGCGCCCCCACCGCGGTCACCACCACCTCCGCGGTCGCCGACACGACCGTCCGCGTCGACCCGGGCCTGCGGTTCCAGCAGCTGACCGGCTTCGGCGCCTCCGTCACCGACTCCTCGGCCACCGTGCTCTACCGGCTGGACAAGAAGCACCGTGACGCCCTGATGACCCAGCTGTTCTCCCCGCAGCGGGGCATCGGCCTCAGCATGCTGCGCCAGCCCATCGGCGCGTCGGACTTCGCCACGTACGACTACAGCTTCGACGACGTACCGGCCGGGCAGACCGACTACGCGCTCCGGCACTTCTCCGTCGCCCACGACACGGCGCGGATCCTGCCGCTGCTGCGGCAGGCGAAGGCCCTCAACCCGCGGCTGCAGATCGTCGCCAGCCCGTGGAGCCCGCCGGCGTGGATGAAGACCGGTGACTCGATGATCGACGGCAAGCTCATCGACTCGCCCAGGATCTACGACGCCTACGCCCGGTACCTGGTGAAGTTCGTCCAGGCCTACGCGGCAGCCGGTGTCCGCGTGGACTACCTCACCGTCCAGAACGAGCCGCAGGCCCTGCTGCGCGCCGACTACCCCGGTACCGACCTGCCCGTCGCCCAGGAGGCGGCGGTCATCGAACGGCTCGGCCCGCTGCTGAGGGCGGCGGGACTCGGCACGAAGATCCTCGGCTTCGACCACAACTGGGCCGAGCACCCCTTCGACGTCCAGTCGCACGTCGACGCCGGGGAGGACCCCGAGCCGAACTACCCGTTCGACCTGCTCGGCTCGCCCGCGGCCAAGTGGATCTCGGGTACGGCCTACCACTGCTACTACGGCGACCCCGCCGCGCAGACCGCGCTCAAGGCGTCCTTCCCGGGCAAGGACGTCTTCGAGACCGAGTGCAGCGGCGGCGGCGTCACCCGCACCATCGGCGCCATGAACAACTGGGCCCGCAGCATGATCTTCTGGAACCTCGCCCTGGACGAGAACCACGGCCCGCACACCGGCGGCTGCACCGGCTGCAACGGCACCGTCGACGTCGACTCGGCCACCGGCGCCGTCACCTACACCGGCAACTACTACACCCTCGCGCACTTCTCCCGCTTCACCCGGCCCGGCGCGGTCCGCGTCGCCGCGAACGTCACCGCCGCCGAGGGCGACCCCGCCCCGCTCCAGGCCTCGGCGTTCACCAACCCCGACGGCAGCACCGCGCTCGTCGTCCACAACCCCGGCACCACGGCCGCGCACACCACCACCATCAGCGCACCGGGCGTGCGGGTGACCACCACGGTCGCCCCGGGCGCGACCGTCACCTACACCTGGGGCGGCCGCTGACCCACCCCGCCCGGCCCGGGTCGCCCCGGGCCGGGCGCCCGGTCACGACCCGTGCTCCGCGGCGCCGGGGACGACATGCCGTCCGGTGATCCCGACCTCCAGCAGGCGGGTGCCGCCCAGGCGCAGCAGCGCGTCGAGCGCCGGGGCGAGCGACGCGGCCGAGGTGACGGCCCGCGCGTGGGCCCCGGCCGCCGCGAACAGCTCCGGATAGGCCCGCCCGCCGTCGAACGCGGTGGTCCGGCCGCCCGCCCGGGAGAGCGACGGCCAGCCGAAGGAGCGGTTGCGCAGCACGACGTAGAGGACGTCGAGTGCCCTGTCGGCCGCCACCAGCATCGAGGACAGCGCGCACTCCATCGCCACGTCGCCGCCGACGCCCACCGCCGGCTGCCCGGCCAGCGCGACCCCGGCGGCGGCGCCGAAGCCGAACCCCATGACCGTCTGCTCGCCCGGCACCACACAGGTGACGTGGTCCGGACGCCGGAAGACGGGCACGTGGTAACCCCACAGGTCGCACAGGCCGTTCTCCTGGGTCAGCACCACCGGCCGGTCGAGCCCGCGCAGCGCCTCCTCCAGCGCGCGCCAGAAGAAGGGCGCGGTCACGGTGCCCCGGGCCCCCGGCGCCGGAGCGGGCCCCCGACCGGCGCCCGGCGGCGGCCGGTCGCCACCGGACGCGGGCAGGGCGTCCAGCAGCAGGAGGGCGGTCTCGCGGACATCCCCGACGAGGCCGAGGGCGGGGACGGCGCGCCCCGGCACCCGGGGGTCGTGGTCGACATGGACCAGGCGGGCCCCCTCGGCCGGGGTCCAGCCCGTCCGGGCGGTCTCCTCCAGCGCGGTGCCCAGCGCGAGGATCACGTCCGCTCCGCCGAGGGCGCGCAGCCCGTCGCGGCTCGCGTACAGGCCCGCGACCCCGGCGAATTCGGGGCGTGATTCCGGGTAGCCGCCGCGGCCGGAGGCGGTGACCAGCACGCGTGCGCCCAGCCGCGCCGCGAGGCCGGTCGCGAGGCCGTCCCCGAGGGTGTCGCGGGCCCCGCCGCCGAGCAGGACGACCGGGCGCCGGGCACCGCGCAGGACGGCGGCCGCCTCCCGGACGCCGCTCGCGGAGGGCGCCGCGGGCGCGGGCGGCGGGTCCGCGGCGAGCGCCCGGCACTCCCGCGCCCACCCGGAGCGCTCGGCGGGCAGGCCGTCCAGCGCCGTCCGGGACAGCGCCACGAGCACCGGGCCGCCCACCGGGCCTTCCGCGGTCCGCAGGGCGCGTGTCACCGCCCAGCCCAGCTCGGCCGGGCTGCGGACCCGGTGGGACCACGCGTAAAGACCGCCGCGGAAGTCCATCGGGTCCAGTTCCTGGAAGCCGCCGCGCCCCACGCCTTCCTCCGGCGCGTCGACCACCAGCACCAGCAGGGGCTGGCGCAGCGACGATGCCTCCGAGACGGCGGGGAGCGCGGTGAGGTACCCCGGCCCGGCGTGCAGCAGCACGACCGCGGTGCGCCGCCGTACCCGCGACCACCCGACGGCGGCGAAGACGGCGGTGCGCTGGTCACGGGTGGTCAGCACGCTGCCGCCCGCGGCGTCCGCCGCGTCCAGCAGGTCGGGGGTGTCGCCGGGCACCCCGCACACCAGGCGGTCGCCCCCGGCGGTGAGGAGTTCCAGGAGCATGTCCCACGCGGCTGCGCGGCCGCTCATCGGGCCGCCGTCCCCGGGGACTTCACGGAGATCCGCGCGGCCTCCGCGGAGACCAGCAGCGGGCGTCCGGCCAGCCCGTCGGCGGACTGCACCCAGGACGCGTCGCGGCCGAAGCCGCCGAAGGGCCGGTTGCCGTCCTCCGCCGCCAGGGCCGACCGCGTACCGCAGTTCACCGAGGTCCCCAGCACGTCCCTGCCGTCGAAGGCGGGTTCGCCGTAGACGCTCGCGTAGAAGCCGCTGTCGCGCTGCGCCGGGGCCTCGAACCAGGACAGCAGCCGGTCCGCGTCCGGGTAGGACACCACGTTGAACACCGGGGCGAACAGCTCCGGCACCCCGCCCAGGTCGTCCAGCCGCCGTTCCACGACGGTGACCGGGACGAACCACCGCCCGGCGGCGCCGCGGCCCTGCCAGGTGACCGCGTCGCGGTGCTCGTCGAGGAAGGCCGTGGCGCGCAGCCACGCGTCCTCGTACGACAGCGGGCAGTTGACCAGGCCCTCGTCCCGGCGGGAGCCGGGCCGGACACCGGCCAGGGCCGTACGGAGCCGGTCCCCGAACTCCGCGGACCGGCTCTCGTGGACGAAGACCACGTCGGGGCACAGGCAGTCCTGGCCGCCGTTGTGCAGGCGGGCGGTCACCAGGTCGCCGACCGCGGCGCCCAGGTCGGCCGCGGGGCCGACGACCACGGGATTCGGGCCGGAGCCGAAGCCGAGGAACGTCGGCTTCGGCTCCGGCATGCCGCGGTACAGCTCCCGCCCGTTGGCGAGCCTGCCGGTGAACACCACAAGATCCGACCCGCGGGCCCGCCGGACGAATTCCCGCTGCGTCTCGTCGAACATCCGCACACCGGGGGGAAGCAGGTCCGAGAGGACGTCCATGACCGCGAAGTAGGTCGCCTTGGCCCGGGAGGACGGACGCATGTCCACCTGTCCGAGATAGGTGGCCGGAATCAGTCCGAAAAGCACGCAACTGTAGAGGATGTTGTTGGAGGGGAGGAACACGGTCAGACGCAGTGCCGGGTCTATCGCCCCGGCCGCGTCCATTTCCCGTTCGGCACCTCGCAGGGCCCGCGCCCCGGCCGCGATCTCCGCGGACGCGCTCGCCAGGGTCGCCATTTCGGTCAGCACTTCGGTGAGTTTTCGGCCACGGTCTTCCAGGGCGGTCGCCAAAAGGCGGGCATCGCTCACAACGGGCCTCCCGTGCGGCTGTGGCGAGGATGTGGTCATGCGGCGGAACAGGAGCCGGGGCGGTCGTCGCGCCGCTTCCCGGTGACGCGAGCGCAATTGCGCGAAATAGGCTGCGGCATTGTTCGGGGCACGGGTGAACGCGTCAGGCGTTCCCCATGAATCTACCCCGGGGCGGCCGGTTCCGGAACTGTCCTGACATCGGGTCGGGGAACCGCGGGCGGGCCCGGAGCGCAATTGCGCGGCGGCCGCGGAGAACATCCGATTCCGCTTTCCCGGCGTCTGCGGTTCAGCGACGCTCCAGCAGTTCGCGCAACGGACACAGCGGGTCGTCGGCGATCCGCACGGGGGTGTCGAGGACGGCGGTCGCACGCGCGGGAGGGGTGTACGGGCGCCACACCGGCAGTCCCTCCCCGCCGGGGACCCCGGTGCGGGCGAAACCGGTCCAGTAGGCGCCGAGCGCCGCGGCGAGGTCCGCCGGAGGGGCCGCCCCGGTCTCCGCGCGGGCCCCGGGAAGGTCCTGGGTCTGGAACACGAAAGGTGCCTCCAGGCCGTGGTGCGCGCCGCGCCGTTCGCGGGCGTGGGGGGCGGCCCAGGTGAACAGGTAGGCGTAGGTGCGGCCGCGGGCCGTGCGGCGGGCGTCCAGCAGCCGGTTCGACGGTTCGCGGTAGAGCTGCTCGGCGAGATACGCCTCGACGGTCTCGGCCGCCCCGGCGGGCCTGCCGAGGAGGCGGCCGAGGCGTCCGGGCAGCCGGCCCGCGAGGTCGTGGACGTGCGGGAAGTCCGCGGGGGCCAGCAGCGCCGGCAGATCCTGGCGGATCTCCGCCCCACGCGCGTCCAGCGGGGCGTAGCCGGAGGCCTCGTTGAGGTTGGTCCCGACCACGAGGTCGACGTCCGAGGAACTCCCGGCCGCGACGGCGTCGACCGGGACGGCGGGGAGGATCCGCCCGTCCCGCGTCGGCTGGAAGACGACACCGGGGCCCGGCCGGTGCCGGGTACGGCGGCGGACCAGGAGCTGCTGCGCTGCCACCAGCCGCCCGACGGGCAGCGCGAGCAGCTCCCCGGCACGCGGCTCGGTCAGCCCGCACAGCCGCAGCAGGTCGGCGGTGCGCTGCCGGCCGTACTCCGGGTCCTGGGCCCGGTCGGCGCTGCCGCTCTCGACGATCGCGCGCCGGAACAGGCCGCGGGCCGCGGGCATCGCCATCAGGGCCGCGACGTTCGCGCCGCCCGCCGACTGCCCGAACACGGTGACGTTGCCGGGGTCGCCGCCGAACGCGGGCGCCGCCCGCCGGACCCACCGCAGCGCGGCGGCCAGGTCCAGCAGGGCCGCGTTCGACGCGTCCGCGTAGTCCGGGCCCAGCAGGTGGTCGAGCGTCAGGTGGCCCAGCGCGCCCAGCCGGTAGTTGGGCGCCGCGACGACGACGCCGTACCGCGCGGCGAGGCGGGCCCCGCGGGTGACGGGGTTCGCGTTGTGCCCGTAGAGGTGGGCGCCCCCGTGGATCCACACCATGACCGGCAGCGGACCGGCGTCTCCCGGGCCGGACGCGGGCCGCCACACGTTCATGTGCAGGCAGCCCCGCTCGTCGGTGCGTAGCCCGGCCGTACCGGACGGCTCCTGCGGGCACGCCGGGCCGTGGGCGAGCGCGTCCCGCGTGCCGGTCCAGCCGGGAGGCGGGCCCGGCGCGGTGAAGCGGCCCCCGATCCCGGCGTAGGGGACGCCGAGATACTCCTCGGCCTCCCCGTACGGGCCGCGCACGGTCCTGCCCCGCACGCTGCCGAACGGGGTGCGCACGGTCACCACGGTCAGCGGGCGCGCCCGGTCGCGGTCCGGGCCGCCTCCGCCCGGCCGTGCAGGAAGCGCGCGAACCACAGGGCGCTGAGCTTGGGGGTGCGCTCCATGCTCTCCCGGTCCACCGAGACCAGGCCGAACGTGGGGCCGTAGCCGTGCGCCCACTCGAAGTTGTCCAGCAGCGTCCAGGGGAAGTACCCGCGCACGTCGGCGCCCTCGGCGCAGGCGGCCGCGACGGCGTCGATGTGCGCCGACAGGAACGCCACGCGGTCGGTGTCCTGGACCCGGCCGCCCGCCGGGTCCCGCAGCGTGTCGGGGAAGGCGCCCCCGTTCTCGGTGATCACCAGCGGCACCGCCGGATACTCCCGGTGCACCCGCAGCAGCAGGTCGGTCAGCCCCTCCGGGGTGATCGGCCACCCCAGCGCCGTCGTGCCGCCCTCGCGGACGGGGACACCGTCGGCGCGCACCCGTTCGCTGAAGTAGTAGTTGACGCCGAGGACGTCCAGCGCGGTGGCGACGACCGCCGCGTCGCCGTCGCGGACCGGCAGCGTGATGCCCTCCTCCCGCAGGGCCGCGACGACGTCCTCGGGGTAGCGGCCCAGCAGCAGCGGGTCGAGGTACATGCGGATGCCGAAGCCGTCCGCGCGGCGGGCGGCGGCGACGTCCCGCGGGTCCTGCGTGGCGGGCAGCGTGGGCGTCAGGTTGAGCGTCAGGCCGAAGGAGTGCTCCGGGCCGCCGCGCGCCCGCATCCGGCGCACCGCCTCGCCGTGCCCCAGCAGCAGGTGGTGCACGGCGTGCATGGCCGCGGACCGGTCGCGGCGGCCGGGGGCGTGCATGCCGTCGGCGTACCCGTACGTCGCGACGCACCACGGCTCGTTCAGCGTGGTCCAGGACGTCACCCGGTCGCCGAGCCGGTCGAAGACCAGCTCGGCGTAGTCCGCGAAGCGGTGGGCGGTGTCGCGGTGCGGCCAGCCGCCCGCGTCCTCCAGCTCCTGGGGCAGGTCCCAGTGGTAGAGCGTCACCCACGGGTCCACGCCCTGCTCCAGCAGGCGGTCCACCAGGCGGTCGTAGAAGGCCAGCCCGGCCGCGTTGGCCGGTCCGCGCCCGCCCGGCTGGACGCGCGGCCAGGAGATCGAGAAGCGGTAGGTGTCCACGCCGAGACCGGCCATCAGGTCCACGTCCTGCGGCATCAGCCGGTAGTGGTCGCAGGCGACCCGTCCGGTGTCGCCGCCGGTCACCGCGCCCGGTGTCCGGCAGAAGGTGTCCCAGATCGAGTCGGTGCGCCCGTCGGCGTCCACCGCCCCCTCGATCTGGTAGGCGGACGTGGCCACCCCGAAGCGGAATCCGGGCGGCAGCAGGCCGGCGCGCGCCGGTACCGGAAGGGCGGCGGCGTCGCGGTCGGACAGACGCGGGAGTTCAGGCACGGCGGTCCCTCGGTTCTCGTTGCTCGTCCGGAAGAGCCGACCGGCCGGTGGCCGCGGTGTCGGCGAGGCGCCCTCACCCTAGGGCGGCCGGGGACAGCTGTCCATAAAACGTTCGAGTAGCCTTCGGGTGCGACGTCGGCCGCCCGGCGCTCCCACCGCGGGCGGCCCGTCCCGGGGGACATGGTGCTCCGAACGGTCAAAGGCTAAAGTGAGGGGCGTTGTATCGGGCCGAGCCGGGTGGGGACCGCAGGTACTCGCGCGCTCTACCCGGGTTCGCGGCCCGGTATTTCCGGCAACGATCTGAAGGTGGACATCCTGGTGGCTCGCACGACAGCGTCGGAGGAGGGTCGCAAGGCCACGATCAAGGACGTGGCGAAACTCGCGGGGGTGTCCCCGTCCGCGGTCACCATCGCCGTGCACGACAAGCCGGGCGTGTCCTCGAAGACCAAGGAGCGCATCCTCCAGGCGGCCCGCGAGCTGGGGTGGAGCCCGAACCAGGCGGCGCAGTCGCTGTCGGGACGCGCGATGCACACCGTCGGCCTGGCGATCGCCCGCCCGGCCCGCATGCTCGGCCTGGAGCCGTTCTACATGGAGTTCATCTCCGGCATCGAGAGCGTGCTGTCACGGCACTCGTGCTCCCTGCTGCTCCGCCTGGTGGAGCCCGAGGAGGAGATCGAGGTCCAGCGCGGGTGGTGGCAGGGCAACCGGGTCAACGGGTCGATCCTCGTCGACCTGCGGACGGACGACCCGCGTATCCCGGTGCTGGCGGAGATCGGCCTGCCGGCCGTCGTCGTCGGGCACCCCTCGCTCGCCGGTCCGTTCGCCTCGGTGTGGACCGACGACGCCGCCGCGACCGCGGAGGCCGTGCAGTACCTGGCCGCCCTCGGCCACCGCACCATCGCCCGGGTCAGCGGCCCCGCCGAACTCGGCCACAGCGCCATCCGCACCAAGGCGTTCGCCGAGACCGCGCAGCAGCTCGGTCTGACCGCGCGCACCGTGGTCGCCGACTTCTCCGCCGACCAGGGCAGCCGCGCCTGCCGCACGCTGCTGCTGTCACCCGAGCGCCCCACGGCGATCGTGTTCGACAACGACATCATGGCCGTCACCGCACTCGGCGTCATCGCCGAGTTCGGCCTGTCCGTGCCGCAGGACCTGTCG
The DNA here is from genome assembly GCF_044332905.1 of Streptomyces sp. NPDC021224. Lineage (NCBI taxonomy): Bacteria > Bacillati > Actinomycetota > Actinomycetes > Kitasatosporales > Streptomycetaceae > Streptomyces > Streptomyces sp. NPDC021224. Next base: position 127,890 of record NZ_JBIRPW010000007.1, on the reverse strand, counting down.
GTGCTGGCCTGGGACGACTCCCAGCTGTGCCAGCTGACCCGGCCCACGCTCTCGGCCATGCAGCACGACATCTTCTCCTTCGGGGCCGACGTCACCGAGACGCTCTTCGACGTGATGACGCACCGCGAGGCCGTCTCCCACGCCGCCCAGGTCCCCATCCTGGTCCCCCGCGGCTCCACGGCCCCGCCCCCGCCGGCCCCGCGGTCCCGCGCCTAGCTGATCACCGCCGGGAAACCCTGCGGGGCGGCGGCGACGGGGGCGACGGCGTTCGTCGTCCTGTCCATCTGCACATAGCTCGCCGTGTACTCGACCCCCTCGGGGACGAGGTACTCCAGCGTGGTCGCGTCGGTGGACATCCTGCCGTACGTGCTGACGGTGAAGGTGACCCCGTACCAGAAGGGCGAGTTGGGGTTCTGCTGCGCGTGGTTGGTGCACTTCAGGAGCATCCGCTTGAGCGGTTCCTCGAACTGGTGGTTGAAGTTCTGGTTCGTGCTGTCGGTCATGGGCGTCAGGTTCTGCGACACCCCGTGGCCGCCCAGGTTGTCGTTCCACAGGTGGCCCTTGATCCAGCCGCTGCCGTCCCGGGCGTTCAGTTCGTTGACCAGGGTGCACTCGGTGGCGCCGGGGCGTGAGCCGCCGTACGAGAACGCGGGCGCGTTGACGCTCGGGCCCAGGGTCACCGTGACGCTCGTGCCGCCCATCCGCTGGAGCGGGCCGCCGTTGCCCGCCGCGCCGAAGACGGCGGCGGTCCACACCGGAGGGTGCCGGTCCCACGCGGGCAGCGGCAGACTCCCGGTGGCGCCCCGGGTCGAGACGCGCTGGAGCACCTCGCCGCCGGACGTCTCCGCCGTCCCGCGCGTCTCCGCCGTCGCCAGTGTCCGCGCGGGCGGGGTCAGGACACGGTCGGCCTCGGCCGTGTCCTCCTCGTCCCGCAGGCTCCTGTCCCCGCCCGTCCGGCGGAGCATCTGGACCACCGCGGCGTTGCCGGCCGTGGCCTGGAGGCCCAGCGGACCGCGCCGCACCGGGCGCGCCGGCCCGGCGGCCGCGGTGCGGGCGGTACGTGCGCCGCGTGGGGCGCGGACTCCCGCGTCGCGGGTGTTCTCGTGGTCGCGCAAGGGAGCCTCGCCTCTCGTGCCGGCGCCGAAGGCGCTCCGCCGGTACCGCGCGGTCCCGCGCCCCGGACCCCGGACCCCGGACCCCGGTGGTGCGGGAGGCCATGGCCCCGGACCCGTCCGCTGGGATTTTAGCCCGCGCGCCGGGTGGCGCGCGGGCTGTCCCCCGAGTTGCCCCCGACGCCCACGCACGGACCGGGACGGGCGCCGGGGACGGGGGCGCTCAGCGGCGCCCGCTTGTCACCCGGTTGTGGCGCAGGTACGGCCGTTCACCGTGAACGCCTTCGGATCGCTCACCTGGCCGCTCGATGTGCCGTTGAAGCCGAAACCGGCCGACGCGCCGGGTGCCAGGGTGGCGTTCCAGCTCACCGGCCCCGCCGTGACGTCCCGTCCGTTCTGGGAGATCTCCGCCTGCCAGCGGTCGGTGATCCGCTGGTCGTCGGCGAAGGACCACGTCAGCTTCCACGGGGACAGCGGCGCGGTGCCGGTGTTCCGAAGCGTCACCAGGGTGGTGAAGCCGCCGCTCCACCGGTACGAGGTGTACGTGACCTGGCAGGGCGCCGTACCGCCGCCCTCCCCGGCGATGCCGAGGTCGTCGGCGTAGGAGGCGACCCAGGCCAGCGGCGCGTTCCAGTTGATGGCGCTCTCGTTGGTGGAGTACGACTCGATGTCGTCGATGTAGCACATGGCCGGTGCGCAGCCGGTCAGCTTGCTCTGCGCGGTGGGGTCCTCCAGCGCGTTGTCCGGGCCTCCGGCCAGGGTGCCCGCGGGCGGGTTGGGCAGGTCCGCGTCGAGTTCGTGTGCCCAGATGCGGCTGTGCTGGTTGTGCGAGTTGCGCTCGCCGAAACCGGTGACGTACGACTGGTTGAGCGGGTTGCGGCCCAGGACGTAGTCGAGGGCGTGCACGACCGCGTCGCGGTAGGCCGTGTCGCCGGTCAGGTCGGCGGCGACGCCGAGCACGACCGCGTTGTTGAGGACCTGGCTGTTGGACCCCCACACGTAGTGGTTGCCCGCGGGCGCGTACGGCAGGCCGTAGAGCGCGTCGCGGGAGTCCCGGGCGTAGCCGTCGGCGGCCTGCGTCACCATGGCGCGCACGCCCGCGAGCTGGTCGGCCGTCAGCTTGCTGGGCACGGTGGCCAGGTCCAGGGCGCCGAGCGCCGCGGTGGAGCCCCAGGAGAACCCGTCGGGCGGGAAGACCGCGGCGGTGTCGCCGTGCAGCGGGGAGTCGAGGACCGCCTGGCGGTAGGTGTCGTCGCCGGTGGTGATGAACAGCTCCGCCGCGGCCCAGTAGAACTCGTCGGTGACGTTGTCGTCGCTGTAGGCGCCGCCGCCGGTGGCGTCGTTCGGGTCGGCGTAGAGGTCCGGGTGGGCCAGGGCCGCGGTCCACGCCTTCTGCGACGCGGTGAGGCAGCGGTCGGCGAAGGCCGCGTCGTAGGGCTGGAACAGCCGGGCGCACTGGGCACCGGCCGCGGCCAGGTTGAGGGTGGCCGCGGTGGACGGCGGGTGGAGCCGGCGCGGCTGCGCGTCCTTGTCCGGCGCCTGCGGGAGACCGGTCCAGGCCTGGTCGTGCAGCTTGTGGTGGGCCATGCCGGCCAGCTGCTGACCGTCGGGGACCTGCATCTCCATCAGGAAGTTCAGTTCCCAGCGGGCCTCGTCGAGGATGTCCGGCACGCCGTTGCCGTGCTCGGGCACCTTCAGCTTGCCGTCGCCGAGCGGCGCGCCGTCGGCGCCGTGGGCGGTCAGCGTGCGCTCGTAGGCGTTCATCAGCTCGGAGACCGCGATGCCGCCGTTGACCACGTACTTGCCCTGGTCGCCCGCGTCGTACCAGCCGCCCGCGGCGTCCAGGGTGTAGTCGCACACACCCGGCTGGCAGGGCACGCCGTTGTCACCCGTGTTGGGGGCGACGTTCAGGTGCCCGGCGGGGCGGGCGTAGGCGGCTCCGGCGATCGAGCCGTCGATCGCGATACCGCTGCGCTGGTCGTAGTAGTAGGCGAGCGAGTCGGTCCGCAGCGCGGCGTAGACGTCGTCGGCGATGGTGAACGGCTCGCTCGTCCGGTCGCCGATGGTGACGGTGTAGCCGTCGCCCGTGGTGGTGTAGCCGCTGAAGTCGAACGTCTGGACGTTCTGGCCGGAGGTCGGGTCGGTGCCGCCGGGCACGGTGGCACCGGTGGCGACGGCGGTCCCGGCCGCGTTCTTCAGCGTCCAGGTCTGCGGGTCGGTCGCCTCGGTGACGAAGGTGCCGTCCTTGGGCCCGCCGGGCAGGTAGCCGACCTGGTTGACCCGGACCGGGGAGCCGGTGTCGGGCGTGTAGACGGGGGGTTCCGCGCCGCCGCGCAGGGAGATGTCGTCGAGGCACAGGGTGAACGCCTTGGAGCTGCCGCCGACCTGGAAGGCGAGCTGCGCGGCGTCGTTGTCCGTGCGGGCGGTGAAGGTGTGGACGATCGGCACCGCGGCGTCGGTGAGCTGGTCGTGCTCGGACAGCTCGGTCGTGTACGGGTCGACGGCCATCTGCACGTTGGTGGTGATCGTGACCGGTACGGAGGCGGTCGCGGTGTAGCTGAGCGTGTAGCTCTCACCGGCCAGGAGGGGCAGGTCGTTCTGCCCGATGATGGCGTCCCACGGGTTGGTCGTGCCCGCGGGGATGTCGGCGCAGAGCCGGCCGTCCACCACGGAGGCCGGGTTGTTGTCCGTCCACCACCAGGGTGCGGTGGTGCCGCCGGAGAAGTCGCCGTTGCGGATCTGCTCCGGCGCCTCGTCGCCGGCGCCGGTCGCGGCGCCTGCCGGGGCGGCCAGCGCGGCGCCGAGGAGACCGGCCACGGCCAGCGTCCCGAGGACGCGGGAACGCAGCCGCCGGGCCCGCCCGCGCGGTCTCGGCGGGTGGGAGCGGAGTGAGTGGGGGATCACGGGGTGCTCCTTCTGGGGTGGAAGTGGAGATGGGAGCGCTCCCACGAAAGCTTCGGGGGAACCGCGAGCGCCGTCAAGACGGCCGTGCCGGGCCCCGGCCGCGCCGCTTCCGGGCGGGCGGCGCGAGCGGCGCCGTCGGACGGTGCGGCGGACCGTGGGGGATCGGCCGTGGGTTGTCCGTGAATGTGACCCGATTACCGCACCGCGTGATGCGCACGTTGGTACGGTTTCATCGCTCTTACGAGGACGGCCTCCGCGGCCGTCGGGCACAGGGCGGGGGCAGGGGGAGGACGGTCGTGGGGACGACGGGCAAACCGCAGCTGGTGCTGGTCCACGGCATCGGCGGGCCGCGCGAGGTGGACGAGGAGCGGCACAGCTGGAAGAGCGCGCTGGCCGAGGGCGCGAGGAAGGCCGGGTACGCGGACGCCGTGTCGGGTCTGACGATGGACTGGGCGGTGGACACCGCCTTCGCCCACTACGGCGACCTCTTCGGATCCGGCCGCCACGAGCAGGGCCCCGATGGGCCGGAGCAGGACGAGGAGCTCGCGCGGCTCACCCTCGCCGTCGTGTGCGAGGTCATCGACGCGTTACCGGTCCCGTCCGAGCCCGGTCAGGCCGCCGCGCTCGCCCGGCTGCGGGTCCAGGCGGAACCGGAGCCGGTGGACCCGGCCGGGCGGCCCCTGGAGCACGAGGGAGTGGGCGGCGTGGTCCGCCGGGCCGCGGCGGTGTGCGCGAAACTCGCCCGCTTACCCGGGGTGCAGACCGGCGTGCAGCGGGCCAGCGCCGCCCGGGCCCTCGGGATCCTGTCCCAGCCCGGACGCTATCTGCGCCGCGGCGAGGAACGACCCGGTCCGGACGGCCGGACGACGACGCTGGACGCGCGGATCAGGGCCCGGGTGCTCGACGTCCTGGATCCCCGGCGGCCGGCGATCGTCGTCGGACACTCCCTCGGCTCCGTGGTGGCCCTGGAGGCCCTCGCCGAGTACGGGGGTCCCGTCCCGCTCTTCGTCACCCTCGGATCGCCCCTCGCGACCAACGCGCTGATCTGGCAGCGGCTTTCGCCCCGGCCCCCCGCGGTGCCGCCGACCGTGGAGCGGTGGCTGGACCTCTGGGACGGCGACGACCCCGTCGCCCCCCGGCGCCGCCTCGCCGACCTGGTGGCGCCCGGCCCCGGCGGGGTACGGCCCGAGCCGGTGCCGCTGTCGTCCCGGGCCCTGTGGACGCATCCGGCCACCACCTACCTGCGGCGCGAGGAAGTCGCCGAACCGGTGATGGCCGCGGTCGCACGTCTTTCCGCCGTCCCGTCATGAACGCGGTGGTCCCGGACCCGGTCCACCGGGCCAGGACATGGCGAGCAACTCCCTGCCGGAGGACGCGAACAGTTCGGTCGACGTGAACGGCCTGATCACGGCGGCGGCCAACCAGCAGGGCGTGGCCGGGCGTCAGGTGCGGGTCGCGGTGCTCGCCGCGGCCCCCGCCGGGGGAACCCGCCTACGCGCTGGACTTCACCCGGCAGATCACCCACCGGATCCGGGAGGGCTTCGACGACGCGGGCGAGTTCGTCCCCGTGAGCTTCTACCGCGACGCGCTGATCGGGGCGTTGGGGAGCCAGGACGCGGTCGCGCTGCTGCTGGCGCACGACACCGCCGGGTTCCTGCTCAAGTGGGCCGGGCGTGAGCTGACGAGCTACACGGTGCACCGGGCGATGGCCGAACTGAACACGCCGCGGCGCGACACCCACGAACCGCTGCGCGCCGACCCGGGACTGTCCGGCAGCGGCCTGCTCACGTACTTCCTGGAGCACGCGGCGCTGCGCCGGACCGCGTGGTGCCCCTGCACCTGCCCGTCGACGCCCCGCCCGCCCCCCGGCTGTCGGCGGCGGTCCCGCCGCCCGGCTCGGTGGCGGAGGCCGTCGAGGCCTACTGTGCGTCCCTCAGCGAGCGGGCGGTGGCCGGGGGATGGCAGCTGCGGACGCTGCTGCCCCCCGAGGACGTCGTCCTGCCCGAGGGACTCGTGCCCGGCCGCGTCTTCCTCTACGGCCTGGTGCCGCACCGCAACCTGTCGTCGGCGCACAACATCACGGTACTCGCTGTGGAGAACGGCTTCGCCTTCGTCTCCACGCAGCTGGCCGTCACGCTGGTGTTCCTCCGGCGGCCCTCCCTCCCCGCCCACGACGTCGAGCTGCTGCGCGTGGAGGCCCCGCGGCAGGGGCGGTTCTAGACGGCGTGCCGGGGACCGTGCGCCACCCGGGGGCCGTAGGTCTGGAAAGCTGAGCGGACGAACGTGATCTGCGCCCCCGCAGGCGTGTGGCGGGCGCCCGACGCACCGGGAAGGTCACCATGCCCCGCAGGTTGTACTGGCGGCCGGGCAGCCCCCGCCCGAGGCACGAGCTGCCCGACGCCCTCAAGCGTGCGATCGCCCCCTGGCTCTGGGGGCACGACGGAGGCGGACGCGACAGCGAGGAGTGCCATCTCACCAAGGACGACATCGACAAGCTCCAGGGCTTCGCGGACCAGGGAGTGGAGGGCGCGAAGGAGCTGATCGCCGCGATCCGCGAGAACGACGGCGGTGTGGTGGTGTGGATCTCCGGCCACGCCGTACGGCCGCTCAGAGATCGCTGACCGGCACCGCCGCCCGCACACCGGTCGGGGTGGCCGGGTCGAGCGCCGCCGTGACGACCAGCTCCTCCAGGTCGAGCATCAGCGCGTGCACGCCGTCCGCGGACACATGGTGGGTGTCCACCTGGATCTCCAGCTCCACCGTGTCCTCGGCCGCCCCGACCTGGACCATCAGCGTGTCCAGGTACGTGTCGAACGGCTTGCCCCAGCGCAGGGCGCTTCCCGCCCGCGCGGCCTCCAGCTCCTGCCGGGAGGGCGGCACCCGGCCCGGCGGTTCGGCGACCGCGCCGAGCCTGCGGTCGTTGAACAGGCAGGAGGTCTCGACGGATTCGCCGCGCTCCCGGTCGACGCGGGCACGCAGGTCGTCCAGCGCGCCCGGGTCGTAGTAGGCGTGCTTCGAGCACACGGCCAGCGCCCGCCGGGTGCGCGCCACGACCTCGTCGAAGGACGCGTCGGCGACATCGACCATGAACAGGCCGTTCACGGAGAGCGGGTGGGACACCCCGGCCAGCCCCGGCCGGAACCGGTTGCTGACGACGACCTGGATCAGGGCGGGGGTGATGCCCGTCAGCCGCGCCACCGCGACCGCGTACGCGGCGAGCAGCACCGAGGACGCCGTGTCACCGGTACGGGCGGCCACCGCCTTCGAGGCCAGGTGCAGGGCGGGGGAGGTGAAGACGCCGAGCCGGTAGCGCGGTTCGCCGCGGTCGACACGGGGGCCGAACCGCCGGGGTCCTGCCGTGCGCAGCAGACGCTCCCAGTGGCGCAGCGAGATGTCGTTCTGCCGCCGGGCGGACGGTGTCCGCTGGAGCGCGGCCAGTTCCAGCGGACCCATCGCGGGCGCCGGTCCCTCCGCCCCGCCCGTGCCCCGGTCGCGCTCGGCCAGTTCGCGGAGCATGACGGCGATGCCGCCCCCGTCGGTGGCGATGTGCGAGATCGTCACCAGCACATGGGTGACCCGGCCGTGGCTGCGCACCGCCGCCATCCGGATCGGCCACTCCTCGGCGTGGTCGAACGGCGTGGCCTCCCACCGCTCGGCCAGTTCCCGCGCGACCCGGTCCGGGTCGCCGCCGTCCGGGGTGTCGAGGATCCCCAGCTCGGCCCGGCCCGAGCCGTACACCTCCTGCACGGGATCGCCGTCCGCGCCGGTGCGGACACGGGCCCGCATCGAGGCGTAGCGGCTGAGGAAGAACCGCAGTTCGGCCGCGAGGTGGGCGACGTTACGGCCGTCGGTGACGGGCACGGCCCCGCCCATGCTCATCGATGTGCCCGCCTGCCCCATCAGCGTCCACACCTTGCGCTGTCCCCAGGTCAGCCCGCCGACCCCGGCCCCCGCCCCCTCGAAGGGCACCACGACCCGGTCGGTCATCCGCACCCCGCCCAGCAACGCCCCCGGTACCGGTCCAGCCATCGCCCGCCGCCCCTCGACTTGTCCGCCGTGCCCCGACACCAGCCGGGTCATCCTGGGTCCGGCGCCCCCGGCTCCGCAAGGTTTTGAGGAGATCCAGCAAGAACTGCAATCATTCGACGGAAGCACCCGTCACACCACGATCATGCGCTCCAGTACTGACGCTGCGTCGGCCGGAGCGGGATCGGCCCGCGGTCGGTGAGCGGGGGGGGCCGGAGGACGTGGGCGGGGGTTCGCGGTGGGCCGCGCGGTATTCGGTCGGGCGCAGGCCTTTCAGTTCGCGGAAGCGGCGGTTGAAGTTGGACAGGTTGCGGTAGCCGCTGCGGGTGGCGACGGTCGTGACCGGGAGGGACGTGGTGGTGAGGAGGGCGCACGCGGTCTCCACGCGCAGCTGGTTGACGTAGTCGGTGAAGGTGCGGCCCATCGCGGTGCGGAAGAAGCGGCTGAAGGAGGTCGGGGACATGTGCACCAGGGCGGCGACCTCGTCCTGGTGCACCGGGCCGGTGTGGGTGTGCTGGAGGTGCCGGCACACCGCGTCGATACGGCTGCGTACCGCGCTGCCCGGGGCCGGGGTGTAGCCGGGGCCGGTGATCGCGGTGGGGGCGGAGTCCGCGGCGAGCCGGCACAGCACGTCCAGCAGCGTCACCGTCTGCGCCGCGGCCTCCGCCGCCGGGAGCGCGGCCAGCAGCGCCCGCGTCCCGTCGTCGGCACCGTCGAAGCGCAGGCCGCGGACGGAACGGGCCAGCAGGTCCGCGAGAGCGTGGAACTGCGGCAGGGCGAAGAAGCCGGGGCCGAGGAAGTCGTGCCGGAACTGCGTCACCGCCGCCCCGGCCGGTCCGGCGTCCGGGTCCGAGACGAAGGTGTGCGGCAGGTCGGGGCCGAGCAGGACGAGATCCCCCCGCCGGTAGCGCTCGACGGTGGTACCCACATAGCGGGTGCCCGAGCCCTCGGTGACGAGGGTGAGTTCGTACTCGCGGTGGTAGTGCCAGCCGAAGCCGTACGCCGCCTCCCGGCGGAGGTAGCTGAGGAGCGTCGTGCCGTCGGGGGAGTGCGGCTGCTCGTAGCGCGGCTTCACGCGGGCGAGCGTAGCCCGGATGAGCGCCGCCGGATAAGTGTCAACTGAGTACCGGAAGTGGGCAACACAGACGTGGCAGCACCCGTGCCCCGCCTGCGACCGTGATCCCCGCCCCACCCCCGGACGCAAGGAGTGACACCGAAGTGACCGTGACCACGGCAACCGGGACCGACGAACTGGACGTCCCCTATCCGGGCCTGCCGCCGACCGCGGCCGCCGACTTCAACCGCGACGGCTTCGTGCACCTGTCCGGTGTGCTCTCGCCGGAGACGGTCGGACGCTACGAGCCGGTGATCACCGCGGAGGTGATCCGGCTGAACACCCAGCACCTGCCGCTGGGCGAACGCGACACCTACGGCAGGGCGTTCCTCCAGGTGACCAACCTGTGGCGGGAGAACGAGAGGGTCAGGCGACTGGTCTTCTCCCGGCGGCTGGCCGGTATCGCGGCGGCCCTGCTGGGAGTGCACGCCGTCCGGCTCTACCACGACCAGGCCCTCTACAAGGAACCGGGCGGCGGCATCACCCCGTGGCATGCCGACCAGTACTACTGGCCGCTGTCCTCCGACCGCTGTGTGACCGTCTGGCTGCCGCTCCAGGAGACCCCCCTCGCGATGGGCCCGCTGGCCTTCGCGCGCGGCAGCCACAACTTCGCGCGCGGCCGCGACCTGCCGATCTCCGACGAGTCCGAGCGGCAGCTCGTGCGGGCCCTGGCCGAGCAGGACTTCGAGGACGTCGTCGAGCCGTTCGCCCTCGGCGACGCCGGTTTCCACCGCGGATGGACCTTCCACCACGCCGGCCCGAACGGCGGTACGCAGCCCCGCCGTGTCATGACGGTCATCTACATGGACGCCTACATCAGGGTCACCGAGCCCGTCAACGCGCACCAGGCGCGCGACCGCGCCTGGATGCCCGGCGCCGCCGTCGGCCAGGTCCCCGCCACCCCCCTCAACCCCGTTCTGTACGACGGCGCTCCGGGAACGCGCGGCTGACGGACCGCCCGCGGCGCGGGCGCGCGGGCCCGGAACCCCGGGAGGTTCCGGGCCCGCGCACCGGGCCGGTAATCAGCGAACGGAGGCGCCGCGGGCGGGCACGGCGGTCAGGCGGTCAGCTCGGGGCCCACTGGTAGGTCCTGGGCCCGACGAGCGTCGTCCAGACCGCCCCGTCGGCCGACCCCTGGACGGACAGCGTCTGGGTCCTGGGGGCGAAGGTGTACGGCAGGGCGATGCCGACCGCGGTGGCGGTGGCCCCCGCAACCCCGGGCGGCCGGCGGAGCACACCGCGGTGCTCCGCGGACCGCGCGAACTGGACACCTGTTCGGCCGGGTGCGGGGCGGCCGCCCCGGCACCGCCGGCCGGATAGCTCCGGCCTGCGCAGAGAACCCCAGCACAATCGACCTGCCGCGCCCGGCGGTTCGGCGTACCCGGGGTGATGCCGCGTGCGCCCGTCCGGTCCCGGGTTCATCGCAGAGGCTTCCACCGGCGCGGTTCTCCCGTGGTGCGTTCGGGGGAGGTCCCGGGCGGCGGTCCGGCATCCCGTGTCCTTCGCCCGGCCGGACGCCCGGCCCTGTTTACCTGAGCGGATGGACCACATCACCTTCCTCGTGGGAACGGTCATCGTCACGGCCCTGGCCTTCGACTTCACCAACGGCTTCCACGACACCGCCAACGCGATGGCGACGTCCGTCGCGACCGGCGCGCTGCGCCCCAAGGTCGCCGTCGGCATCAGCGGGGTGCTGAACCTGGCGGGGGCGTTCCTGTCCACGGAGGTGGCGAAGACGATCTCGGGCGGGATCGTGGACGACGCCCTGGTCACACCGGGGATGATCTTCGCCGGGCTGGTCGGCGCCATCCTGTGGAACCTGACGACGTGGCTGCTCGGGCTGCCGTCCAGCTCCTCGCACGCGCTGTTCGGCGGCCTGATCGGCGCGGTGTGGGTGGGCGCGGGCCGCAGCGGGGTGAACTTCGACAAGGTGCTGGAGAAGATCGTCCTCCCCGCCGTCGCCTCCCCGGTGGTGGCGGGCCTGACCGCCCTCGCCGCCACGTACCTGGCGTACCGGGTCACCGCCCGCGCACCGAAGGACGGCGTCTCACGGGGCTTCAGGTCCGGCCAGATCGCCTCCGCCTCGCTGGTCTCGCTCGCGCACGGCACCAACGACGCGCAGAAGACGATGGGCGTCATCACCCTCGCCCTCATCTCCTGCGGGGCACTCGGCCAGGACGCGGGCCCGCCGACGTGGGTGATCCTGACCGCGGGACTGGCCATCGCGAGCGGCACGTACGTGGGCGGCTGGCGGATCATGCGCACCATGGGCAGACAGCTCGTCGAGATCGAGTCGCCGCAAGGGTTCACGGCCGAGTCGACGTCCGCCACGGTCATCCTCAGCTCTGCCGGCCTCGGGTTCGCGCTGTCCACCACACAGGTGTGCTCCGGTGGCATCCTGGGCGCCGGAGTCGGCCGCCGGCTCGCCGAGGTGCACTGGAACACGGCGGGGCGGATGGCGCTGGCCTGGCTGGTGACGCTGCCGGCCGCCGCCGGGGTCGGCGCGGTCGCGGCGGGCGCGGTGGTGCACGGCGGCACGCTGGGCACGGTGCTGATCGCGGTGGCCGCGGCCGTCGTCGCCGTCGTCGTCGTCCTGCTCTCGCGCCGCAACCCGGTGCACGCCGCGAACGTCAACAACGCGCCGGGCACCGCCGCGACCCCGCCGGCCGACGCGGAGGCCGGGGCGTGACCGCACCAGGCACCGACCGGGGAGCAGGAGGCACCGCATGGACGTGAAATGGGGATCGCTCGCGGAGGTCGCGGTGGTGAGCTTCGGCGCCACCGTCGGCGTGGTGCTGGTGTTCGCGCTGGGGGTGCGCGCGCTGGCCGGGCGCGCGGCGGACCGTCCGGCCGGCCCCGCCCGCAACGTCGCGGCGGGAGCGTGCTTCACGGTGTGCGCCGCCGCGGTGGCCTACGGGCTCTACCTGCTCGTCCCGCAGTTCCACTGACCCGGCCGCCGCGGGGCCCGCGGGCCCCGACGTGGCCGAAGACCTGCTTCCCCGGCGGGACCTGCTTCCCGACCATGGCAGCGTGACGCCATCCACCACCCCGTCCGTGGTCACGCTGTCGAACAGCGCGCTCGCCGCCCAGGACCGCTTCGGCTGGTACGTCGACGTCATCCAGGACCGGCTCGCGCCGCTCGCCATGGCCAGCCCCTACGCGCGGGACTTCCCCGCCGAGATCGTGCACACCGATCTCGGCGCCGCGCAGCTGGCCCGCTTCTCCTTCCCCGCACTGGACGCCACCCGTACGCCCCGGCACATCCGGCGCGGTGGCGCGGAGGCCTACATGCTGGGACTCGTCCACCGCAGCCCCATCCAGGTGACTCAGCAGCGCGCGAGCGTGGCCGTCGACCGTGGCGGGCTGGTCTTCTTCGACATGGCCTATCCGCTGGAGGCGGTGTTCCCGGACCTCGCGGAGCGCTCCGTCGTCACGGTCCTCCAGCTGCCCAGGGCCTCCTTCCCGCTGCCCGGTGACCGGATGGAGCGGCTGCACGCAAGGCCGGTCCCGACCCGCGGCGCCACCGGATCCCTGCTGCGGCAGCTCATGGGCACGGCCCTCGGCCAGGTCGCGGACCAGACGGTGGCCGAAACCCTGCGCCTGGGCACCATCGCCGTCGACCTGGCGGCCGCGTTCCTCGCCGGGCACCTCGACGCGGCCGGCCTGCTCCCGGCCGACACCCGGAGCCGGACCCTGAGGGCGAGGATCGAGGCCTTCATCGAGGCGAACCTCGGCGACCCCGGGCTCACCCCGGGGGTCATCGCCGCCCGCCACCACATCTCGGTCCGCACCCTGCACCAGGTGTTCGGCAGTGAGGCGGAGAGCGTCATGGCCACGGTGCGGCGCCGCCGCCTGGAACGCTGCCGCGCCGCCCTCGCCACCCCCGCCCTGCGCGAGCTGCCGATCGGTGTCCTCGCCGCGCGCTGGGGCTTCTCCAGCGCGGCGGAGTTCAGCCGGGTCTTCAAAAGGACGTACGGCACGACACCCCGGCAGTTCCGGAACGAGACGGCGGCGGCGCGGACCTCGCGCTGAATGCACATTCGCCGCGCACCGGCGGCCTGCTGAACGGGCGTGCGGAGCACGACGATAGGGGGTCCGGCGTCGGGGGGGGACGCCGGGCCGCGGACGGTTCGCGGCACCGCCGCCCGTCCGTGCGGCAGGGCGGAGCGCCTGTGGGTACGAGGGGGAGTGCATGACAGCCGGGGGACATTTCGTACCGCCACCGCCACCGCCGGGGCCGGGGCCGTACGGACCGCTGTCGGGGCCTTCGGGCCGCGCTCCGGCGCCGTTTGGGCCGTACGTGGAGATCGCGGTCCGGCGCCGGACGCTGTGGGTGGGCCCGGCGGCCGTCCCGCTGCACAACATCACCCGGGTCGAGGCGTCCATGGTCAGACCCGCCCTGACCCGGACCTGGGGCCAGCGCCTGATGTGGAAGACCGCTGCCGTCTCGGGTGCGGTGGTCCTGGCGTTGCGCGCCGCCGGAGCCGACGAACTCTCGCTCGCCCCCCTGGCCGTGACCGCCGTGCTCCTGTTCGTCCTGCTCAGGTCCGGACAGGTGCGGCCCGTCCTGGCCGTGGAGACGGCAGGCGGCTCCTGCGTGGCCGTGACGCTGCCGAACCTGGAACAGCTCGCGGAGATCGCCCGGCAGATCGTTCACGCGATCGACCACCCGGAGGCCGAGTTCACGCGCTTTGTGTACCAATACACCTACAACGGTCCGGTCTTCAACCAGCACGGCAGGACGAACACGGGGATCAGACAGTGACCGAACCGACACACCGGACGACCTACAACGGCCCGGTCATCCACCAGCACGGCGAAACGAACATAGGGATCAACCACGGCGACGTCGGCCGCGCCCCGGACGCGGAACTGCGCGCCGCTGTCGGCCAGTTGGCCACCGCGCTCCTCGCCGTCGCCGCCCACCTCACCCCGGCGCAGAGCCGCACGGTCGAGGAGGTCCGGCCGGTGCTCGTGACGGACCGGGCCGCGATGACCGCGAACCGCCCGGCGCTGGAACGGCTCGGGCGGGTCGCGGCTGCGGTCGGCCCGCTGGCCGAGCCCGTGGCCGCCGCGCTGGCCCGGCTGCTGGCGCTGCTGGGGTAGGCGGTCGCGGTCGCGGTCAGAACGTCTCGACGTACTCCTGCGGCGGGCCCAGTTCCGGCCGGTCGCGCAGTTCGACGGCCTCCCCGAACCGCTCCAGTTCCAGCACGGTGACGGTGTTGCGGCCCGGTGCCAGCAGCGGCGCGGGCACGTACAGGGTGGTCTGCGGACCGGTGTGCCAGTAGCGGCCCAGCAGGGTGCCGTTGATCCAGGCGAAGCCCTTGCCGAAGCCGGGCAGCGCCAGGAAGGTGTCGGCGGGTTCGGGCGCGGTGAAGTGCGCGGTGGCGAAACCGGCCCGGCCGTCCGGCGGGGCGGAGGCAGGGGCCCGGCGGACGTCCCGCGGGGTCCACTCGTCCAGCGGGAGCCCGTGCATCCGCCAGGTGTGGACCAGGCGCCGGCCGACGCGGACGCCGCCGAGGATGCCCTTGCCCTGGCCGAGGAGGGGGCCGTAGTTGATACGCCCCTGGTTCTCCACGAGCAGGTCGAGCCGGACCGGCCCGCCGGTGCCCTCGACGGTGAGGGCGGAGGTCTCCCCGTCGAGAATCCCGGCCGGTGCTCCGTCGAGGAAGACCTGGGCGCGGTCGTGCAGGCCGTGCACGCCCAGCTCGTGGCGCCCGGCCGGGATGCGCGGGGCGGCCCGGTAGAGCACCAGGCCCGAGGGCTGCTCCAGCTCCTCGAAGCTCAGCGGGGTCGGGGAGCCGACCGCGGGCCGGGCCATGGCGGTCAGGCCGTCCAGCAGTCCGGCGCCCCGCTCCGTCCGCAGCACGCGGGGCGGGAGCAGCGGGACACCGGCGGGCGGGGGAGGGGCCTCGGCGCCGGTCAGGGCCAGCAGCCGGTCGCGTATCGCGAAGAACTTCGGCGTCGGGGCGCCGTGCTCGGCGATCGGGGCGTCGCTGTCGTAGCTGGTGACCGTCGGCTGGAGACGGACCCCGTCGTGGTTGGCTCCCGAGGTGAGGCCGAAGTTGGTGCCGCCGTGCGCCATGTAGAAGCTCACCGAGCCGCCGCCGTCCAGGATGCCGGACAGTGTCTGCGCGGCGCTGTGCGGGGAACGGACGTGGTGCTGCTCGCCCCAGTGGTCGAACCAGCCGCTCCAGAACTCCGCGCACACGAAGGGCTCGCCGGGCCGCCTCCGGCGCAGCGCGGCCGCCGCGTCCGCGGGCTTCGACCCGAAGGTGGCGGCGGCCAGCACACCCGGCAGCATCCCGGCGTCGAGCATGAGGTCGGTCGGGCCGTCGGCGGTGTAGAGCAGCTCGGTGATCCCGCGCCCGGTCAGCGCGTCCCGCAGCCACTCCAGGTGGGCGGTGTCGTCGCCGTAGCTGCCGTACTCGTTCTCCACCTGCACCGCGACGACCGGCCCGCCGCGTCCGGCCTGGGCGGCGGCGATCCGCGGGATCAGCTCGTCGAACCAGTCCGCCACGGCGTCCTGGTAGGGGCGGTGCGAGGTGCGCGGGCGCATCCCGGGCGTGCCGGTCAGCCACGCGGGCAGGCCGCCGTTGTCCCACTCGGCGCAGATGTACGGGCCGGGGCGGACGACGGCGTCGAGGCCCGCCTCCTGCGCCAGCTCCAGGAAACGCCCGATGTCCTGCCACCCGTCGAAACGCGGCCGCCCGCGCCGCGGCTGGTGGAAGTTCCAGGCGACGTACGTGTCCACGGTGTTGAGGCCCATGGCGGCCAGGCGCGCCAGCCGGTCGGCCCACTGCGCCGGGTGGACCCGGAAGTAGTGCAGGGATCCGGCGAGGATCCGGTGCGGACGGCCCTCCCGCAGCAGTTCGCCGTCCCGCCACGACAGCGCCGGTTCGGCGCCTGCGGGCGGCTGCCGGGAGAAGGCGGAGGCGGCAACGGGTTCCGCGGCGGGGGAGGGCCCGTCCCGCAGCTCGTCCGGGCGGACGACCATGCCGCGGAACGCTATCGATATCGCGTCGTTGCCCGATGACCCCACGGACCACTCCTTCTCGAGGCCTGCCGGCCCTCTGCGTCGGGCTCCGCCAGGTGCGGCCCCTACTGTGGCACGGGATGTTATCGATGCCAATCTCATCCCCCGGGCGGTACGGGCCTTCCCCCGCGTACCGGGCCACACCCGTGGATGGGAGCGGTAGCATGGCGCGACACAGGGGCGAAGGGGCGCACATGGTGAGGGAGCCGGACGGCGGCGGCGGATCCCGGCCGCCGGGGATGACCGACGTCGCCAGGGTCGCGGGCGTCTCCGCCCAGACGGTGTCCCGGGCGCTGGGCGGGCATCCGAACGTCCAGGCAGCGACGCGCGCCCGGGTCCTGGCCGCCGCCGAGCAGCTCGGCTACCGCAAGAACAACGCCGCCCGGGTGCTGTCCTCCGGGCGCAGCCGCACGATCGGGCTGGTCACCCTGGAGACCGGCTTCCACTCGCGGGCCGCCTTCCTGGCGGGCGCCGAACGCGCCGCGCACGAGGCGGGCTACTCGGTGAACACCGCCACCACCGCCTCGCTCGACACCTCCGCGATCGAGGCCGCGCTGCTGCGGCTGGCCGAGCAGCACGTGGAGGGCGTCGTCCTGGCGGTGCCGCTGATCCACGTGAGCCCGCGGATCGAGCACCTGACGGCCGTGGTGCCCACCCTCACCATCGACGGTTCGCGCACGGCGGCCACCGAGGTCGTCGCCGTGGACCAGGGGCGGGTGGCCGAGCTGGCGGTCCGTCATCTGCTCGACCTCGGCCACGAGACGGTCTGGCACGTGGCCGGACCCCAGCAGTGGCTCGACGCGGCCAGCCGCACGGCCGCCTGGCGCGCGGTGCTGGAGGCCGAGGGCCGGGCGGTGCCGCCGCAGCTGGACGGCGACTGGTCCGCGGCCTCCGGCTACCGGTGCGGCCTGGTCCTGGGCAAGATCCCGGACGTCACCGCCGTGTTCGTCGCAGGCGACGAGATGGCCTTCGGGGTCGTCCGGGCCCTGCACGAGCTGGGCCGGCGCGTGCCGGACGACATCTCGGTGGTCGGCGTCGACGACATCCCGCTCGCCGAGTTCTGCTCGCCGTCCCTGACCACCGTGGCCCAGCCGTTCGCGTCCATGGGCGCCCTCGCGATCAGTCATCTGCTGCGGCTGGTCAGCGACCCGGCGGCGGTGCGGGAGCGCGCCAGGGTGGAGCCGGAACTGCGGGTGCGCGCCAGCACCGCCCCGCCGCCCGCGCGCTGAACCGCCCCGCGCCCGCGGCCGGGTGCCGGTGCACAGCACCTTGGCATCGATAACATCCTCTGCCATGCTTCGGCCTGAAAGGCCGTCGGACGGGTGTACCCCCGTGGTGGCGCGAGCCTCCGCCCGCCCCTGCCGTCCGCGGTGTTCCACCTGGTACGCCAGGTCACGCCCCCCGTGCGAGCGGCACAGATGTGCCCCGCACCCCGCGATGTCGGGCATGGCATCGATAACCCCGATGGGAGGAACGCCGGCCCGACCGCATCGACGCGCCCCCCACCTTCGAGGAGTCCCCGTGCGACGCACCTGGAGAACGCTCCTGACCGTCCTGACCACCGCCCTGGCCGCGGCCGTGCCCTCCGTGGCCGCCGCCCGGCAGACCGGCGCATCCGCCGCCCCGCCCCCGTACACCGTCACCGTGGGCGCCCTCGGGTCCTGGACGCACCCGGACGACACCCCGGCGGCCGGTTACCTCGACAGGGACGGCACCTTCCACTTCCAGCAGGCCCACTCCCTCTACGGCTCCACCCAGGGCCGGTCCTGGAGCTTCTACTCCGGCACCGACTTCGACGCGGCCACCCGGGACCCCGTCAGCGACGCCGGCACCAACCCCGACACGACCGTGCTGTGCGACAACAGCCCGACGGGCGTGGAGGCCACCGACCCCCCGGCAGGTTCGGGCTACTCGCAGCGCAACTTCTGCGACCTGGCGGGCGTGTGGGTGGATCCCGACACCGGCGACTGGTACGGCCTGGTGCACAACGAGTTCACCCCGCAGCCCTTCGGCGACGGCCTGCACTACGACGCCGTCGACTGGGCGCTGTCCACCGACCGGGGCCGCAACTGGACGATCGAGGGCCACGCCATCACCTCGCCGTACAGCACCCGGCGCGGTGACACCGCGGCCTTCCCGCAGCAGACGTACTACTACGGCGACGGCGACCAGCGGCTCTACGTCGACGCCGCGTCCGGCTACTTCTACGTGTATTACGGCTCGCGCGTGGTCGACAAGAACGGCGGGTGGAAGGCCTTCTACGAGCACGTGGCACGCGCGCCGATCGCGGGGAAGATGGCCACCGGCACCTGGCAGAAGTGGTACGACGGCCACTGGACGGAACCCGGCGTCGGCGGCCGGGAGAGCAACATGGTGCCGGTGGCCTCGCCCGGCGACACCGGTTACACCCCGCCCGCCAAGGAGTACCGCCCGGACACGCCCGGCACCACCGGCCAGCAGATCGCGGCCGGCACCGCCCCGCCGACCTCGCCGCTGTTCGTCATGGACATCACCTACGACGCCTACCTGGGCCTCTACATCGGCGAGCCGCAGGCCGTCGACCAGTCGGGCAACGCCCCGCAGCAGTTCTACGCCACCGACAACCTCGCGACCCAGAAGTGGACGCTGCTCGGCGACTCGGGCTCCTACCGCACCGCCTCCTGGTACCGCTGGTTCCTCGACAGCGCCACCAGGACGGGCACGGCAGTCGTCGGCAAGGACTTCCGCTCCTACTGCTCCTTCGGCTGCTCGGGCGGCGCCTCCGGTCAGTACGTCAACCTGACGATCGGCGCGGCCGCCCCCGCCGCGTCGCCCTTCGACCCGGCGACGGCCTACCGCATCACCAGCGGGGCGGGCGGTGTGCTCGCCCAGGGCGCCGGCACGTCCGCCACCGTCTCGCTGGCCGCAGGTGCCCAGTCCCCGGCGGGCACCTGGTTCTTCGGCGCCGACGGCGACGGCTCGTACCGCGTCACCAACGCCGCGACGGGGCAGCTGCTCGGCGTCCCCGCCACCCCGTCCGGGGGCCGGGCCTGGGGCAGCGCGCCCGTCGTGACACCGGCACCTGCGGGCGGGCCGACCACCGCCCAGCAGTGGTTCGTCCTCCCCGGCACATCGCCCGGCGACGGCGCGCCCACCGGCACCTACCGGCTCGTCAACCGCTACAGCGGCCTGGTGATCGGGCTGTCCGCGCCCGGCGTGCGGCAGCCGGAGACCACCCCGGTGCGCGCCTGGAGCGACACCGGCGGCAGCCCCGTCGGCGGCGGCCGTACCGCCGCGGAGCAGACGCTCACCGTCACGGCGGCAGGCACCGCGCCCGCCCCGCTGGACGGCACCCGCACCCTCACCACGGGCGGGAAGGCGCTCGACGCTCCCGACCACAGCGCCACCGCGGGCACCCAGCTCACGGCGTGGACCGCCAACGGCGGCGCGAACCAGAAGTGGACCTTCACCCGGCAGTCCGACGGCTCCTACGAACTGGCGAGCGCCGAGTCCGGCCTGTGCGCGGACGTCGACGGCGCCTCGGCCGCGGCGGGCGCGAAGGTGATCCAGTGGCCGTGCACCGGCAGGGCCAACCAGCACTGGAGGGCCACCGCCGGGGCGGACGGCACGTACACCCTGGCCTCCGTCGGCAGCGGTCTTCTCCTGACGGCGGCGTCGAAGGCCAACGGCGCCCTGATCACCCAGCAGCCGGACGGGAACTCTCCGCTGCAGCGGTGGACGGTCCGCTGACCGGTCCTCTCGGTCGGCGCTGTTCCCCTTCGCGGGCGGGCCGCAGCGAGCGTCCTCGCTGCGGGCCGCCTGCGCGACCGGTCAATGGCGCTTTCTTTCACGCATCTTGTACGACGAGAAGACTTCCTTCACTCTTGGCGTGGACCGCATCCGGGCGCACCCCCGTCCCGGCCGCCGCACGCTCACCACCCGGAGGACGACATGGCAGATACCGGCCGTCCCGGTCGCCCCTTCTCCCGCCGCACCGTCCTGGCGGCCGGCACCGGAGCCGCCGCCGCGGGCCTGGGCGGCATGTTCCGCCCGGCCGGGGCCGCCGCGCCGACCCCGCAGCAGCAGGCCGGGCAGCGGGTCGTCTTCTCGTACTCCGGCACGACCGTCCCGCAGAGCCTGCTCACGCAGATCAGCGCGGGCCAGGCGGCCGGTGTGATCTTCTTCGGCGACAACATCGGCAGCCTCGCCCAGATCACGGCGGCCGTCCAGCAGATACGGCAGGCCAACGCGAGCAGCCCGTCCTCCGCGCCGCTGCTCCTGATGACCGACCAGGAGGGCGGGCAGATACGGCGGCTGCCGGGCGCGCCGGTCCAGTCCGCCCGGCAGATCGGTGCCTCGGCCGACCCGGCGGGCGCAGCGGCGAGCGCCGGCACGGGCGCGGGCAACCTGCTGCGCAGCGTCGGGATGAACGTCAACCTGGCCCCGGTGCTGGACGTCTACCGGACGGCCGGGGACTTCGACGACCAGTACCAGCGCTCCTACAGCACCGATCCGGAGGTGGTCGCGGTCTGCGGACGGGAGTTCGTCACGGCCCAGCGCGCCACCGGAGTCGCGGCCGCCGCCAAGCACTTCCCCGGCCTGGGGTCGGCGAGCGCCGCGCAGAACACCGACCTGCGGGCCGTCACCCTGCCGGTCACGCTCTCCCAGCTGCGGCACATCGACGAGATCCCGTACACCGCGGCGCTCGCCGCTGGCGCCGACCTGGTGATGGTGTCCTGGGCCGTCTACCCGCAGCTCGACGCGGCGCGTCCCGCGGGGCTGTCCCCGACCGTGGTGCAGAGCGAGCTGCGCGACCGCTTCACCTTCACCGGGGTCACCGTCACCGACGCGATCGGCGCGGGCGCGCTGAGCGGCCTCGGCACCCCGGCGCAGAACGCGGTCACCGCCGCGGCGGCGGGCATGGACCTCGTCCTCGACGCGTCCGGTGATGTCGCTCAGGGCCAGGCGATCGTCTCCGCCCTGGCCGCCGCACTTCAGAACGGCGCGCTGGGCGCGGCCGACTTCGATGCCGCGGTCGGCAGGATCGGCGCGCTGCGCGCCCGGCTGTTCTGACGCGCCCTCCGGGCCCGACCGACAGGTGTGCGGCGGCGACCCGGCGTACGGAAAAGGTGCGCCCGGCCGTCCAGGGGGGGGAGGGACGACCGGGCGCCACCGGGCGGCAGCGCCGCCGGTCCCCGAGGGGACATCGGCACCCTGGGGGGCCAACAGGTCGCGTGCCCCGGTTCGGCGCCCTCACACCCGGTGTGCCGCGGCGACCCGGTTCGGCTGATTCCCGCACCCCCACGGTTTCGCGCGCCCGTTCGAGGGCAGGCGGCCATGCGTCTCGGGAGGTCGAATGCCGAAATTCGAGGGCGAGAGCCGTGATCCGTCGACGGAGCAGCTGCCCATTGTCGACTACAACCATCTGGCGGGCCGGACGGCGGAGAGTTTCTTCCCCGATCTGGGCCCGGCGGAGCTGACCGACCTGCTCCGGTACGAGAAAGCGCACCGAAATCGCCTTCCCGTCATCCGGGCACTGGTCGCACGGCTGAGGAATTACCGCCACAAGGGGGCGGTGTAACCCCGCCCGTGCCGGGCGGAACGGCATGTGGTGAGGGCGTTCCCCGTCGGGGAACGCCCTCACCACATTGCCGATGTCCTGCTACCAGCGATACCACCGGCCCCGTCCGCCGCTGGAGTGGGTGCCCCGCAGGACGAATCCCAGCAGCCACAGCACAAGGACGACGACCGCTATCCACCACAGGAGATGGAGCGCGAATCCGGCGCCGAACAGAAGCAGTGCGAGAAGAAGAACGACGAGCAACGGTCCCATGATTATCAACCTCCAACCGGCGTATTCCCCTGCTCCCGTCATGTATGCCGCCGGAGTTCCCCGCCGGGTAAGTGAAAACGGAAAGGCGCCGCCGGAAAGGAGGCGCCGCCCGTACAGCGCGTGTACGGGCGGCGGGTGGTGCGTTCTCCGGGGGCTGCGGGGGACCGGGGCCGTAGGGCCGCGGGCGCGCGTCACAGCAGGCGCGCGGCCATCAGTGCGACGTCGTCCTGGCCGTCCGGCGGGAAGCGGGTGAGCAGCAGCTCGCAGATGTCCTCGGCGTCCTGCGTGGCGCCGCTCAGCACGTCGGCCATCCGCTCCATCGCCTCGTCCAGGTCGCCGTCGCGCCGCTCCAGCAGGCCGTCGGTGACCATGACCAGCTGGGTGCCGGGGCGGACGGGGACGCGCACCGCCGGCGGATGGGACAACCCCAGCCCGAGCATGGGCCCGTGCTCGTGCACGAAGTACGCCTTCTCCCCGGGGTTGCGCACCGCCAGGGGCAGATGCCCGGCGTTGGCCACCCGGACGGCCCGCCCGGACTCCTCCACCAGCGCCACGCACAGCGTCGCGCCCACGGGGGAGTCGACCTGCTGCAGCAGCCGGTCCAGATGAGACAGGACGACGTCGGGACCGTGGCCCTCCAGGGCGTAGGCGCGCAGGGCGTGCCGGATCTCCCCCATCACCACGGCGGCGTCCAGGGAGTGGCCCGCGACGTCGCCCACGGCCAGCAGCAGACCGCCGGCGACCGGCAGCGCCTCGTAGAAGTCGCCGCCGATCTCGGCGGTCTGGCTGGCCGGCAGGTAGCGCACGGCCAGTTCGGCGAGCGGCGAGGTGGGCAGCGAGGCGGGCAGGAAGGTGCGCTGCAGGGTCAGCGCCAGGGCGTGCTCCTCCCGGTAGGAGCGCAGCGCCTCCAGGGACAGCGCGCAGGCGTGCGCCAGCTGCGTCAGCACCTCGTGGTCGTCGTCGCCGAGCGCGTCCTGCGGCAGGACGACGCCCGCCGTCGAACCGGTGCCCTTGACCCGTGCCGATGCCACGGCGAGGGCCCGGGTGCCGCCGGTCAGCGGGTCGGTGCCCGCCAGCCGGCCCGCCGGCACCATCTCCAGCCGCACACCGGCGTCCGCCCGGGACTGCAACCGCAGCACCTCGCGGGCGAACCGCTCCGGCGTCTCCGCGGCCACGGCCGGAGCCGCGCCGTCCTGCCTGCCGATCATCTGCACCAGGCCGTCCTCGGCGGTGCGCACCACCACCAGGGCGTCGGTGCCGAACATCCGCTGGGCACCGCGGGCAGCCCGGGTGGCGAGGTCGGCGACGTCGTCGGCGTGGTAGAAGTCGAGCGTGACGCTGTTGAGCAGGCTGAGCCGGCCGGCGAGCGTCTCGGCCCGCTGCCGCGCCCGCGCGTAGCGCAGCACGGCCGCCACGGTGGCCAGCAGCTCGTTGGCGGCGACGGGCTCGGTGAGGTACGCGTCGGCGCCGCGGTTGAGGCCCTGGGCCCGGTCGGTGACGCTGATGGCCGAGGCCGACACATGAATGACGGGCAGCCGCGCAGTCCTGGGGTCGGCCTTGACGATCTCGCAGACCTCGAAGCCGGTCATGTCGGGCAGCCGCACGTCGATCACCGCGAGCTCCGGCAGATCCGGGGAGTCGCGCAGCAGTTCGAGGGCGCTGGCGCCGTCCTCGGCCTCCACCACCTCGTGCCCGGCGCGCCGCAGATAGGCGCCCAGCACGTACCGGTTGGTCGGGTTGTCGTCGACGAGCAGCACCGTCGCGCCGGCGCCGTCGTCGGCGGGGGAGGCGGTCACCGCTGCGCCCTCCCGCCGTCGGCGGGGCCGTGCGCGAGCACCGGGGCGAGCACGTCCGCGAGCCGCCTCGCGGACAGGTGGGTCTTGCCCAGCACGGCCTGCGCGTGCACCAGACGGGAGTTCTCCAGGCCCGAGGGGTCGTTCGCGGTCAGGACGACCACCGGGACGTCGCTCAGGGCGGGGTCCGCGGCCAGCCGCTCCAGCAGCTGGTAGCCGTCGGGCGGCGGCATCGTCAGGTCGAGCAGGATTGCGTCGGGGCACCGGCGCCGTATCACCGCGACCGCCTCGGAGCTGTCGCCGACCTCGACCACCTCCCGGGACAGCTCGGCCAGGACGGGCCGCACGCTGGCGCGGAAGGCGGGATCGTCGTCGACGACGACTAGGAGGTCCAGGTGGACGGGGGCCGGTGCCGGGCTGTCGGAGGGCCCTGCGGGCCGCGGGCCCGCCGGGATCTCAACGACCACCCGGGTCCCCACGCCGGGGCTGCTGTCGAGCATCATCCGGCCGCCGAGCAGCTCGGTGAGCCGGCGGGCGTACGGCAGCCCGAGCCCGGTGCCCGAGTGCGCCCGCTGATGCGGTCCGCGGACCTGGTAGAACTCCTCGAACACCCGCACCTGCTCCTCGGCCGGTATGCCGATACCGGTGTCGGTGACGGTCAGGACGCACCACGGCCGCCCCTCACGTCCGACCCGTTCGACCCGCAGGGCGACCTCGCCCGCCACGGTGAACTTCAAGCTGTTGGACAGGACGTTGCGCAGGATGCGGGTCAGCATCACCTCGTCGGTGAGGACCGGCTCCTGCGGGGCGTCGTCGGGGAAGACCAGGGACACCCCGGGCGCGGCGGTCCCGTGCAGCGTGCCGCGCATCTGGTGCAGCAGCATCCGCAGGTCGACCGGGACCAGCTCGGGTTCCAGCCGCCCCGACTCGGCCTTCGCCACGTCGAGCAGCTCCTCGACCAGGGCCAGCATCGTGCTGCCCGAGGAGGCGATCATCTGGACCTGCTGGGCCTGCTCGTCGGTGAGCGGGTCCGCGCCGGGCGAGAGCAGCAGCCGGGACAGCCCGAGGACGCCGTTGACCGGGGAGCGCAGCTCATGGCTCACGTTCGCCCAGAAGCGCGTCTTGGCCTCGTTGAGCAGGCTGAGCTGCCGCGTCTTCTCCTCCAGCTCGGCGTACAGGGCCACCACACCGCTGTTGGTTGCCTCCAGCTCGCTGGACAGCTCCGCGTACAGCGCCAGAACGCCGCTGTTGGTCTCCTCCAGCTCCTGGTTGAGCCGCTGGAGCTCCTCCTGGTGCGCGCGGGCCTGCTGAAGTGCCGCGAGCAGGTCGTGGTTCTGGTTCCGCAGTTCCTCCGCCACGCTCACGCCACCCAGCCCCATCAGCTCCCTGCGCAGTCCGGCAGCCAGCTCGGCGAGAGGCTGAGTCGTCACCTCCAGCGGCTGCCCGAGAATCACCCGGGGAAACGGGTCCTCGTGCCATTCGCAGCTGTGCAGCAGCCGCCGCGCCGCGTCGAGCGCGCCGTTCGGCGGCCGCATCGCCCCCGACCAGCCGAAATCAGCCGTGACCAGGGGAGGTTCGGCGTCGACCAGCATGAGCCGGCCGGTGAGTCCGCGGGCGCCCAGCAGGCTGCGGCCCACTTCGCCCACCACGGTGGCCAGCCGCACGGTCTCGGCCTCCTTCAGGCCCAGCCGGCGGCAGGCCTCCTGCACGTCCCTGCGCAGGGCCAGCATCTCCCGGTCGCTGGCGACGGCGGTCGAGAGCAGGACGAGGGGGGATTCGCCGGAAAGGGCCGCGGCCTCTGTCACGACGGCACCTTGACGACCACGACGCCGGCGTCGTCACGCCGGGTGCCCGCCTGCCACAGCAGCTGCGCGGCGACGACCGCCGGTGCCTGCGAGGTGAGCCCGGGAAACTGGGCCGGCTGCCAGCGGCTGGTGAGCCCGTCGGAGTGGAGCACCAGGACGTGGCCGGGGGGCAGGGCGGCGCTGAACGTCTGCAACCGGGGGAAGTTGTGGCCGACGATGCCGGGTACCGACATCAGGGGCTGGCGGGAGGCGACCCCGAGCACGCACGCGGCGATGTTTCCCACCCCGCACAGGGACACCGTGCGGGCCGCCGGATCCACCCGCGCCACCGCGACGGCGGCGCCCCGGGTGCCCCTGAGCCCCCTGTGGATGTCGGAGAGGAGCGCCGCCGGGTCCGTCGCCGAACTGGTGCGGAACGCCGTCCGCGCCGCGTCGGCGGCCCGCGCCGCGAGCGGGCCGTGCCCCAGCCCGTCGCACATCATCGCCAGCAGGTGCGGCGCGCCCCCGGCGTCCTGTTCCTGCCGTACGGCCCAGGTGTCGCCGCACTGCGTCTCGCCGCCGATCGGACGGGTGAGCCCGCTGAAGCGCGGGGCCGGGACCGGCTCCGCGGCGCCGGGCGGCAGGGCGGTGAAGCGGGCGTACAGGCACGTACCGCGGCCCGGCAGGGTGTGGAGGGCGAACTCGTCCGCGAGCCGCTGGATCGCGCCGAGCCCGACACCCAGCGTGCCGGTGGTGGAGGAGCCGTCCCGCAGCGCCGCGCCGATGTCGGCTATGCCCGGTCCGCTGTCCAGGGCCAGCACCTCGACGGCCGCCCCGTCGCCGAAGGCGGTGATGCGCAGGGCCAGCGCCCCGTCGTCCGCGTGCTTCTGGAGGTTGGTGGCCGCCTCGGTCACCGCGAGTGCGAGGTCGGCGGCGCGGCCCTCGGTGAGCCCCGCCCGGCGGGCGAGCCCGGCGGCCTCGCGCCGCCCGGCGGAGGCCAGCCCCTGGTCGACCCGCAGCCACAGCACTTCGCCCGCCTCGGCGGGCGACATCGCGTTCACCGTGCCCACTTGACTACCACGACGCGGGTGCCCTTGCCGGGTTCCGAGACGAGTTCGAACTCGTCCGCGAGGCGGCGCGCACCGCTCAGGCCCAGGCCCATGCCCTTGCCCGAGGACCAGCCGTCCGTCAGGGCCAGGTCCATGTCGGCGATACCCGGCCCCTCGTCATGGAACGTCACCTTCACCCCGCGTTTGACGCCCCTGCTGACGATGCTCACCCGCATGCTCCCGCCACCGCCGTAGGTCAACGTGTTGCGTGCCAGCTCGCTCGCCGCGGTGACCAGCTTCGTCTGGTCGACGAGCGAGAGCCGGGCCTGCTGGGCGAGGGCCCGGACGGTCTGCCGGGCCTTGACCACGTCGGCGTTGGCGACGATGGGGGACTCTTCTGCCGCCGACTCCTCGACCGGCTCGACACCGGACGTCACCGGCCGCCTGCCGAACCCTGGTCCCGGGCCCGGCGCAGCACGCCGATGCCCTGCTCGAGGTTCAGCGCGGTGCGCACCCCGCCCAGGGACAGGCCCAGCTCGACCAGCGTCATGGCGACGGCGGGCCGCATGCCCACGACCACCGTGTCCGCTCCGAGGACGCGGGAGATCGCGGCGATGGTGGCCAGCATCCTGCCGACGAAGGAGTCCACGATCTCCAGCGCCGAGATGTCGATCACCACACCGTGCGCCCCGGTGTCGACGATCCGCTGCGACAGGTCTTCCTGGAGGTCCATGACCATCTGGTCCTCCAGGTCGACCTGGATGGAGACCAGCAGGACGTCACCGATCTTGAGTACCGGTACGCGGTCGCTCACGCCTGGCCGCCGATCACGGTCGCGGGCGCGGCCCGGTCGATGCTGTGCAGCGCGTGCCGCAAGGCGTCGGCGAGTGTCGCCTTGGTGGTGATGTCGCCGAACTCGATCCCCAGCGCAACGATGGTCTGGGCGATCTGCGGGCGTATGCCGGAAATGGTGCACTCCGCGCCCATCATGCGGGCGGCCACCACGGTCTTGAGCAGGTGCTGGGCGACCTGGGTGTCCACCGAGGGGACGCCGGTGATGTCGACGATCGCGTGCGTGGCGTTCTGGTCGAGCAGCGACTGGAGCAGCTTCTCCATCACCACCTGGGTCCGGGCCGAGTCCAGCGTCCCGACCAGCGGGACACCCACGATGCCGTCCCAGAGCTTGACCACCGGCGTGGACAGCTCCAGCAGCTGCTCGGCCTGGGCGGCGATGATCTCCTCGCGCGCCTTGGCGTGCACCTCGATGGTGTAGAGCCCGAGATCGTCGAGCATCCGCGAGAACTGGAGGTACGCCGCCAGGTCACCGCTCTCGGTGAGTGCCGGTTCCAGCACCTCCTTGAGCGAGAAGAGGCTGATCGCCGTCTCCGTCGGGCTGAAGCCCTGGCGGGCGCGGTTGCGCGACAGCTCGCTCAGCAGGCTGCGCACCTCTCCGTACTCCTCGCTCCTGGTGGCCGCGCCACCGTTGCGCAGCGCACCGAGCAGCGCCTCGTACAGCTCGGTCAGGTCCTGCTGGACCTCCGCGGGCGTGAGCCGGCCGGCCAGCGACGACGTCACGGTGCGTATCCACCGCTCCACGAAATCGCCCTGCCCGTCCGTCAGGAGGTCCAGCAGCCTGTCCGGCCTGTCCTGCGCCATTGCGTACCTCTTTCTGATCGTCCCCTCCGAAGCGAGACTACGGCACGTGCCGTAGTCGTCCGGCGGCGTCGGGGAACGAACCCGTGTAACGAGGGACACCACAGGGAAGTGGACCATTCATGGCCCCCCGACGACAGGGGCCGTACGAACGGAGCCGAACCCGCCACCGTCCGTCGCACCGACCCGATGGGGGCCCGCAGATGTCAGCTCACAGCATTCCCCTCGCCGGGACGCCGGTCAGCGCGTCCGAGCACCCCGCGGCAGTGGCCCGCCGGACCGTGGCCCAGGTCCTGGACGGCGTTCCCGGCTGCACCGCACGCGCCAGAGGCGACGCCGAGCTGGTCGTGTCCGAGCTGGTGAGCAACGCGCTGCGGCACGCCGGCGGCCTCGCCGCACTCCGGGCGGGCCTCACGCCCGACGGGTCCGGCCTGTGGCTGGAGGTCGAGGACACCAGCCCGCAGCGGCCGCGGGCCCGCCGGTCACCTGGTGACGACGCCTCCCGGGCCGGTGGGTTCGGCTGGCCGATCGTGCTGCGGCTCGCCACCTCGGTGCACGTGGAGGACGTGTCCGGCGGCAAGCGGATCCGGGTCGTGCTCCCGGTGGCCTGACGGCCGCGCGGCGGCCGGTCCGGCGGGTCGGCGGGCCTGCCCGGAGGGTCTGCTCAGAGGGCCCGCACGGCCTCGTCCACGGTGGGGTAGGAGGAGAAGACCTCGTACAGCCCGGCGATGGCGAAGACCCGCTGGAGGCTGTCACCGAGCCCCGCCAGCGCGAGCGGCGAGCCCGCCTTCCCGGCCTGCTGGGAGGCGGTGACGAGCACGGTGATGCCCGTCGAGTCGCAGTACTGGACGCCGGTGAGATCGATCACCACGCCCGCGGGTGTGAAGTCTGTGTCGCATATCACGTCACGGAGGTCGGCGGCGTTGGAGAAGTCCAGCTCGCCGACGACGGTGATCAGGAAGGGTCCCGCGGGGTGGGGCGCCGCGGTGACGGTCAGGACGGGGTCAGGATCGGGATCGCTCACAGTTCCTCCTCCTGGCGACTGCTGTCCCGTGCGGCGCCGTTCACTCGTCCCGCGGCCGGTCCGTTTGGTTTCCGATCAGCGGGCAGAGACACATCGTAGGGGAGACCGAGGAGGGAGAGGGGCGGACGTGGCAGCACAGGAGGAAGCCGAGGACCGGCCGGACCACGGACGGGACGGGGTGTTCGCCGGGAACGGCGAGATCCACCGGGACCTCGCCGCCGTCGACTGGGAGTCGACACCGCTGGGACCGCCACGGGCCTGGGGTCAGAGCCTGCGTACCGCGGTCGACATCCTGCTGTCCTCGCGCTTCCCGATGTGGATGGCGTGGGGTCCGGACCTGACCTTCTTCTGCAACGCCGCTTACCGCCGCGACACCCTCGGCCGCAAGTACCCCTGGGCACTGGGGCGTCCGGCGAGCGAGGTCTGGGCGGAGATCTGGGACGACATCGGCGTCCGCGTCCACAGCGTCCTCAGGACCGGGGAGGCCACCTGGGACGAGGCGCTGCTGCTCCTGCTGGAACGCTCCGGTTACCCCGAGGAGACCTACCACACCTTCTCCTACAGCCCGCTGCGCGACGGCGACGCCGTCGTCGGCATGCTGTGCGTGGTGCGGGAGGACACCGACCGCGTCATCGCCGAGCGCCGCATGGCCACCCTGCGGGACCTGGGATCCGACCCCAGCGTGGTGCGCACCGAGGAGCAGGCGCTCGCCTTCGCCGCCCGGCAGCTCGCGGGCAACGCCCGCGACCTTCCCTTCACCCTGACCTACCTGTTCGACGAGGACGGCGGCGCCCGGCTGGCCGGCGCGACCGGCATCGCTGCCGGGCACCCGGCCGCGCCCGCCCGGCTGCCGGGCGGCGCCGGCGACCCGGAGGCCGTGTGGCCGGCCGCCGAGCCCGCGGCCTCGCGCGCCGCGGTCGTGACCCTGGACGGGCCGGCCTTCGCGGACCTGCCGACCGGCGGCTGGCCGTCCGCGCCCGACCGGGCGCTGCTCGTGCCGCTGCTCCGGCAGGGCGGCGGGCCCTACGGCTTCCTGGTCGCCGGGCTGAACCGCTACCGGCCGCCGGACGATGCCACCCGCGGCTTCGTGGAACTGGTCGCGTCCCACCTGGCGGCCGTCATCGGAAGCGCCCGCAGCTACCGGGAGCAGGCGCGGCGGGCCGAGGAACTCGCCGAGCTGGACCGCGCCAAGACCGCCTTCTTCTCCAACGTCAGCCACGAGTTCCGCACCCCGCTGGCCCTGATCATGGGTCCCGCCGAGGAGCTGCGCGCCCGGCTGGCGGACGCCGCCCCGCAGGTGCGCGAAGAGGTCGAGGTGATCCACCGCAACGGGATGCGGCTGGGCAAGCTCGTCAACACCCTGCTGGACTTCTCCCGCATCGAGGCGGGGCGTCTGCAGGCCCGCTACGAGGGCGCCGACCTGGCCGCGCTCACCGCCGAGCTGGCCAGCGTCTTCCGGTCGGCCGTCGAGCGGGCCGGGCTCTTCTTCGAGGTGGACTGCCGCACGCTGCCCGAACCGGTCTTCCTGGACCGCGCCATGTGGGAGAAGGTGATCCTCAACCTGCTCAGCAACGCGCTCAAGTTCACCTTCGACGGGGGTATCCGGCTCACCGTGCGGGACGGGGACGGCGAGGCGGTGGTCACCGTCACCGACACGGGCATCGGACTGCCCGAACAGGAGATCCCCCGGCTCTTCGAGCGCTTCCACCGCATGGAGAACGTCCGCTCGCGCTCCAACGAGGGCAGCGGGATCGGACTGGCCCTGGTCCGGGAGCTGGTCACGCTGCACGGCGGCACGATCGGCGCCACCAGCCGGGAGGGCGAGGGCACCACCTTCACCGTCCGGCTGCCCTACGGGCACGCGCACCTGCCGGCGGACGCGGTGGCCGGGGACGGCGACGGGCCCGCGGTCGGGTCCGCCGCCGAACCCTTCGTGCAGGAGGCCCTGCGCTGGCTGCCCACCCCGGAGGCGGCCGCCGAGCCCGCCGGGCCGGTGCCGGCGCCCGGCCACACGGTGAGCGGCGGACCCGTCGACGTCGTGGTGGCCGACGACAACGCCGACATGCGCGAGTACCTCGCCCGGCTGCTGCGGGGCGCCGGACACCGGGTCCGCACGGTCGCCGACGGCCGGGCCGCGCTGGAGGAGGTCCGCTCCCGGGCGCCCGACCTGCTGGTCGCCGACGTGATGATGCCGGTCATGGACGGGCTGCGGATGGTGGCGGAGTTGCGCGCCGGGCCGCGCACCTCGGGCGTCCCCGTCCTGTTGCTGTCCGCGCGGGCCGGTCAGGAGGCGTCCGTCGAAGGCCTGGAGGCCGGGGCGGACGACTACCTCGTCAAGCCGTTCTCCGCCGTCGAGTTCCTGGCCCGGGTGCGGGCGAACGTCGAACTCGCCCGGCTGCGCACCCGGCACGCCCGCTGGCGCACGGCGCTGACCGACTCGATGCAGGACGCCTTCTTCGTGTGCGACCGGGACGGCGCCGTGATCGAGGTCAACCCCGCCTTCGCGGACGTGCTCGGGTACGGGCCCGAGCATCTGCCGTACGCCCAGGAGCCGCCCTGGTGGCCGGACGCCGCTACGGACCCCGAAGGCCACCGGGCGGTCGCCCGTGCCTTCACCGCGGCCGCGGACGGGGCGGGCGGCAACCGCGTCCTGCCTGTGCGCCACCGCGACGGGCGCCGGCTGTGGGTGTCGGCGAGCCTCGCCCGGGTCCAGGACCCGGACAGCGGCGACCGGGTGCTGGTCGGCACCTTCCACGACGTCACCGCCGAGCGGTACGCCATCCGGCGCGAGACGGCGGTCGCGGCGCTGACCGTGGGACTGTCGAGGGCCGGCAGCACGGCGGAGTCGCTGGACGGCGCGCTCAAGGAGCTGGCCGGCCTGTGGCAGGCCAGCCGCGGGCTGGCGGTGCTTTTCCCCGGGAGCGGCAGGCCCGTCACGGCGGCGATCGGCACGGCTCCGGACTGGGACACCCTTGGGGCCGAGCAGCAGGCCGCCCTCTGCGCCCTGCGGGACGGCCCGTCGCTGACCCCGTCGGCCCGCGGCGGAGGCGTCGGCGTCCGACTGGAGCACCCGCGGGGCCCGCTGGTGCTGTGGCTCGACCTCGGCGAGCACCGGCCGTTCACCGACCAGGACGTCACCTTGCTGTCGCTGCTGGCCGGGCACCTGGCGCAGGGCCTGTCCCGGGCCCACCAGATCGACCAGCAGCGGGAGACGGCCCTGGCGCTCCAGCGCGCCATCCTGGGGCCGTCCGAACTGCCGGAGGGCTTCGCCGTGCGGTACGAGCCGGCCGCCCGCCCGCTGGAAGTGGGCGGCGACTGGTACGACACCGTCGCGCTCGCCGACGGGCGTATCGGCATCGTCGTGGGGGACTGCGTCGGCCGCGGCCTGCAGGCCGCGGCGGTCATGGGCCAGCTGCGCAGCGCGTGCCGCGCGCTGCTGCTGCAGGACCCGCGCCCCGACCGGGTGCTGCTCGCGCTCGACCGCTTCGCCGCCGACCTCCCGGGGGCGATGTGCACCACCGTCTTCTGCGGCGTCCTCGACCCCGCGAGCGGCCGGCTGGCCTACTCCAGCGCGGGCCACCCGCCGGGCGTGCTGGTCCACCCCGACGGCGGTGTCCGGCTGCTCGACGAGGGGCGCTCCCTCCCGCTGGCGGTGCGTCCCGCCGACTCCCGCCCCTGCGCGTACGACCGGGTGCCGCCGCACGCGACCCTCCTGCTGTACACCGACGGCCTGGTGGAGCGCCGCCGCTGCCCGCTCACCGAGGGCATCGACCGGGCGGGGTCGGCGGTGCGCGACGGGCGGCACATCGGCGTCGAGGACCTCGCGGCCCGCCTCATGGACCGGATGGCCCCGCCCGGCGGGTACGACGACGACGTCGCGCTGCTGCTCTACCGGCACCCGGCGCCGCTGAACGTGGCCTTCCCCGCCGAGGCGGCGCAGCTCGCACCGGTGCGCCGGGCCCTGCGCAACTGGCTGAACCAGTGCGCGCTGCCGCCGCAGACGGTGCAGAACGTCCTGGTCGCCGTCGGCGAGGCGTGCGCCAACGCCGTGGAGCACGGGCACCGCGACACCCCCGGGGACACCGTCCGGCTGCGGGCGGAGGCGCGGGCGGACGACATGCACCTGACGGTTTCCGACACCGGGGGATGGCGCACGCCACGCCCCGATCCCGGCACGGACCGCGGCCGCGGGTTCACGCTCATGCGGGCGCTGATGCAGAACGTCACCGTCACGTCGGACGCCGGCGGCACCACCGTCGCCCTGCACACGAGGATCAGCCGATGACCACGCCTTTGACCCTCACCTACAGCAAGCGCCAGGACGGCGCCGTCGTGCTCCGCGCCGCGGGCGAGGTGGACCTGAGCAACTGCGCCGAGCTGGCAGCGGCCGCCGACCAGGCTCTGGGATGCGGTCCCGGGCCACTGGTCGTCGACCTGAGTGCGGTGGAGTACCTCGACAGCGCCGGGCTCAACGAACTTCTCGTCCGGGCCCACCGCATCGAGATCGTCGCCGCCTCGCTGCTCGGCCCGGTGCTGACCATCTGCGGCCTCACCGAACTGACGACGGTCCACGGCCTCGAACCGCCGAAAGGAGCGGGGGACGGCGCCGCCGGCTGAGGTCGCCGCGGGCCCGGACACGGCCTAGTACAGCGCCATGGTCAGCCGGACGGTCGTGCCGTGCTCCGGGGTCGAGCGGATCTGCACCAGGTCGCAGAGCTGGTGGACCAGCCACAGGCCGCGGCCCCCGCTCTGGGCCGGGCTCGGCCGCGAGCGGCCCACCAGGGGGTCGCTGATGTACCCCGTGTCGTGGAACTCGCAGAGCAGCAGGTCACCTTCCGTCCAGGTGCGCAGGGTGCCGGTGCCGCCGCCGTGCCGGATGGTGTTGGCGGCCACCTCCGTCGCGGCGACCAGCAGTTCCTGCAGCCGCGGGCCGTCCAGGCCGTGGCTCGCCGCGCACTCCGCCACCGCGCCGCGCACCTTCGCGAGATCGCCCGCCCCGTAGGCCAGGCCCCGGTCGGGGCCGCAGGCGGGGGCCAGGTCGTCGAAGCGGAAGGGCTCGTCGGAGAAGGCGGGGTTCCGGCCGTGCGCGCCGTCGGCGAGCTGGAAGGGGTGGCACCGGCGCGCGGAGTCCAGGACGGCGCTCTCGACCGTCGTGACGTCGTAGGGGCACAGCAGCCACCACGCCGGAGAGGCCGCGAAGGTCAGGTTCAGCAGCCACTCGTGGTAGCGCAGCTCGCCGCGCTCGGCCGGGGTGGCCCCGTCCCAGGGCGACTCGCTGATCCCGCGCACCGGCAGCCCGGCGCCGACGCTCTTGGCGATCCAGTCGTGCCAGGCGGGGATGAGGCGTGCCGGGTTGCGGCCCAGCGCGCCGGTGTCCACGAAGGACACCTGGCGCCCCGCGCTGTCGCCGTCGAGGGCGTCGCGCAGCATGCGCCGCTTGTCGTCGCCCACCGCGATGAGCACCGTCTCGTCGGCGGCCAGCGCGTCCTGGACGAAGGACACCGCGCCCTGGAGGAACCCGGAGTCGCCCTTGTACGCGTAGAGCTCGTGGCGGAAGGCGGGCGACGCGTCGTCGCCCGGCCCGGCGGTCAGCGGCGTCGTCACGGCACCAGCTCCGCGGGGACGGCGGGATCGTCGTAGCCGAGCAACTCCCAGCACCTTCGTACGGTGGGGTTGGCGCGTTCGAGCACGATCTTGCGGCCGGGGAGGGCGGCGGCCGCCTCCGCGAGCGTCTGCATGCCCACCGCGTCCATCAGCTGCAGACCGTCGCAGCGCAGCCGCAGCGTGGCCAGCGTCCGCAGCAGTCCGGTGACCGCGACGCGGAAGGCGCCCGCGCCGTCCGCGTCGACCACGCCACTGACGCTCCAGCAGTCGGCCGTCTGGCTGAACATCTGGAAGGAGGGCGCCTGCGCCGGGGCGCCCGCGAAATGGGGATGCACGCTCGCCGCCTGTTCCAGCACCTTGGGTGCAAATCCAGGACTCGCATAGGCGCAGACGACCATCGCCGCCGTCGCCCCGGTGAGGGCGTCCAGCCGCAGTTCGTGGTCGGCCACCTGCTCGGCAGTGATGTCGGCAGGCCAGATGCGGTCCATCTGTGCCAGCACCCGCAGGGCCCGGAAGCCCTGGCGGTCAGCCGTCTCCGCCTCCTGCCGCACCAGTTTCACCAGTGCGTCCACATCCCAGCGTACGCCTCCGCCGTCCGCGGCGGGGTCCACCAGCAGCCCGTGCGGGGCGCGGAAGTCCCGCCACCCGGGTGCCGACGGCCCCACGACCATGATCTTGTCGCCGAGGTTCCTGCCGTCCGACAGATACCCTCGCGCGGCGCGCCGCAGGTCGCCGGGCCGCGGCACCACCCAGCAGACGTGGTCGCCGATGTCCACCGGGCCGAGGCTCGCCACGCTGCGAGCGATCCTCACACAACCCTCCCGGCTCGAACCCTGGCGCGTCTCCTCGGGGCAGTCTTTCACCCCGCGCCGCCGGTGGGTAACCGGCACCCCGTCGGCCGGGGCCGGGTTACGGCTCGGGGTCGGACGTCGGGGCGATCACGTCCTCGTAGGCGGCGAACACCGCCCCGGCCCCGGTGAGCTCCAGCAGGCGCGTCACCGCGGTGCTGACGTGGACCAGGGCGGTCGGCCGCCTGGCCGCGGTGCGGACGAGATGGTTGAGCAGCGCCGAGTCGCAGAAGGAGACCAGCGCGAGGTCGAACACGACCGGGCCGTGGAAGGTGTCCAGCACCCGCGCGGTGACCTCCTGCACGACGCCCAGCCGGTCCATGTCGAAGTCACCCTGCAAGGCGATCATCCACACCTGTCCGAACTGCTCGGAGTAGTAGACGCCGGCTGCCACGTCCTCGCCCTCCACCGACGCCGCCTCCTCTCCTGACCGGTCCGCCCGGTCGCGGCGGGCCGGCCGCGAACGTTCAGCAGAGAGTGCCAGGCCGGAGGCCCGGTACGCCACTCCGCCGGTGCTCCGGCCGGCCGCCGCCCGGGAGGGTCAGGAGGACGGTGAGGGCGTCGCCGGGCTCGAAGGCGCGGGCGGCGGACCGAAACTGACGGTGACGCGGGTGAAGCCGACGGACGTGAGCATGCCCTGGAGCATGGAACGGGTGTTGGTCTCGGCCCGTGCCGTCAGCTCCGTCTTCTTGGCCGCGTCCTGGATCTTCTGCGCGGCCAGGACGCTGAGCTTCTGCGCGTTGCCGGTGTCGCTGCCGAAGAAGTCGCCGACGCGGTCGAACAGCCCGCGTTTCTGCGAGACGACGTAGGAGTGCTCGGGGTCGAGGTTCGTCCGCTCCAGTGCCGCGTGCGGCAGCCGGATCGTCGCGGACTTGCGGTCGTCGCTGACCGTCACGGCGTCGGACTTGAGCGAGCCGAGGTCCACGTACGCGTCCACGCTGCCCGCGCCCACGTACAGGGTCCGCTCGCCGTGCACGATGTCCGGCAGGTACTTGGCGTCCTTCTGGAGGTCCACGACGACCTCGAAGTTGCCGCTCGCCCCCTCGTAGCGGTTCATGTCCTGGATCGACTTCAGCAGGACGGGCCCGCTGCGGTCGTTGGTCCGTTCGGCGAACGGGTTGGGCAGTCCCGGCAGCAGATGCAGTCCGCCGAGTAAGAGGACCAGCACCATCAGCGCCGCCAGTGCGACGACGACTCGCGCCCACCAAGGGGTGCGGCTTACCGCGGCTTCGGTGTTCATGACATACCTCCTGATCTGTCGTGTGCCCGCCGCGCACCCGAAGATGACCGGGAAGTCCCTGGAACTCCGCCGCGGCGTCTTCTCCTGCCGCGCGGCCCGGCCGCGACCCCCGGCCGAAAGTTGCCAGGAGTGACCTGAGTCGCAGCGGGCAAGCGGACGTTGGGTGTCCACCTGAGCCAATTGACCGGAAAGGTTGGGAGTGTCATGACTATTCTTTGGGCCATCATCGCCGGTCTGATCATCGGCCTGCTCGCCAAGCTCGTCCTGCCGGGCCGCCAGCCCATCCCGCTGTGGCTGACCGTCGTCCTCGGCATCATCGGCGGACTGCTGGGCAACGGCCTGGCCTCCGCCTTCGGTGTCGCCGACACCAACGGCGTCGACTGGATCCGGCACGCGCTCCAGATCGGCGCGGCGGCGGTCCTGATCGGCCTCATCACCCCGCTGTACGCGGGCCGCGGCCACCGGCACCACCACCGCTTCTGAGGTGCGTCACGCCTGTGGCCGAGGCCCCGCCGTACGAGGAGGACTCGTACGGCGGGGCCTCGTTCGGCGGGCGCGCGGCCCGCGCTACTGCTTGTTGCGCAGCAGCCTGACAATGGTCGCGAGGGAGAAGGCGATCACCAGCACGGTGACGAAATCCCACAGCGGGCTCCCGGGGGCCCACCCCTGACCGACCATCTCCATTCGATGCTGCATCCTGACCTCCCGTGCCTTCGGGGACCGGACGCCGGCCTCGGCGCCGCAAGCCGGCCCCGAGTGCGTACGGACATGACGCCGTCCGGTCGGCTTCTACCCCCGGAACGCGTTTCCAGCCCGGCCCGCGGTACGACCGGCTCCCGCCGTCCGCGCCGCAGGTCGGCGTCATCGTGGCGGCGGTTCACAGGCGTGCCAGCGCGGGGCGGGGGAATGCGGCCGCCATGGACGAAGCGGCCGGTCCGGACGCCCGTCCGGTGGACTGCGGCAAGGGAACGTCGGCGACAGGGAGAGCACATGTCCGGTGGCGGGGGCACGCCGTCCGACGGCGGCCGGGAGAGACCGGCGGGCAAGGACCGGCGGCGGACACGACGGGCGGGCCGGGTGTTCGCCGTGCTCGGGACCCTCGCGCGCGCCCTCGCGGCGGCCTGGGACAAGGACGCGACCGAACGGGCCGCCGCCCTCACCTACTACACGGTGCTGGCGCTGTTCCCCGCGCTGCTGATGACCCTGTCGCTGGTCGGGCTCACCGGGAACCCCGACGGCAGCGGCGTGCCGGGCGGGCTGGAGGCCCTCATGCCCGGCGCGTCACGCCCGCTGGTCGCCGACACGCTGCGGCACCTGGCCGAGGACGCCTCGGCGACCACCTCGCTCGCCGCCGTCAGCGGGGCGGCGGCCGCCTGGGCGGCGTGCAGTTACGCGGCGGTCTTCCGGCGCGCCCTGCACCACATCCACGGTGTGGCGGACCACCGCCCCGCGTGGCGCACCACGCCGCTCGTCGTCGTCACCGCGCTGATGCTGCTGGTCCTGATGGTGTGCAGCACCATCTGCGTGGTCGTCAGCGGTGAACTCGCCCGCAGGACCGGCGACGTGCTGCACATCGGCACCTCCCTGGTCTCGGCGTGGCGCGGGCTGCGCTGGCCCGGCCTGGTCGCCGTGGCCGTCGTGACGGTGCTGATCCTCTTCCGCTCCGGGCCGCCCGCCACGCGCGGGCTGCGGACGACCGCGCCGGGCGGCGGCGTGGCCATCGCCCTGTGGCTGCTCAGCTCGGCCGGCTTCGCGACGTACACCACCCGCCTGGGCACGTACGACCGGCTGTACGGCCAGCTCTCGGGCGCCGTGGCCTTCCTGGTGTGGCTGTGGTTCACCAACCTCGCGCTGCTCGTCGGCGCGCACTACAACGCCGTCCTGGTGTCCCGGACCACCGCCGTCCCGGAACGGGAGGGCGACGACGCGGGCCGTCCGCCCGCGCCGGGCACGCCCGCCGAGCCGCAGGCCGCCGCCCCGCCGCGCGGCCGTCCCCGACGGTCCGGACGCGCCGCGCGCTGACCCGCGCGCGGCGCGTCCGGACCGCCGGGGACGGCCGCTCACCCGTCCTTGCCGTGCGGGGCGCTTGAGCCGCCGTCGCGCGCGGGCCGTATCCCGTAGCGGCGCGCGGCCGCGTTCAGGGAGCGCAGGGCCAGCAGCAGGACACCGATGTCGTCGAGGTAGACCGGGTCGGGCAGCAGGTCCACCGGGCAGACGAGATAGGCCACCGACGCCCAGAACATCGCCTTGTGAGGTATGGGTACCCCCGAGGCCTTCAGCAGCCGCCACGTCCGGATCAGCCTGATCAGCAGCCTCAGCGCGATCACCAGGCCGATCACGGCGAGGACTGCCGCCAGCCAGAGCAGCAGACGCTCCCTGCCGTCCATCCGCACCACCTCCGTGCTCTGCGTCTTCCCCGGATACCGCACCACGCGCCTCGGGAGTCGAGCGGACCGCCGCGGTCGCCCGGCGGGAAGCGGCAGGTCGCCGTGCCCC
This sequence comes from Streptomyces sp. NPDC021224, assembly GCF_044332905.1. Lineage (NCBI taxonomy): Bacteria > Bacillati > Actinomycetota > Actinomycetes > Kitasatosporales > Streptomycetaceae > Streptomyces > Streptomyces sp. NPDC021224. Next base: position 88,395 of record NZ_JBIRPW010000007.1, on the reverse strand, counting down.
CTGCGCGAGGAGCCGGCGGGCGGGGGTGTCACCATGATCGCCATGACACACCTCAGCAAGGGCGCCAACACCCCCGTCCCGGAAGCCGCTCTGCGGGTCGCCGTGTGCCGGCGGCAGGTCGCGGGCGCGCCGGTGGTGGATGCCTCCGCGCTGCTGCTCGGCGCGGACGGCAAGGTCCGGGGCGACGCGGACCTCGTCTTCTACAACCAGCCCGCGCATCCCTCGGAGGCGGTACGGCACGCCGGAACGGCCGAGGGCGGCGGCACCCTCGCCGAGTGGTTGGAGGTGGACCTGCCGCGCGTCGAACCCGGTGTGCAGCGGGTGCTGATAGCGGGCTCGTGCGACGGCGGGGTGTTCGGGCAGGTCCCCGGGCTGTACGTGCAGGCGCTGGCGGCGGACGGCGCCGTCGTCGCCCACTACGAGGTCGGCGACGCGTCGAGCGAGACGGCGTTCGTGCTCGGCGAGTTCTACCGGCGCGGCGGGCAGTGGAAGTTCCGGGCGATCGGGCAGGGGTACGCGTCCGGACTCGCCGGGCTGGCCACGGACTTCGGCATCGCCGTCGACGCACCCGAGGACGCCCCCGCCCCCGCCCCCGCCCCTTCCCCGGCGCCCGCCGCCGTGCGCAACGCCCTCCCGCACTCCTTCGGGCCCGGGTTCGAGCCCTACGTCCGGCGCGGGCGCGGCAACGGTGTGGTCTCGGTGGACGTCCCCCTGCCCGCGGGGCCGGTGATCGTCGAGGCCTGGCACGAGGGCGAGGGCTACTTCGGCGCCCACACCCTCGACCGGCGCAACCAGAACGGCGATCTGCTCTTCAACACCACCGCGCGCGACTTCCGCGGCCGCGCCCTGGTCCGCGTCCCGCAGGACCGCCCGCTGCGGATGCGCGTGGAGAGCGACAACGGCTGGACGGTGCTGGTGCAGCCGCTGTCGGCCGCGCGCCGCCTCGGCGCCGCCCCGCTGCACGGGAACGGCCCCGAGGTCGTGGTGTACGAGGGCGGCGCCGCCGATCTCGACGTGGAGTACGCGGGCGACGAGGACGGCGAGGGCTACTTCGGGGTGACCTCCCACGAGGCGTCGTCGCTCGACGACCCGGACGCCTACGACCTGCTGGTCAACGACACCGGCCGGCTGCGGCAGACCGCGCCGCTGACCGACGGCCCGCTGCTGCTCGTGGTCGAGGCCGACGGCCCCTGGCAGCTCGCCGCCCGGCCGCTGCCCGGCCACGAGGGGCCCGCGCGGCAGAGCGCCGGCCTTTGGACCGGACGCGGCGCCGGGACCGTGACCCTGGCCAACCCCTCCCCGGGGCGGCCCGCGTTGCTGGAGTACGCGGTCACCAGCGAGGACACGGTCTTCGGCCACCAGGTGAAGCTGCTCGACGAGTACGACGACGAGGAGGACTTCCTCAGCGGCTCCCAGCACGGCGACCACGGCCGTACCCTGCTCTTCCGCAAGGGCGAGAGCGAGGTGCGGCTGCGGCTGGACGGCGCGCGCGGGTGGAGCCTGCGGCTGCTGCCGGTCGAACAGGTCCCGGCGCTCACCGGCCCCGTGGAGGGCACCGGCAGCACCGTCCTGCGGTACGACGGCCCGCCCGCGCTGCTCGGGCTGCGGCGCACCACGCGTGACGACGGCAACCTGCTCACCCGCACCTTCCAGGCCGGCGGCCGCTCGGCGATCTCCGCCGACACCGCGGGCCGGCGGCGCCCGGTGACCGGCCCGCTGTGGGTGTCGGCGGCGGGCCACTGCTACGTCCAGGTCAGCGCGGGCGACCGTACCGGGTGGCGGCTGGAGACGGCCTCCCTGGCCACCGCGCCGGAGATCGGCAAGGGAGCCGAGGGCCAGGGGTACGCGGTCGTCCGCAACACCGGGCCCGCCGCCGAGGTGATGGTCGCCTACGAGCCGGGCGGCACGCTCGACCTGCCGGTGCTGTGGGAGCTGGACGACCGGCTGGAACCGGTGCGCCGGATCAGCACCTCCGCGGGACTCCAGCGGCTGCCGAGCGGCTACGTGCAGTTCCGGGGCGGCGGCCGGTGGACCCTCGAACCGAGGGGCTGAGCGGGTACGCGGCCGGGCCCCGGCGGGGGCCCGGCGGCCGGTCAGCGTTCGTTGGGCTCCCAGACGGGCAGCCAGACGTCGTTGGGCGAGCCCGGGACGGTGCAGTCGTACTGGATCAGCAGGTGGCCGATCCCGAGGCCGCCGGCGACGTTCAGGCACTTGTTGGCCGACTTGTCGACGATCTGGTAGCCGATGCCCGCGGGCACGAACCGCCACAGTTCGTTGGGGGCGGTTCCGCACGTGTACTGGATGACCTCGGTGCCGTTGGCGGTGCCGCCCCCGGTGACGTTGACGCACTTGCCGCTGCTGACGGACCTGATCGTGTAGAAGCCGCCCCCGGCGGCGTCCAGCTGCCAGCGTTCGTTCGCCCCGTTGGTCAGCGGGTACTGGATGATCGGCACGCCGTCCGAGCTGCCCGCCCCGCGGACGTTCGCGACCTCGCCGGGGTTCGCGGCCAGCCGCAGCGTGAACTGCTGGGCCACGATCGCCTTCGGCGCCGGGCCCGCGGGGTGGTCGGCCGCGGCCGCCCCCTGCGTCCCGAACGCCACCCCGGCGGTCACCGCCAGGGCGCCCGCCACTGCCGCCAGATTCCTGAGGGTCTTCACGCGGTGTGCCTCCTGCTCCGTCGTGCAGATGAGAAAGACAGGAGGAGTATTACGGTACGAAGTCGGGCAACAGGTGACTTTCGAAAACGAATGCACCGGACATAGCCCGGTTGGCCGCAGGGTGTGGGCGGCGGGGGCCGCCGCGCTCACCCGGCGCCGGGGACCGCGCGCCGTTCAGCTCCTGCCGAAGATCCCGTCGGGGAACGCCCCGTTGCCCAGCGCCGTCGCGGCCAGCCCGCCCGCGAGGTCGGTGAGGCGGGCGACCCCGTCCGCCCCCAGGCGGTCGTAGGGCGCGGCGGCCAGCCGGTCCGTCTCGCGCTCCAGGTCCGCGCGCAGCGCCGTCCCGGCCTCGGTCGGACCGCCGTCCGCGTCCAGCAGGCCCTTGTCCCGCAGCCGGTCCTCGGCCGCCGCCCACTCCTGCTCGCTCCAGCCGCGGGTCGCCCGCGCGAAGACCGGGGTGAAGCCGCGCCCGGAGGCGGTGTGGGAGACCAGCGCCTCCAGCCCGTCCAGGCCCGCGCGGGTGAGCAGGGCGATATGGCCGTCCCCGCGGTACTCGCGCAGGACCGTCGCCGCCTGCCACAGCACCAGGTGCGGCTGCGTCGCCGCGGGCCGGTCCGCCTCCGCCGCGCCCAGCGGACGGCCCGCCCGCTCGCAGCCCTCCGCGGCCCGCCGGGCCAGCTCGGCCGCCTCGGCCGTCACCGCGGATTCCACCACCGCGTCGCCCAGCAGCCGCCGCAGCAGCCTGTCGGCGGCCCGCAGCCGGGCCGCGAGCAGCTGCTCGGGCGTGGCGACATCCCAGACCGCGGGTACGTGCCGGGCGATCAGCGCATGGCTGAAGTTGAAGAAGGTCGCCGTCACCGTACCGGGCCCCACGGCGCCCATCGCCGCGGACCGGGCACCGAAGTACCCCGCGGCGCTGAAGTAGGCACCGGGCGCCCTGGCGAGACCGAGGGCCTCCATCTCCGTGTCGAACTCCGGCGAGAAGTACACCGCGGAGTGCAGGGCGTTGAGAGGATTGTGGCACCGGCGTCCGGCCCGGGGGTCCGTCATGCGGATCAGACTACAAGCCGCCGATCGGCGCGAGGAGGGCCCGCCGGGCGGTCGCCGTCCCACCCCTTCCGGAGGCGGGTCGGAGGGCGTCCCCGGAAGGGCCGGGCGCGGGGCCGAGGCGGCGGGCGAAGAAGCGGACGTTGCTGTCGATTTCGAAGGGCGGGACGCGGAAGTGGCCGCCGGGGTTCGCGTGCAGGGTCTTCTCGGTGGAGCCGAGGGCCTCGAACGGATGCCCATCCCACCGCCCTGCGACAGGCCGTAGTACCCGACGGGCCCGCCGTCGCCGACAAAGTCCAGTTCCCGCAGTTCGTCCAGGGTGGTCCGCCAGTCGGGTACGAGCTGTGACGCGACGGTCTCGCACAGGGCGTGCCACTCCGGGCCTACGGGCTCGCCGGCCGCCTTCCGTCCCTGGACGATCGCGACCAGCCGCTCGACCTCGGGGTGTTGCGGCCGGTCGCCGGTTCCCGGCGCGTCGATGGCGGCGACCGCGAAACCGCAGGACGTGACGTTGGGGCCGGCCCGGGAGACGACCTCCCAGCCCTTCTTGTGGGAACCGCCGCCGTGCCCGATCAGCACCAGTGGCCGGGGCCCGGCCCCCGTGACGGGCGTCCACAGCGCCCCGGGGATCTCCCCGACGGCGAAGAGCTGTTCGCGGACGCCGCCTTCCACCGTTTCCGAGGTGATGCGCATGCGCGCACGCCGGCAGAGGCGGCGCCGGGGCCGTGACCCGGTTTCCCAAGGGCTGGGCGAACCGCGTGATCCTGCGGCGCGGCGCGCGGTTCGGGACGGCGTCGCCGCCGCGGGCCCGGTCTACGCTGTGGCCCGCGGTCACCGCATGATCATCCGCTGTCGCCGGCGGACGGCGGCGGATCCGGCCGCGTTTCGTACGTCGTCCGTGGTCACACGGCCGGCGCGGCGTTCCCCCGGCGGAACCGTTCGCTGATCCAACACACGCTGATCGGCAAGTGTTTGACGCTCGTTCACCCGGGGCGCCGAACGTACGCACAGGCGAGCGCACCCGGGACCTCCGGTGCTGCTCGCCGTTTGCCGGTTCACCGGTGGAGCACTCTTGCGAGCGGAAGGCGGCACGGTGGCGTTGAACGGGCTGGTCAGATGGCGCGGACGCCGGTGGGGCGGACGGGCGCAGCGGAAGGCCGCCGTCGCGGTGGTCGCCGCGGGGCTCGCGATCGTCGGGCTGCCGTCGGCAGGCGCCGCGACGGGGGCGATCCCGTTCACGGCGGCGCCGCAGGCGTACGACCTCACAGGCGGCGCGTACTGCTCCGCGACCACGGGGCTCGCGAACGTCGCCCTGGACGCCAACCTGGTCTCCAACCCGGGTGCGGAGTACGCGACCACGCGCGGGGCGCTGCCGGGCGGCGCGGGCACCACCGCCGGCAGCGGGGTCACGGACCCCGACGCGGTACTCCTGCCGGACTGCTGGTCGCTCACCTCCACCATCGCCGGCACCGACGCGGCGAACGAGATCGCCAGCGTCGTTGCCGCCTCCTACCCTGGCAAGGCCGGCGCCCAGAACTTCTACGGCGGCAAGAGCGCCAACGACAAGGCACCCGCCGGGACGGTCACCACCGCGACCCAGACGATCGACCTCGCCCCGCTCGGCGACGTCGCCGGCAAGCCCTTCGCGCTCGCAGCGAGCCTGGGCGGTTACGCCAACCAGGACGACGCCACCTCCGTCAGCGCGACCTGGGAGGATTCCGAGGGCAACCCGGTCGACGACGGCACCTCCCGCCCCGCGGTCACCACGCTGGGCCCGGTGATGGCGGCCGACCGCGGCGACACCTCCAGCATGCTGCCGCGCAGCCACTACGGCACCGTGCCCGACGGCGCGACCCGGGTCGTCGTCACCTTGACCTTCACCATGGGCGGCGCCGGGCACAACGACGCCAACGCCGACAACCTCAGCCTCGTCGTCGGTGACAAAGCGGTCGCACCGGCCGGTCAGGACTACGACCGGACGGCCACCTGCCCGCACCCCGCCGCGATCGGCGCGGGCAAGAACCTGATCTCCAACCCGGGCGCGGAGGACCACGACACGGTCGCCTACCCGTACGGCACCGGCGGCGGCGTCACCAACCCCGGCCAGGCGAACGCGACCCTCGACGTGCCGGCGTGCTGGATCAGCCACGGCGACCTGCCGGCGCCCGACGCGGTCGTGGAGTCCAGGACGCAGAAGGGCCCCTACCCGGGTCTGGAGGGCTCGCGGTACTTCTTCGGCGGGAACAACTCCAGCGCGACCCCGGCCGCGAACCCCGGCTTCACCCCGGCCCCGGGCTTCCGCAACGACGTCCAGGGCGTGACGACCACGGCCAGCCAGACCGTCGACGTCAGCGGCCTCGACGCCGGCGGCCACCCCTTCGCGCTCTCCGGCCAGCTCGGCGGCTACTCGACCCAGGGCGACTTCGCCCAGGTCCAGGCCGCCTTCCAGGACGCGGCGGGCACCACCTTGGCCCAGGCGCAGATCGGGCCGATCACCGAGACCGAGCGGGTCGCGGCCGCCGACTACCTCGCGGCGAAGGGCGGCACCCCGGCCGACAGCGGCATGCTGCCCACCCAGACGCTCGGCACCCTGCCCCAGGGCACCGTCAAGGTCGTCATCACGATCTCCGCGACGGCGATCTCGTCCGGCAACGACAGCAACGGCATCGCCGACGACCTCGGCTTCGTCATCGACCCCACCGCGTCCGGCACCCACGCGCAGAACTACGACCTCACCACCGGCACCCACGGTGGCGTCCCGAACTGCCCCGACCCGGCGGTTCCGGCCCTGGACCAGAACCTGGTGTCCAACCCGGGCGCGGAGGACTACACCTCCGACGTGTGGTTCGGCGCCCCCGGTGACGCGTCGGTGGCCGTACCGGACTGCTGGGCCAGCGCCTCCCCGCTGCCCGCGCCCCGGGCCGTCGCCGAGTCCTACGCGCAGGCCCCGTCCAGCTACCCGCCCGCCCGCACCAGCACCCGCGTCTTCTGGGGCGGCCACGACCCGCAGAACGCGATCGCGGGTGTCGCCACCACCCAGACCCAGCCGATCGACCTCGGCCCGCTCGGTGACGTCGAGGGCAGGTCCTTCAAGCTCTCCGGCCTGCTCGGCGGCTACGCCACGCAGAACGACAACGCCGTGGTGACCGCCGACTTCCAGGACGGCGGCGGCAAGACGCTCACCGTCGCGAGCATCGGCCCGGTCAAGGCCAACCAGCGGGCCGCAGTCTCCAGCCTCGTCCCGCAGGCCTGGTACGGGACCGTCCCCACCGGTGCCGCCAAGGTGATCGTGAAGATCACCATGACCGCGGTGAACACCGGCGCCGACAACAACGGCGAGGCGGACGACCTCAGCCTGGTCATCGGCGACAGCACCAAGCCGACCGGCCCGATCCTGCAGACCCTGCCCTACGACGCCACGGGCGGCGGCGAGGTCCGCATCGACCCGACCACGGGCCTGCCGCTGCCGCCCGCCGGCGGCCTCTACCGCCCGGCCGGGGTCTCCGCGGACAAGGGCGTCGTCTACGCCTCCAACACCGGTGACAACGTCATCGCCGCCCTGTCGAACGGCCGGAGCACGGTCGTCGCGGGCTCGCTGGAGGGCTCCGGCCTGGCCGGCGACGGCGGTCCGGCCACCGCCGCCACGCTCTACCAGCCCGGCGGCACCGCCGTGGACGCCAAGGGCGACCTGTACATCGCCGACAGCGCCGACAACGTGATCCGCGAGATCACCCCCGACGGGGTCATCCACCGGGTCGCGGGCACCGGGCAGGCCGGCGGCGGCGGCTCCGACCTCTCCGGCCAGGAGCAGCGGGCCGCCACCCGCACCTCGCTCAACCACCCCCAGGCGGTAGCGGTCGGCGCGGACGGCAGCGTCTACATCGCCGACACCTTCGACAACCGCGTCCTGAAGCTCCTGCCGAACGGGAAGATCACCGCCTTCGCCGGCAGCGGCAAGGCCGGGTACGCCGGTGACGGCGGCGCCGCCCACAAGGCGAAGCTGAGCATGCCCACCGGTGTGGCCGTCGACGGCCACGGCGACGTCTACATCGCCGACGCGTCGAACAACGTCGTCCGCAAGGTCGACGCCAAGCGCGGCACCATCACGACGGTCGCGGGCAACTACGCCAAGGACAAGGCCGAGAACGACGGCCGCGGCGGCTGGTCCGGCGACGGCGGCCCCGCCGTCAAGGCCCAGCTCAACGTCCCGCAGGGCGTGGCCGTCGACAGCGCGGGCGACCTCTTCATCGCCGACACGTTCAACAACGCGATCCGCGAGGTCACCCCCGACGGCGTCATCACCACCGTCGTCAACGCCGCGGCGCCCGCCGCGGGCGGCGAGAGCAGCGGCCAGGCCCCGGCCGCCTCGCACCTCAACACCCCGTACGCCGTCGCGGTCGACCGGTCGACCGGCGTCCTGTACATCGCCGACACCACCAACAGCGCCATCGCCGAGGTCCTGGGCGTCGCCCGCTGAGGCGGCCGGGAAGCATCCCCGGCCCCCGGACCCGACCGACCCCGACCCCGACTCCGTGACGAGGAAAGACACCCGCATGTCCGACAACAGCACCGACCCGAGCAGCCGCGGCACCTCGCGGCGAGCCTTCATCGCCGGGGCGGCCTCGATCGCCGCCGCCGCCGGGATGTCCGGCGTGCTGCCCGCCCAGCTGGCCCGCGCCGCGTCCGCCGACCGGCGCAGCTTCGACCTCTCGCAGATCAAGCACGTCGTGTACGTCATGCAGGAGAACCGGTCGTTCGACCACTACTTCGGCACCTTCCCCGGCGCCCGCGGCTTCAGCGACAAGAAGGCGATGAAGCTGCCGAACGGCAACTCCGTCTTCAAGCAGCCCGACCCGGCCAACCCCGACGGGTGGCTGGAGCCCTTCCACATGGACACCGTCAAGACCGGCGCGGCCGCCGTGCCGTCCCTCTCGCACGACTGGCGCGACCAGCACGCCGCCTGGAACGAGGGCGCGATGGACGGCTGGCTGGTCTCCCACCTCGCCTCCGACGGCGACGTGAAGGGCTCCTACACGATGGGCTACCTGAAGAAGGAGGACATCCCCTTCCACTGGGCGCTCGCCGAGAACTTCACCCTGCTCGACCACTACTTCTGCTCGGTGCTCGGCCCCACCTACCCCAACCGGGCGGTGTGGATGTCGGGCACCAACGACCCGCAGGGCAAGCAGGGCGGCCCGATCCTGGAGACGGTGCAGCCCAACACGCTGGCCTGGAAGTCGGCGGCCGAGGTGCTCTTCGACGCCGGGTACACCGTCAAGACGTACACCAGCTCCGGCAGCTACAACTACTTCAGCTGGTGGGCCAACTTCAAGGAGCCGGGCCTCGTCCCGGCCGAGCTGTACAACCGGATACGGCTCAACGGCACCCTGTTCGGCGACGGCACGCCCGGCGGCGTGGGCGACCCGCTCAACCCGACCATGGCGAGCACGCCCTACCTCGGCTTCGAGGAGGACTGCGCCAACGGCACCCTCGCCGACGTGACGTGGCTCTTCCCGGACGGCCCCTACGCCTCCGACGAGCACCCGCCGAACACCCCCGCCGCGGGCGCGTACTTCCTCGCCTCCAAGCTGGAGGCCCTCGCGGCGAACGAGGAGCTGTGGAACTCGACCGTCTTCGTCATCAACTACGACGAGAACGACGGCTTCTTCGACCACGTCCCGCCGCCGGTCCCGGACCGCAAGGCGTACCCCGAGGAGTACGTGAGCCTCCCGTCGCCCAAGGGCACCCCCGGCGGCGGCCTGCCGGTCGGCGCGGGCTTCCGTGTGCCGTGCCTCGTGGTGTCCCCGTGGACGGTCGGCGGCCACGTCTTCTCCGAGATCTCCGACCACACCTCGCCGCTGCGGCTCATCGAGTCGGTCACCGCGGCGGGCGGCCTGTCGGGCAAGGGCGCGGTGACCTTCGACGCCATCACGCGGTGGCGCCGGAAGACCTTCAGCGACCTCACGGGAGTCTTCCGCCATGGTGCCAAGCCGGCGCCGTCGGACCCGGAGTTCCACGAGGAGGCCCGGCTCGCCAACGTCAACGCGCAGGCCGAGGCCGCGACCCAGCCCATGCCGCAGGTGCCCGGCGCGACCCAGGAGATGCCCCACCAGCGGCACTGACACCGCGCGACGACAGCCGCCCGGTGGCGGGCCCGTGATTCCACGGGTCCGCCACCGGGCGTCTTCGCGCCGGGCGCACTCCCCCCCGGGGCGGCACGCGGCGCCGGGCCCGGCGCGGCGTGCCGCCCCGGGGGGCCGCGGCGCGGGAGCCGGGCGGTCCGCGCCGCCGCGCGCGCCGTCCGTCCGGACCGGCGCGGGCGGCGCGACGGACCGGCGTGAGGTGGCGCCGGCCGTGACCCGCACCGCCCCCGCACGCCCTGCCCGCGGGCGGGGGCCGCCCGGATGATGAGCACACCGCACGTGATCCGGGCGGCGTCCGCGCCACGGCCGTGAGCCGGGCGGACCCTGCGAGGAAAAGGAGTCCCCGGTGTTGCTTCTCATCTCCCCGGACAGCGTCGAGGAGGCCCTCGACTGCGCGAAGGCGGCCGAGCACCTCGACATCGTCGACGTCAAGAAGCCCGACGAGGGCTCGCTCGGCGCGAACTTCCCCTGGGTCATCCGGGAGATCCGCGACGCGGTCCCGGCGGGCACACCGGTCTCGGCCACCGTCGGCGACGTGCCGTACAAGCCGGGGACGGTCGCCCAGGCCGCGCTCGGCGCGGTGGTGTCCGGGGCGTCGTACATCAAGGTCGGCCTCTACGGATGCACCACGCCCGAGCAGGGCGTCGAGGTGATGCGCGGGGTCGTCCGGGCGGTGAAGGACCACCGGCCGGAGGCGTTCGTGGTGGCCTCCGGCTACGCCGACGCCCACCGGATCGGCTGCCTCAACCCGCTCGCGCTGCCCGACGTGGCCCGGCGCTCCGGCTGCGACGCCGCGATGCTCGACACCGCGGTCAAGGACGGCAGCGGGCTCTTCGACCACGTCCCGCCGGACGCCTGCGCGCAGTTCGTCCGGCAGGCCCACGAGGCGGGCCTGCGCGCGGCGCTCGCGGGCAGCGTCAAGGCCGCCGACCTCGGTGTGCTGACCCGGATCGGCACGGACATCGTGGGCGTGCGCGGCGCGGTCTGCGAGGGCGGCGACCGCAACACCGGCAGGATCCAGCCGCACCTGGTGGCCGCCTTCCGGGCGGAGATGGACCGGCACGCCCGGGAGCTGACCGCCGGCGTCGCCGCCGCGGGCTGACCGCCGCATGACGAGGCATCAGCCGCTGCCCGTGCGGCAGGCCCGCGGCGCGCGCTTCGAGGTCGTCGACCCCGCCACCGGCGAGGCCTTCGACGAGGCCCCCGACCAGCGGCCGGACGAACTGGACGACGTCGTCGCGCGGTCCCGCGCGGCCTGGCCCGGCTGGCGGGGCGACCGCGCGGCCCGCACCGCCGCGCTGCTCGCGGCGGCCGACGCAGTGGAGGCGGCCCGCGACGGCCTCGCGCCGCTGCTCACCCGCGAGCAGGGCAAGCCCCTCGCGGAGTCGTACGCGGAGGTCGCCCGCACGGCGGCCCGGATGCGCTACTTCGCCGCACTGGAGCCCGGACGGGTCCGTGTCGACGACGGGCGTCCGGTGCGCAGCGAGCTGCGCTGGCGCCCGCTCGGGCCGGTCGCCGCGATCGTCCCGTGGAACTTCCCGCTGCAGCTCGCCTCCGCGAAGTTCGCACCCGCGCTGGCCGCGGGCAACACGGTGGTGCTCAAACCGTCGCCGTTCACGCCGCTGGCCACACGGCTGCTGGCGTCGGTCGTCGCGGCGGCGCTGCCCGAGGACGTGCTGACGGTCGTGACCGGCCGCGAGCCGCTCGGCGCGCGCCTCGCGGCCCACCCGGGCATCCGCCACGTGACCTTCACCGGGTCGATCCCCACCGGGCGGGCCGTCGCGGCGGGCGCGGCGGCCTCGCTCGCCCGCGTCACCCTGGAACTGGGCGGCAACGACGCGGCGGTGCTGCTGGACGACGTGGACGTGGAGCGGGTCGCCGACCGGCTGTTCTGGGCGGCCTTCCGCAACTGCGGGCAGGTCTGCATGGCGGTCAAGCGCGTCTACGCCCCCGCCCGGCTGCACTCCCGCGTGGTCGAGGCGCTCGCACAGCGCGCCCGGTCCGTGGTCGTCGGCCCCGGGCTCGACCCGGACACGCAGCTGGGGCCGCTCAACAACGCACCCCAGCTGGCCCGGGTCGCGGACGTCACCGCCCGCGCCCTCGCGGACGGCGCCCGGGCCGCGGCCGGGGGCCACCGGCTCGACCGGCCGGGCTGGTTCTTCGCCCCGACCGTCCTGACCGGGGCCGCCCCCGGCAGCGCGGTGGTGGCCGAGGAGCAGTTCGGGCCGGTGCTGCCGGTGCTGCCGTACGGGCACCTCGACGAGGCCCTCGCGGCGGCCAACGCCACCGGCTTCGGACTGGGCGGCTCCGTCTGGGGGACCGACCTCGACCGGGCCGAGGAGGTGGCCGGCCGGCTGGAGTGCGGGACGGCGTGGATCAACCACCACGCCGAACTGTCCCTCGCCCAGCCCTTCGCGGGCACCAAGGACAGCGGCGTCGGCGTCGCGGGCGGACCGTGGGGCCTGTACGGCAACCTCCAGCCGTTCGTCCTGCACCGCCCCGCGCAGCCGGACCCGGACGGGGGAGGGACCGCGTGGCACTGAGGTTCGCCGCGGCGGTGCTGCGCGCGTACGACGGCCCGTTCGCCGTCGAGGAGGTGCTGCTGGAGTCGGGCCCGGCAGACGGCGAGGTCCTGGTACGGGTGGCCGGCAGCGGGATGTGCCGGACCGACCTCGCGGTACGGCGCTCGGCGGGCCGCTCGCCGCTGCCCGCGGTGCTCGGCCACGAGGGATCCGGGGTCGTCGTGGGGACGGGCGGGCCCGGCACCGGGCTGAACGTGGGCGACCACGTCGTGCTGAGCTTCGACTCCTGCGGGCGCTGCCGCAACTGCCGGGCCGCCGCCCCCGCGTACTGCGACTCCTTCGCCTCGCTCAACCTCTTCGGCGGCCGCACCGAGCACGCGGCGCGGTTCACCGACGCGGCCGGGGGAGCGCTCGCGCCCCGGTGGTTCGGGCAGTCTTCGTTCGCCGACTACGCCGTGGTCCCGGCCCGCAACGCCGTCCGCGTCGACCCGTCGCTGCCCCTCGAACTGCTCGGGCCGCTCGGCTGCGGCTTCCTCACCGGCGCTGGCGCGGTCCTCCACTCCTTCGGCGCCGGGGCGGGCGACACCCTCGCGGTGTTCGGCGCGGGCGCGGTGGGCCTGGCGGCGGTCATGGCCGCCACGGCCGCCGGGGCGGTCACGGTGGCCGTCGACCGGCACCCCGAACGGCTCGCCCTCGCGGAGCGGCTGGGGGCCACCGTGCTGCACGCCGCGCAGGACGGACTGCCCGACCGTATCCGGCAGCGGACCGACGGCGGCGCGCAGTACGCGCTGGACACCACCGGGTCGGCCGCCCTGATCAACGACGCGCTGCGGGCACTGCGCCCGCGCGGCCGGCTCGGGCTGGTGGCCCGCCTGCACGGCCCGCTCCCGCTGGAGGTGGGCACTCTCGACCGGGGGCGGCGGGTCTCCCACATCTGCGAGGGGGACGCGGTGCCGGGGCTGCTCGTCCCACGGCTGATCGGCCTGTGGCGGGCCGGGCGCTTCCCCTTCGACGAGCTGATCCGCACGTATCCGCTGAGCGGCGTCAACGAGGCCGAACGCGACTGCGACGCGGGCCGGGTGGTGAAACCCGTGCTGATCCCCGACGGGAGGGCGCCGTGAGGCAGCGGTGCGGACGGCGGCACGCAACGGCAGACGGGGACGTCACTCACACCGAGGGAGCACACATGGCCGGCACGGCGGAGCAGAACACCGGTACGCGCGAGGCCGGGGGAGACGGCGCGCACGAGGACGCGCAAGGGGGCGTCGGCCTGACCGCGTTCCTGGTCGCGGCGGCCCGCGCGCTGGAGACCCACCGGCCCGACAGCCTCGCCCAGGACCCCTACGCGGAGCACTTCGTACGGGCCGCACCCGCGTGCGCGCGGTGGCCGCTGCGCATCGAGCAGGTCCCGGACGGGGACGCGAATCCGCTGTGGGGCCGCTTCGCCCGCTACTTCGGCCTGCGCACCCGGGTCCTCGACGACTTCGTACGGCGGTCGGCGCGCGAGGCCGGGGCCCGCCAGGTGGTGCTGCTCGGCGCCGGACTCGACACCAGGGCCTTCCGGCTCGACCTGCCGGACGGCTGCACCGTCTTCGAGATCGACCGGGAAGGGGTGCTCGACTTCAAGCACCGGGTGCTCGCCGAGCTGTCGGCCGCGCCGAAGGCGGCACGCGTCCCCGTACCCGTCGATCTGCGCGACGACTGGGCCGGGGCGCTGACCGGGGCCGGCTTCGACCCCGCCGCGCCGAGCGTCTGGCTGGCCGAGGGCCTGCTGTTCTACCTGCCGCGCGCCGCCGAGACCCGGCTGATCGACACCGTCGACCGGCTGACCACGCCCGGCAGCGCCCTCGCGTACGAGGTCAAGCTCGAACGCGACCTGCTGGACTACCGCGACAGCCCCCTCTACGTCGCGACCCACCGCCAGATCGGCATCGACCTGCTCACCCTCTTCGACCGCCAGCCCCGCCCCGACTCCGCCGGAGCCCTGTCGGCCAGGGGCTGGTCCACCGAGGTCAGCACCCCCTTCGACTTCACCCGTCGGCACGGCCGCGGCCCGCTCCCCGAGCCGAACGACGCCCTGGAGGGCAACCGCTGGGTCTTCGCCCACCGGCCGCACGACCGGCGGACGTCCCCGCCCGGCGGACCGGGCGGGGACGGCGACCGCGACCGCCCGGAGGTCAGTCGGTGACGAGGTCGAACTCCTCCCAGGGGCCGACCGCCGTGCGGTTGGCGATCAGCGCCGCCGCCCCGGCGTTCTCGGCCGTGACGAGGTGCTGGTTGTTGTAGGCACGCAGGCTCACGCTGCCGTCGGGGTTGTGCAGGAGGGAGAAGGTCTCCCACGGCCCCGGCGCGCCGCGGTTGGCGATCAGCGGCGAGTTGCCGTTGCTCTCCGCGGTGACCCACTGGCCGTCGGACCGCGCCTTGAGGTTCACGGTGCCGTTGTTGTTGGCCACCATGGTGAAGGTCTCGTTCGTGCCGATCGAGGCGGCGTCGGCGATGAGCGAGGTGCTGCTGTCGCGGGCGTCCACGTACTTGCCGTTGGCGTGGGCCCGCAGGCTCACCGTGGACTGGGTGGGCGCCGGGAACGTGGTGGTGTTGTTCGCGTACCCGGCCGCGGTGATGTTGGCCTGCACGGAGTTCTCGGTCGCGTCACTGGGGAAGCCCTTGGTGACGGCCCCCTCGAAGAACTCGCCCGTGCCCATGGGGCTGTTGTCGCCGCCGGTGCCCAGCTCGATGGAGGGCTGCACCTTCATCGGGTTGTAGCCGTTCGGCAGGGCGCCGGAATACGCCTGCGTCAGCCCGCCGGACTGGCCGCTGCCGTACTTCAGCGTGAAGTTCGTGGTGCCGTTGTTCTTCTCCCAGGCGCTCACGAACGAGCCCGTCTCGCCGGTGATGTTCGACGGGTTGGGGCCGGCGGCGCTGAAGTACATGCCGTTCTCCAGGTCGCCGCCGACCCAGGGGCCCGATCCGGTGCAGCCGCCGGTCCAGCACGCGGAGCCGTAGTAGATCGCGTTCATGGTCGCGTTGCCGTCGTCCGAGTCGTCGGTCTCGGCCGAGCCGAAGTCGAAGCAGCAGCTGTTGCTGGTGAGGTTGGACGACGTGAGCATGTACAGGCCCTCGGGCTGCGAGCCGGTGGGCACGTTCCTGGCCGCGTTGTTGCGGTAACCGGTGCCGATGTTGTCGAACAGCACGCCGTACGCGGCCCTGCCGCCGATCGTGACCGGCAGCGCCATCGCGTCCGCGCCGATGTCCGAGCCGTTCGGGCCGGGGCCCGACAGGCTGCCCGAGCAGCCGGCGCAGGAACTGCCGGGTGAGACGGGCAGGTTGTTGGCGTTGGACGTCTGGTCGTAGAGCTGGGTGATGGTGCACGCGGTGCCGGAGCAGAAGGACACCTGCGGTGCCGCGTTCACCGGACCGCCCGCCGAGGCGAGGCCGATGTTCAGCGTGCCGCCGTCCGAGGCCCGCTGGATCTGGTACAGCGGGCCGTTGTACGAGGCGAACATCGCCCGGGTGGTGCTGTACGCCGCCGCGCACGGCGTGCCGCCGGACGCGTAGATGTCGCAGGGCCCCGACGAGGCCGCCGCGGCGCGCGTCGCCGTCGTGCCGAGGAACGGCACCGCGATCGCCAGCGCGAGCAGGAACGCGATCAGCAGTTGCGTCCTGCGTCGGAGTGTGGGTGTGGCCGGCACATATGCCTCCGGAAGTGTGGGGGGTGCCTTCCGCTCGTGGTGCAGGGCCGGACCGGGGCCGCGCGTTCGTCGCCGGGCCCGGTCCGGAGATCGCCGGTGGCGCTCGGCGTGGGGGCGAGCGGCGCGGCGGACAGAGGGATCTTCTATGGCGCAGCACACATATTTGGCTGACTCTAGGCCTAAGTCAAGACGGTGGTTCGGTCAAGACTGCGCCAAGTGCGCGGCCTTTGCGGCAAACCTGGCACCGGTCGGGGAGGACTTATGTGCAAAGAGAGCGAAACAGGCCGCCGATGTCGGTACGGCCGCGCCCGGGGCCTCTCGCGGCCCGCGCCGACCCCGGTCAGGCCGCCGCGCCGCCGCGCGGCGGGGACGGGAGGGACTGCTCCACCCAGATGGTCTTTCCGGTGTCGGTGTAGCGGGTGCCCCACCGGTGGGCCAGGCTGCCGACGATGTAGAGGCCGCGGCCCCCCTCGTCCAGGAGGCGGGGCAGCCGCATGTGCGGCGCGGTGCTGCTGGTGTCGGAGACCTCGCAGATCAGCGCGTCGGTCATGACCAGCCGCAGCACGACGGGACCGGAGGCGTACCGCACGGCGTTCGTCACGAGTTCGGTGACCATCAGTCCGGTGGCGAAGGATGCCTCCTCCAGACCCCACGCGGCCAGTCGGCGGCTCGCCGCGGCGCGCGCCTCGGCGGGGGAGCGGGCGTCCACGGGGAATTCCCACGCCGCGACATGGCCGGTGTCCACGGCGTGGGCGCGGGCCAGCAGCACCGTGACGTCGTCGTCCCCGTCCGCGGGCGCGACCCGGTAGACGCTGTCGCAGATCTCCGCCAGCGGGCGGCCCGCCGGGCGCAGCGCCGCGGCGATGTCGGCGAACGCGGCCTCCGGCGCGCGGTGGCGCAGGTCGAGCAGGCCGTCGGTGAACAGCGCGAGCACGGTGCCGTCGGCGACGTCCAGGTTCGTGGTGGCGAACGGGGTGCCGCCCACGCCGAGCGGCGGGTGCTCCGGCAGCTGCGGGAAGTCCAGCTCCCCGCCGGGCCCGAGCACCGCGGGCGGCAGGTGGCCCGCTCCGGCCAGCGTGCACGTGCCCGCGACCGGGTCGTACACCGCGTACAGCAGCGTCGCGCCGAGGTCACGGGTCTCGTCCTCGTCGGCCAGCTGGGCGGCCAGGTCGTCCATCCGCGACAGCAGCTCGTCCGGTGGCAGGTCGAGATCGGCCAGGGTGCGCACCGCCGTGCGCAAGCGCCCCATGGTGGCCGCCGCGTGCACCCCGTGCCCGACGACGTCGCCGACGACCAGCCCGACGCGCGCCCCGGACAGCCGGATCACGTCGCACCAGTCGCCCCCGACGCCCGCCTCGCTGTCGGTGGGCACGTAGCGGTGGCACACCTCCACCGCGTGGTTCCCGGCCAGTGACGCGGGCATGAGGCCGCGCTGCAACCCCAGAGCGACGTCCTGCGCCTTGTTCAGCGTCCGCTCCCGCGCCCTGGCCTGGCTGAACAGCACCGCCGTCGCCGAGGCCACCGCCAGGAAGGCGATCTTGATGAGCGTCACATCGGTGCCGTCGTCCTCCCGCGTCAGGCTCAGCGAGCCGTAGACGGCGAGCACCGCGACACCGAGCAGCGCGGTGACGTACGCCCCGTGCACGGCCGCCGCCAGGAACGGCACGACGGACAGCAGCAGCCCGTAGTGGTCCCCCGGTGCCGCGACCACGAGCAGTACCCCTAGGACGACCAGGACCGCGAACGGCAGCAGCCGCGCCCCGATCGCCATCGCGCCGGGCCCGGCCCGGCGCGCGGTGGACGACGTGCCCATGGGCTCACCGCCTTCGTCCGGCACGCTGCGAGCACCGGACACCACCCCGCTCGGGGGTGAAATGTCCGTTTGTCCCATGCTACGTGAGCGGTCCGAGGCCTGGCGCGGTCCACCGCCGGGGCCCGCCGCCCCGGTCCGCCGCTCTGGTCCGCCGCCGCGGGCGGCGGCTACGCTGCCCACCGCCCCGGATCATGTGGCGGCGGGCGGGTCCGGGCCGAGCCGGGCGGAAGGGGGCGGTCCTGTCATGGCGGGCGAGGCGACGGCGCTGGTGGTGCAGAACGGTCCGCACGGCGGGCCCGGACGGTGGTCCGGCTGGCTCGCCGAAGGCGGTGTCGGCATGGACGTGGTACGGGCGGACGCGGGGGAGGCGCTGCCGGAGCGGCTGGAGCACCAGGCGCTGGTCGTGCTGGGCGGCGGCTACCTTCCCGGCGACGACACGCGGGCCCCGTGGCTCGCGGGCGCCAGGGCGTTGATGCGGCAGGCGCTGGAGCGGGACGTCCCGGTGTTCGGCATCTGCCTGGGCGGCCAGATGCTCGCCCAGGTCGCGGGCGGAGCGGTCGCGGGGGAGCACGGGGAGCCGGAGTTCGGCAGCACGCAGCTGACACTGCGCCAGGAAGCGGCGGACGACCCGCTGTTCCGGGAGCTGCCACAGCGGCCGAAGGCCGTGGAGAACCACGTCGACGCGATCGTGCGCCTGCCGGACGGGGCGCACTGGCTCGCGAGCAGCGAGAAATGCGCCCACCAGGCGTTCCGGGTCGGGGAGTGCGCATGGGGCGTGCAGTTCCACCCCGAGGCCGCCGCGCGCAACATCGCCCGGTGGTCCACGGCCCGGCTGGAGCGCTACGGGGTGGACCGCGACGCGCTGCACCGCGCGGCCTTGCGCGACGACCGGGAGGCCGCCCGGGTCTGGCGCCAGGTGGCGCTGCGGTTCGCCGCGCGGGTGCGGGGCGGGCGGGAGCGGGGCGGCCGGGAGCAGTGCGGTCGGGGGCAGGGGAGCACCGATGGAGCTCGGTGACTTCGCCGGGCGCTTCCGGGCGGACATCCGGGCGCGGCTCGACTGGGCGCTGCTGGCCGGCGCGGGAGCCGGGGTCGGGGTCGAGACGCTGGAGGGGGACGCAGGGCGGCGGCGGCTGGCCGAGCTGTTCACCGTCTGGTACACGGACGGCGCCGGGGCCGGGAGCCGGTGGGACGCGCCCGGCAGCCGTCCGCTGCGCGTCGCCGAATCCGAGCGGGCCCTTCCCGGCTGGCCCGGCGACCGCCGCCGCGCCGTGGACGCCCTGCGGCGCTCCTTCGCGGCCGGAACCGGCCCCCTCGACCTCACCGTCCCGGTGTACCGGGCGGGCGCCGGCCGCCATGTCCTGCTCGACGGCAACCACCGCGCGGTGGCCGCGCACCTGGCGCCCGTGCGGGACCTGCGGCTGACGCTGTGGGCGCTGACCGGGCCGGTGCGCGAGGACATCCTGCCCGACCTGCGCCACTACGCGGCGCCGCCGCCCTGAGCCGCCCCGCCGTCCGTGCCCGCCGCGGCTTCCGGGTCCGGCCGCGCCGCCTGCGCGGGGAGGGCCGGGTCGGCGGCCGCGGGCAGCCGGGCGGCGGCGAGCCGCATCTCGTGGTCCTCCAGCAGATTGCGCAGCGCCTCCCAGCACTCGATACGGCGCAGGCGCAGCACCTGCGCGAAGGTGAGGGCCGCGGCGGCAGCGGCGGCCAGCACGATCGCGGTCGCGAGCGGGAGACCCAGCGGCACCAGGGCGACGACCGTCCACGTACCGAGCGCGAGCGGCAGCAGGGTGGAGAGCAGCACGTTGATCTCGGCCTCGTTCGCGTCCGGCGCGAGCTGGGGGCTGTGCGTGCGCAGCCAGGACTTGGCGTAGTTGAAGGCCTCGTAGGCGTTGCCCGCGCGCAGCGCCCCGCCGGGCCGCCGCATGCTCTCGGCGGGCGTGACGGCGCGGCCCGCCGTGTTCAGCAGGTGGCCCAGCAGGGGATGGGCGTCCAGGCAGCGGCGCAGCGCCGCCGCCCCGTAGACGGCCTCCAGCTCCGCGCGCAGCGCCCCGGTGCTCGCCCGCCGCCGGGGAAGGGCCAGTTCGGCGGCGGAGAGCAGACGGAAGGCCAGCTCCCGGCCGACGTAGCCGAGCACGTACGCCGCGGCCAGCCAGGTCACGTCGACCAGGATGACGGCGGGCCCGTGCAGTGTCCTGGCGGCGCTCTCGACGGAGCGGCCGAGGTGGTCCGGATGCCGGGCGCGGAGGAGGAGCAGGCCCGAGCAGGTGACGGCGACCAGACCCGGCACCAGGACGGACGTCAGCTGCATGGCGAGGTAGAACGCGAACCGCCGTCCCGCGGCGGCCCGCCCCGCGGTCACCGCCGTCAGCGGATCCATGCGCACGCCCCCGTCCCCGTCCCCGTCCCGGTCACGTCCCGTCGTCCGGGCCGTCCCGCCGGTCCCCGGCGTTGCCGGAAGACGCTATCGGCGGGCCGGGGGCGGGGGAAGGGCGCACCCGGCCGCAGCGCGCGTGGGGCCCGCCCGGGGTCAGGGCGCGGGTGTGGCTTCCGCCTGCGGCTGGGCCGCCGTGTCCAGCGAGAAGAGCGAGAGCAGCGCGGCGACGGTGGGACCCGCGTCGGCGGGGTGGCGCAGCGACGTACCGGCCGGGATCTCGTAGGTGTTCGTGCGCCCGACGCGCGTGTGGCTGAGATACCCGTCCGACTCCAGGTCGGCGATGATCTTCTGCACGGCCCGCTCGGTCAGCATGCACTGCGCGGCGATGTCCCGGACGCGCACCTCCGGGTCGCGGGCGATCGTGGCCAGGACGCGCGCGTGGTTGGTGAGGAAGGTCCATCCGGTGCGGGAGCGGGCGGCGTCATCCATGCCGGTCATCGTACGACAACAGATTCAGGTCAGCAAAAACACGAATCACATTTCGCGCATTACTTGACAGGGATGCCGCCGCGGCACAGTCTGGTGTCGCCCGCACGGGCGGCGGGGGCACGGGAAGAGCGGCGGGAAGACCAGTGGAGGTCATGGCCGATGGCAGGTGAAGGACGGTTCCGGCGCGAGGGCGTGCGCCACGGCGAGACCGCCCAGGGGCGTACGGCGCAGCCGCAACGCGTGATCAGGCATCTCCGGTCCGGCCTCACGATCCGGATGACCGAACTGCACGGCCGCACACTGCTGACGGTCCGCGGGGAGATCGACCTCGACTCCGCCGACATCCTCCACCAGGCGGCCGTCGACTGCCTGGCGGTCACCCCGAAGGGCATCGACATCGACCTCGCCGGCGTCGGCTTCTTCGACTGCGCCGGGCTGAACGCGCTGCTGCGCGCCCGCGCCCTGGCGAGGGCCACAGGAGCCGAGCTGACCCTGACCGCGCTGTCCACCGCGGTCGCCCGCGTCCTGGACCTCACCCACTGCACCGAGGTCTTCTCCCTCCCCGCCCGCCCGGTCCCGCCCGCCGCCACCCTCCCCTGGAGCGCCGCCCGCCCGGCCTGACCCCGCCCCACTCCCGCGCGGGCCCCGCGCGGGGCACACTGGCCGCCATGCCGCTCTCGCTGCACCACATCGTCATCGACGCACACGACCTCCCCGCCCTGGCCCGCTTCTGGGCCGAGGTCCTGGACTGGCGGATCCTCTCCGAGCGGGAGCGCGAGGTCGTCATCGGCCCGGACGAGACGTCCCCCGTGGGCATCTGCTTCATGCCGGTGACCGACCGCAAGAGCGTGAAGAACCGCCTCCACCTCGACCTGACCTCCTCCCCGCACGACCGGGAGTCCGAGATCGCCCGCATCCTCGCCCTCGGCGCCCGCCGGGCGGACGTCGGCCAGAACGGCGACGAGTCCTGGACGGTCCTCGCCGACCCGGAGGGCAACGAATTCTGCGTGGTCCGCCCGAAGCGGACCCTCATCGCCTGAGCCGCGCCGGGCCGGGTGTGACCGCCGAACGCCGGTGCGCCGCCGCGCCGGTCGGTCGAAACCTTCGACGATGCGGAACCGGCGTCGGCGGTGGCCGGGAGCTGTTCCCCGGTCGGTCCGGCCTGCCGGGCGCAGCCGGTGCGCGCGGTTCGGTGCGCGGCGCGGGGACCTCCTGCCTCGATTTCCGCGATGATCCGTCAGCGAACGACCTTCACCAGGCCCTCCTGGAACTCGCATGCTGCGTCATCTGCTTCTGCCGCATGTCCGAAACAGGTGCCTGCTACGACAGCAGCTTCCCGTGCGACACGTCGAAGCAGACCAGCCCGAGGGACGCCGCGACCTGTGTCGCAAACGCCGAAACCTCCTCGGCCATGTTCCACCGCACACCGAAGTAGACCAGTGGACCCGACTCGTTGCCGACCAAGCCGTCGTCCCACACCGGGTGGTCATCGACGTCCCCGGTGGGGTTGGGCCACCGCTCCAGCAACGCAGCCCATCGAGACCGCTTCTGCTGGATGAGGCGTACCAGCGGCCAGCCCACCGCAAGACCTGCACCGAACCCCGACGGACCACGCCCGCCCCGAATTTCCACCCCCGAACTGTTCGAACCCGGTCACCCGTGAAGTCTGGCGCTTAGTCCGCGTCCTGTGCCGGCATGTGGAGGTCCAAGGCCGTCGGATGGCTCTAGCCCGGACCCCGCCAGTCTCGCCGGGACATCCGGACCGGCAGCGTTCGGGCCGCCGCGTAACCGGCGGTTCCGGGGCGGGCCCTAGGGTTGCGGGATGTCGCGGACCAGTGTGAGCAACGAGACCGGGAGCATGCTCTGCCTGCGGGTGGAGCCCTGGGGGACCGACCACTGGATGCGCCCCGGTGAGCAGTTCACCGTTGTGACGGAGCTGGAGCCCGAGGAGTCCCCGTTCGGCGTCGTCGTCCATGCCGAGGGCGTCACGGTCTGGGTGAACTCGGCGAACTCCTCCGGGGTGGTCGACCGGGACGGCGCGGTCGTTCCGTGCGGGCACCAGCGGCCGTAGGCCCAGGGCGCGCGTGCGCGCGGGGCGGGGGTGGCGGGTCAGGCGAAGGGGGTTTCCACGAAGGAGACGCCGCCGCGCTCGCTCGGGGAGAGGGCGAGCCGCTGGGCGTGGCGCGGCGTCCGCCGTATGTACTGGTGGAATCCCGTGGACCGGAACGTGAGGTCGAAGGAGTGGCCCTCGATGTGCCATCGGGGGCCGCCGGGGCCGTCCTGCGGGGCGGAGCGCCGGATGTGGTCGATGTCGAGGCTCAGGGCCATGCCCTTGAGGTCGAGGTCGCCTTCGACGTCCCACACGTCGTCGAACACGAGCGTGGACGGGGCGATCCAGAAGGTGAAGTGCGTCCGCGGTGCGACCGGGTGCACCCAGCGGACGATGTAGTCGATGTCCAGGAGCAGGCGCGGCAGCGGGCCGTCCGTGACGGAGGGCTGGACGCAGAGTCCGTGGACGGTGGCGTCGTGCCATCCCATCGTGTCGAAGTCGGCGTCGCTCCAGACGCTCTTCGTCAGACCGGACTCCGAGTGGATGTCTTCGCTCATGGCGGCATCCAACCAGGGGCGGGCCCGGACCGGTCCGGTGGCGACGGCGCCGGCGCCGAAGGGTGGTTCACGGCAGGCTCCGCCGCCGGGCACGATCCGCGCCGGGGCGGCCGGCCCTGAACCGGTCAGAGGTTGGCGCGATGAGGCCGGGTCATTCACCATCGGCTCACAGGCACCGTCCCTAGTGTCCCGGCACATGTCGAGAACCTCTTCCGAAGAGCCTGACAACGCCGTCGTCTCCCGGCTCCTGACGCGCCGCCGGATGCTCGTCCTCGGTGGCGCCGCCGGTGCCGTCGCCCTCGGCGGGGCGGGGGCCGCCGCCCGCGCCGCCCCCACCGCCTGACACCCGCCCCGGCGGTCCTGCCGTCCGGCCGACCTGCCGTCCGAAGGCCCCTGGTGCGCCGGGGGCCTTCGGGCGCGTACGGGCCGGGTCGCGGAGCGTCCCGCGGCATTGACACACGGTATTCCGGTAGTTGTCATGAGCACATGGAATGGTCGAGGGTGCCGGCCGCCCCGTACGGACGGCGCGCGACCAGAAGGAGAGGCAACGACGTGCCGGACCCCGCCGCCCCCGAAGTCCCGTCCGGCCCGTTCGCCCCCCGCAGCGGGGGCGCAGGCCCCGCGCCGGACGGCGCGGCGGGGCGGGAGGCGCTGGTCCGGGAGGCGGCCGGCCGGCTGCGGGAGCGCGGCGCTCTGTTCGTGTACGGGCCCGCGGGCATCGGCAAGTCCACGCTGCTCGCGGCCGTGGCGGGCGCGCTGCGGTACGAGGGCGTGACCGTCCTGCGGTGCGCGCCCGCCGCGGAGGACGCGGAGCTGCCCTTCCTCGGCCTGGTCGACCTGTTCGCCCGGGTGCCGGACGCGCTGATCGGTGAGCTGCCCTCGGGACCGCGGACCGGCCTGCTGACCGCGCTGGGACGCGGCGGGGCGGGTCGGCCGGACCGGCTCATGGTGCGCGTCGGCGTCCTGGAGGTGCTGCGGCGGCTGGCCGCCGGGTCGCCCGTGCTGCTGCTCCTCGACGGCGTCCAGTGGCTCGACGAACCCAGCGCCGACGCCCTCGCGTTCGCGGCCCGGCGGACCGACGACGCCGACGTCCGGATCGCCGTCGCCCGGCGGACCGCGGAGGGGGAGCGGCCCGAGCGGACCGGCTGGCTGCCGCCGGACACCGCGGAACTGGCCGTACCGCCGCTGCCCGACGACGCGGTGGCCGGGCTGCTGCGCTCCGCCGGGGCCGGGCTGCCGCCGCGGGTGCTGCGGGCCGTGCTCCGTACGGCGGCCGGAAACCCCTGCTACGCCCTGGAACTGGC
The DNA here is from genome assembly GCF_044332905.1 of Streptomyces sp. NPDC021224. NCBI lineage: Bacteria > Bacillati > Actinomycetota > Actinomycetes > Kitasatosporales > Streptomycetaceae > Streptomyces > Streptomyces sp. NPDC021224. Next base: position 63,750 of record NZ_JBIRPW010000007.1, on the reverse strand, counting down.
CCGGCACGCGCCCCGTGACGGGGTGCCCGCCGAGGACGGGGGCTTCCTCCCGGTGCCCGCCGCGCTGCGCGCCCGGGTGCTGGAGGGCGCCGCCGGTCTGTCCGCGTCCGCCCGCCGGGCCCTGCTCGTGGCGTGCCTGGCCGCGCGGCCGACGCTGCCGCTGCTGCGGGCCGCGGGTGTGACCGACCCGGAGGCCGCGCTCGCCGAGGCGGAACGCGCGGGCCTGGCCGCCGCGGACACCGCGCAGCGCGTGCGCTTCCGGCACCCGCTGGTGCGCGCGGCCCTGCACGGCGCGGCGGACGGGAGGGAGCGGCGGGCCGCGCACGCCCGGCTGGCCGAGGCCGTCACCGAACCCGCCGCGGCCGCACGCCACCTGGCGTTGGCCCACCCCGGCGAGGACGCCGCCGTCGCGGCGGCCGTGATGGCCGCCGCGCACGCCGCGCGCCGCGGCGGCGACCCGGACGCGGCCGTCGAACTCGCCGAGCTGGCACTGCGCAGGACACCGGCCGACCGGCCCGCCGACTACGACCAGCGCCTGCTGGACGCCGCCGACTTCGCCTGCGACGCCGGGCGGTGGGAGGAGTGCGAGCGCGCCGCGCGCACGGTGCTCGCGCACGCCGACTCCGCCCGGGGCCGGGTACGCGCCCGGCTGGTGCTGCTGCGCGGCGCGGGCCAGGCGCTGCGGGACCACGCCGAACTCATCGAGGAGGGCCTGCGCGACGCCGCCGGCGCGCCGGAGCTGGAGGCGCCGCTCTACCACTGGGCCGCGGTGCGCGGCCTGCTGACCGGCTCGCTGGACGAGGCGGCCCGGCACGCCGGGCACGCCGAGCGGTGCGCCGCCCGCGCGGGCAACAGCGGTCTGCGGATCGCCGCGCTCTCCACGCTCGCCCGGGTGCGCTCGCTCGCCGGTGAGGCGGCGGGGGCCGAGGCCGCGCTCGCGCGGGCGATGCGGCTCGCCGACGACGGCCCGCGCGGCCGCGACCTCAAGCGGATGCGGGCGGTGCTGGCCCTGGAGTCCGACCGGGTCGGCGAGGCCCGCCGCGACCTGGGCGACCTGCTCCTGGCGGCGGGGGAGTCGGACGGTGTGGAGGCGACCGTGGCCTCGCTGGTCGCGCTCACCCGCGCCCATGTGCGCGCCGGGGCCTGCCGGGAGGCGCTCGGCACCGCGGCCCGCTGCGCCGCGATCGCCGCGGAGGCGGGCATGGCGTCGGCGCCCGCCCTCTACGCGTCGGCTCTCGCGACGGCCTTCGGCGGCGCCGCGGCCGAGGCACGCCCGCTCGCCGCCCGCGCGGTGGCCGCCGCGCGCGAGGACGGCGACCAGCTCTTCCTGCTGCGCTCGCTGGCCGTGCTCGGGCAGATCGGCCTGCTCGCGGGCGAGCGCGCGCAGGTCGCCGAGGGGGCGGAGGCGCTGCGGGAGGCGGTGGACCTCGGCGCCTCGATGGGCGCCGCCGACCCCTGCCTGCTCGGCTGGTACGCCGACCTCGCCGAGGCGCTGGTGCGGCTCGGCGAGACCGCGGCCGCGGCGGGTGTGCTGCGGGCGGCCCGCGGGCGCGCCGGGCGGATGCCGGGCAGCGTGGTGGCCGCGTTCGACCGGGCCGAGGGGCTCCGTTCGGCGGCGGAGGGCCGGCCCGGCGAGGGCGCCCAGCTCCTGCGGTCCTCCGCCGAGCGCCTGCTGCCGCTGGATCTTCCGGTGGACCTGGTGCGCACCCTGACCGCGCTCGGTACGGTCGAGCGCCGGGCGCGGCACCGTACGGCCGCGCGCACCGTCCTCGCGCAGGCCCGGCAACTGGCCGCGGACGCCGGGGCGCTGCCGCTGGCCGAGCGCGCCGCCGCCGAACTCGCCCGGGTGGACGGGAGCGCGGGAGGCCTCGCGGTCACCGCGCTCACCCCGGCCGAGGCCAGGATCAGCGAGCTGGTCCGCGGCGGGGCGACCAACCGCGAGGTCGCCGCCCAGCTCTTCATCAGCGTCAAGACGGTCGAGGGCACGCTGTCGCGGCTCTACCGCAGATTCGGGGTGCGTTCCCGGACGGCGCTGGCACACGTCCTGGCCTCCATGCCGCAGACATCCCGGGAAACACATCCTTAACGGCAGGCGCAAGGGTTCCCACGCTTATGCCGCAACGCACCGCTGCCTAGCGTGGATCCGGCCCCATCAACCCGGAGCCGAACGATCTGGACCCGCACACGGACCAGACCCCCATGGAGGACCTCCGTGACCTTACGCCTGAAACTGCTGGCGGCCGCCGCCACCCCGGCCCTGCTGCTGGCAGCCGTACCCGCCGCCTTCGCCGCCCAGCCGGACACCGCCCGCGTCGCGCTGTCCGGCGACGTGCTCCCCGGTCTGAGCAGCCACGCCGTACGCACCGGCGCGGTCGCCGCGGGCGACCGGATATCCGTGGCCGTCAGCCTGACGCCCCGTGACAGCAAGGCGCTGGACGCCTTCGTCGCCCAGGTCAGCGACCCCGCGTCGGCCTCCTACGGCCACTACCTGACGAAGGCCCAGTTCGCCGCGCGCTTCGGCCGCAGCGACGCCGACGTCAAGAAGGTCACCGACTACCTGCGCGCACAGGGCCTCACGGTCGGCGCCGTGCACTCCGGCAACCTGCTGATCGACGCCCGCGGCACCGCCGCCCAGCTGCAGAAGGCCTTCGGCACCACGCTGTCGACCTGGAAGGACAGCGCCTCGGGCCGGTCCTTCTACGCCAACGACGCCGCGCCCTCGCTGCCCGGCTCGCTCGGCGCCCTCGTCAGCGACGTCTCCGGCCTCAACAGCCGCAACCAGCTCCACCACCAGGCGCCCTCCGCCGTCGCCCCGCGCAACGGCCCCGGCGGCGGCTACACCCCCGCCCAGATCAAGGGCGGCTACAACGTCTCGGGCACCTACACCGGCAGCGGCCAGCAGATCGCCCTGCTGGAGTTCGACGGCTTCCAGCAGTCGAACATCACCACCTACGACAGCCACTACGGCCTCGGCTCGTCGGCCCCCACCGTGCAGAAGGTGAGCGGCGGCTCCGGCCCGCTCGGCGGCGGCCAGATCGAGGTCGAGCTGGACATCGAGGTGCTCAACGCCATCGCCCCGGCGGCGAAGGTCACCGTCTTCGAGGGCCCGAACTCCGACGCCGGTGAGGTCGACACCTACCAGGCGATCGTGGACAGCGGCATCCCCGTGACGTCCATCAGCTGGGGCCTGGCCGAGACGGAGCGGACCAGCTCCAACATCAGCGCCGTCGACGCCGTCTTCGCCCAGGGCGCCGCCGAGGGCCTGAGCTTCTTCGCCGCCTCCGGCGACAGCGGCTCCGACGACGCTGGCAACGGCGGCACCTCCGTCGACTACCCGGCGAGCGACCCGTACGTCACCGGCGTCGGCGGCACCACCTTGACCGTCACCTCCGCCAACGCCTGGAGCCGGGAGACCGCGTGGTCCGGCGGTGGTGGCGGCAAGTCCGGCGTGTTCACCATCCCGAGCTGGCAGACGCCCGTCCAGAAGAGCCAGGGCGGCGGCAAGCGGCAGGTCCCGGACGTCGCGGCGCTGGCCAACCCCTCGCCCGGGGTGTCCATCTACTCCGAGGGCAGCTGGGGCCAGGTCGGCGGCACCAGCGCGGCGGCCCCCGAGTGGGCGGCGTTCGCAGCGCTCTACAACCAGCAGGCCGCGGCAGCCGGCAAGGCCCGGCTGGGCTTCGCCAACCCCGCCCTGTACAAGGCGAGCGGCACCGGCTTCCACGACGTCACCAGCGGCAGCAACGGCGCCTACTCCGCCGCCTCCGGCTGGGACTTCACCACCGGCTGGGGCTCGTACAACGCCGCCACGCTGGCGACGAAGCTGCTGAGCCAGTGAGCTGACCCGGCGGCGCGGCTCACCGCGGGGGCCCGGGTACGCGCGACGCGTACCCGGGCCCCACCCGCGCGCCGTCAGGCCGGGTCCTGCGCGCCGAGCCGGCGCAGCGCCAGCGCGGCGAGCAGGGCGGCGCCGTCCGGCAGCACCGCGTCGTCGAACACCGCGCCGGGCGCGTGGTTGCCGGGGGCGGTGTGCGGGTCGCGGCCGGGCGGGCATGCACCGAGGCTCGTCATCACCCCGGGGACCTCGGCCAGCACCCGCCCGATGTCGTCGGAGACGAGGGCGGGGCGGTCGCCGCGGACGAACCGCCCGGAACCGAACAGCTCCGTGACCGCCGCCCGGACGCGGTCGGCCTCCGCGGGGTCGTTCACGGTCGCGGGATAGCCGGGCGTGTACTCGATACGGGCCTCCAGCCCGTGGGCGGCGGCGACCGAGCGCGCGGCGTGCTGCGCGGCCTCCGCGAGCCGGGCCAGGGTGCCGTCCGACAGCGCCCGCAGCGTCGCCTCCAGACGGGCCCGGTCCGGGACGATCGCGGGCCGGGTCCCGGCGTGCACGGCGCCGACGGTGAGCACCACCGGGTCGAACGGGTCGAACCTGCGGGCGGGCAGCGCGCCGAGCAGGGTGACGAGTTCGGCGAGCGCCGGGACCGGGTCGCGGGTGCGGTGCGGCCAGGCGCCGTGGCCGCCGGTCCCGTGCAGGGTGACGGCGAGGGTGCCGTTCGCGGCGAGCGCGGGCCCCGCGGTGTTGGCGAACTGCCCGGCCGGCGCGTCGGCGGCGCAGTGCAGGGCGTACGCCGCGACGGGGCGGCTGCCGGTGGTCTCCAGCAGCCCTTCGGCCAGCATCAGCCGCGCCCCGTCGTGGCCCTCCTCGCCGGGCTGGAACATCAGCAGCACATCGCCGGCGAACCGGTCGCGCCGCGCGGCCAGCAGGTGCGCGGCGCCGACGAGCATCGCGGCGTGCTGGTCGTGGCCGCAGGTGTGCCGGGGGCCGTCGGCGAACTCCAGCGCGTCCAGGTCGGCGCGCAGCAGCACGGTCGGGCCCGGGCGCGTACCCGACACGACGCCCACCACGGAGGTGAGCGCCGTGCCCGTGCGCAGCTCCAGCCCGAGGCCGTCGAGCGCGTCCAGCACCGCCCGCTGGGTGCGCGGCAGGTGCAGACCGGTCTCCGGGCGCTCGTGCAGGGTGCGGCGCAGACGCTCCAGGCCGAGCAGCCGCGCGTCCGCGAGCAGACCGCTCACCGTACGGCGCCGCGCAGCGCGGGCAGCACGGTCTCGGCGATCCGGTAGGACTCCTCCAGCAGCGGGTTGCCGGACAGGATGAAGGTGTCCACCCCGAGGTCCTGGAACTCCCGCAGCCGGGCCACCACCTGCGCGGTGCTGCCGACCACGGCGGTGCCCGGACCGGGGCGGAACAGGCTCATACCGGGCCACAGGTTGGGGTGCTTCTCCAGTTCCCGGGCGTGCGCGGGCACCCGGCCGCCGTGCTGGCGGAACTGCCGTGCCCAGCCCTCGCCGTCCTTGCTCTCCGGGTCGCCCAGCATCCGCGCGTAGGTGGCCTGGCTGGTGACGTCCAGCAGCCGGTCCGCCGCCGCCCACGCCTCGTCCTCGGTGTCCCGGACGATGAGGTGCAGCCGCAGGCCCAGGCGCAGCTCCCGGCCGTGGTGGGCGGCGCGTTCGCGGACCTGCCTGAGCTTGTCCTCCAGCAGGTGCGGCGGTTCGCCCCAGGTGAGGTAGACGTCGACGTGCTCGGCGGCCATCTCGATGCCGGCCGGGGAGGATCCGCCGAACCACAGCGGGGTGTGCGCGCCGCCCTGGATCGGGGCCAGCTCGCGCAGTCCCGCGCCGGCCTGCGTCAGCTCGTAGAAGCGGCCCTTGTGGTCGAAGACCTCGCCCGCGGTGAGCCGCTTGACGATGTCCCAGTACTCGCCGCTGAGCTGGTAGCGCTCGTCGTGCTCCAGGTGCAGCCCGGCCTGGCGCAGCGCCTCGGTGGAGCCGTTGACGACGTTGAAGCGCAGCCGGTCGGGGCCGAACAGGTGGCTGAAGGTGAGCGCGGTCTTGGCCAGCACGGTCGGGGAGATCAGGCCGGGGTGCACGGCGAGCAGCGGCTTGAAGCTCGGCCTGGTCACGGCGGCGACCGCGGACGCCAGCGGCCACACGTCGTACAGGTCGGTGGCGAACAGCGCCCCGTCGTAGCCGAGGCGGTCGACGGCCACGCCCAGCTGCTGGAGGTAGGCGAGGTCGACGGCCCGGCGGCCTTCGGGTTCCCAGGGGTAGGCGCCCTCGCGCGGGATGATGTACCAGAGGATCTCGGGGCTGGGCACGGTCACTTCTCCGGGGAGTCGGCGGTCTGGAGGGCCTGCGCGGCGACGGCGTCGAGCCCCGGGTGGCGGGCGTCGGCGACCGTGACCGGCCGGGGCAGGAAGCCGGCCGCGGCGAGGATGTCCGCCGCCTCCTGCTGCTCGGCGACGAAGGCGTCGGAGACGGGTTCGAGCCGCCACGGCAGCGCCGCGAGGGCCTCGCGCCAGTCGGCCGCCGTACCTCCCTGGTCCGCCGCCGCGATCGCGGCGGCCTCGTCCAGGTGCCCCGCGGCCCAGGCGTCGGCCGCCGCGAGCGCCCGGACGATCAGCCCGGCCAGCTCGGGGCGGCTGTCGGCGACGTCGCGGCGGGTGAAGAAGACCGAGCGGTCGGCGATCAGCTCGCCCGCCTCGGCCAGCGTGCGGACCCGGCCCTCGCGGCGCGCCGCGGTCAGCTCCGCGCCCTGTCCGACCCAGGCGTCGGTCCGGCCGTCCAGCAGCGCCCGGTACGACCCGGCGGTGGAGCGCTCGGCGGTGATGTCGGCGCCGTAGGACAGGCCCTGCCCGGCGAGCGCCTTGGCGACGAAGTGGGTCTGCCAGGAGCCGATCGCCAGGTGGACGGTGCGGCCCTTGAGGTCGGCGAGCGAGGTGATGTCGCCGTCCGCGCGGACCAGCAGGGCGCCGTGGCCGGGCCGCGGCGCCGAGACGGCCGCGTACACCAGGTCGTGCCCGGCGGCCTGCGCGGACAGCGGTGGCGTGGAGCCGGTGCCGCCGAAGTCGATGGTGTCGTCGGCGAGGGCCGCGGCGGTGTCCAGCCCGCCGATCCGGTGCCAGGCGGCGGTCTCGCCGTGCGCGGCGAGCAGCTCTTCGAGCAGGCCGAGCCGGGAGAGGTGGTAGAGCGACGGATTGGCCGGGTGGACGCCGATGTTGACGGTCATGCGGAGGGCTCCTCGGTGGTGGCCGGTGCGGTGGTGTGCGGTGCGGTGGCGTGCGGTGCGGTGGTGTGCGGGGCCGCCGGCGTGGCCCGTTCGGTGGCCCGCGCGGCGGGAATCGTGGCGGGCTTCGTGGCGGGGCCGGTCGCGGTGGGGTCCGGGGTCCGGTGGACGCCGAGTTCGGTGAGCAGCCGGGTGCGCAGCGCGGCGAAGCCCGGGTCGGCGCTGTCGCGCGGGTGGTCGATGCCGATGCGCTCGTCCACCGCGAGCCGCCCGTCCCGCAGCACGGCCACCCGGTCGGCGAGCCTGATCGCCTCGTCGACGTCGTGGGTGACGAGCAGCACCGCGGGCCGGTGGCGGCGGCACAGCTCGCCGACCAGGTCGTGCATCCGCAGCCGGGTCAGGGCGTCGAGCGCGGCGAACGGCTCGTCGAGCAGCAGCAGTTCCGGCTCCCGGATGAGCGCGCGGGCCAGGGCCACGCGCTGCGCCTCGCCGCCGGACAGCGTGCCGGGCCAGGCGTCGGCGTGCCGTTCGAGGCCCACCTCGGCGAGGGCGCGGCGCCCGGTCTCCCGGGTGTGCGGGCCGCGCGGCAGTGCGACGGTGACGTTGCCGAGCACCTTCTTGGACGGGACGAGGCGCGGCTCCTGGAAGACCACGGTGCGCGACCGCGGGACGAGCACGGTGCCGGCGTCGTGCCGGTCCAGCGCCCCGAGGATGCGCAGCAGCGTGGTCTTGCCCGTGCCGCTCGCGCCGAGCAGCGCCAGGAACTCGCCCTGCGCGATGTCGAGGTCGAGCCCGTCCAGCACGTGGCGGGCGCCGAAGGTGCGGCGCAGCCCCCGGATGCGGACGGCGGCGGCGCGGCCGCCCGGCGGCTGCTCCCCGGCGGGGGGCTGCGGGGTGTCCCGCACGGCCGTGATCTCGCTCATCGGGCGGCTTCCTGTGTGCGCCACGGCATCAGCAGCCTTTCCAGCACGCGGGCGACACCGTCGGCGAGCAGCCCGATGAGGGCGTAGACCAGGATGCAGACGGTGAGGATGTCGGTGCGCGAGTACTCCTGGGCGGTGGACATCAGGTAGCCGATGCCCGCCGTCGAGTTGATCTCCTCGGCGGCGATCAGCGCGATGACGCTGAGCGTCATCGACAGCCGCAGGCCCGACAGGAGCGCGGGCAGCGCCCCGGGGAGCACGACCTCCCGGACCAGCGCCAGCCGGCCCATGCCGAAGCTGCGCATCGCCTCGACAAGCTTGCGGTCGGTGCTGCGCACCCCGCCCGCCGCCGAGACGTACATCGGGAAGCTGGTCGCCACCGCGATCAGCACCACCCGGGCGGTCTCGCCGATGCCGAACCACACCATGAACAGCGGCACCAGCGACAGGAAGGGGATGGTGCGCAGCAACTGGAGGGAGGAGTCGAGGAGTTCCTCGCCGAGCCGGGAGAAGCCGGTGACCACACCGAGCACCAGCCCGGCCGACGCGCCGAATGCCAGGCCCAGTCCGGCCCGGGTGAGGGACACCTTCAGGGCGTCGCCCAGCTGGCCGCTGCTCCACAGCTCCCGGAAGGCGGAGGCCACCTGGCCGGGCGAGGCGAGCAGCGACGAGCTGAGCGTCCCGGTCGCGGACGTCACGTACCAGGCCAGCAGCAGGGCCAGCGGGCCGAGCAGGCGCAGGCCCACGCTGAGCGCGCGCGGGCGCGGGCGCGCAAGACGGGGGTTCGGGGCGACCAGGTCCGGGGCCTGCGGGTCGGCGGAGGTGCCGAGGGCCGGGGCGAGCGCTCCGGGCGGGGTGCTCATTTCGCGGCCGCCGCGGGAGCGGTGATGTCGATGACGTAGGGCGTGACGTCGAGCGTGCCCTTGGTGATCTTCTGGTCGGCGAAGAACCGCGCGACGGTCGCGAAGTGCGCGAGCTGGGTGGCGCCGATGGGCTGCGCGGTGCCGAGGGCCTTGTCGATCGGCAGCTCCACGGCCTTCTGGGCGGGGCTCACGGCCTCCGGACCGGAGGTCGTCTTGACGTTGAGGTACGCCTCCGGGTTCTTCTGCTGCTCGATCCCGGCCTGGTGCAGGTAGTCGTAGAGGGCCTTGACGACCTCGGGGTGGTCCTTGGCGAAGCCGTTGCGGACGGCCCAGACGGCGTAGTTCTCCGAGCCGACCTGGCCGCCGGTGGTCAGGAAGCGGGCGCCGGAGTTGGCGACCGCGGGGATCGAGTACGTGGCCCAGGTGGACCAGGCGTCCACCTGCCCGGAGTTGAAGACCGGGCCGATCTGGTTGGGCTGGAGGTAGACGCGGGTGACCCGGTCCACCGGCACGTGGTTCTGCTCCAGCGCCTTGAGCAGCAGGTACTCGCTGGTGCCGCCGTGCCACACCGCGACCTTCTTCCCGGCCAGGTCGCTGATGCTGTTGATGCCGGAGTCCTTCTTCACCAGGATGCCCTCGCCGAGCTGGTCGGGGTCCACGGCGGCGAAGAGCTTGAAGCCGGGCGACTGGGCGAGGGCGGCGATCGCCGAGGTGATCGAGCCCTCGGCGACGTCCAGCGCGTCGGCGTCGAGTTCCTGCGCGGCGGGGGCGAACGCCCCGGCCGTCCCGGTCCACGCCACCTTGGCGTGCACCTTGGCCAGTGCCTTGTCGAGCGAGCCGTCCTTGCGGGCCAGCGCGAGCACCCCGGAGTTGCCGCCGTCGGGGATGCGGACGGTGACGGTGGGGCCGCCGCCCGGACCGGCGGCGTCCGTGCGGGCCGAGCCGCCGGACGAGGAGGAGCAGGCGGCCAGGCTCAGGGCGGCGAGCAGGGACGTGGTGGCGAGGGTGAGCTGACGGACGTTCACGTGGTTCTCCAGGAGGTGGCCGGCCGGATGCGGCGCGGGTTCAGGGGGCGGGGGAGGGGGCGGAGGCGCGGGCGGCGAGCAGCTCGCGGGCCCGCCGCAGCGGCTCGTGGTCCGCCCAGGCGGCGACGTCCACCGGGGCGGCCAGGAAGCCGTGGCCGTGCAGGAAGCGCTCCTGCTCGGCGAGCAGCGCGAGCCGCTCCTGGCTCAGGTCGAGGCGCAGGCTGCCCGCGGTGCCGGCGCGGTAGGCACCGGCCACGCCCTCGGGGCCCGCCCCGGTCTCGGCGCCCAGGATGCGGGTCACCTCGGCGGGGTGGTCCGCGGCCCAGGAAGCCGCGTCGAGCAGCACGGCGAGGAAGCGCGCCACCAGGTCGGGGTGCTCGTCCAGCAGCCGCTGGTGGACGGTGATCGGGCGCGGGGTGCCGTTGTTGACCCGCGACCGGCGGTCCGGCGCGGCGTCCAGGTCGATCGCGACCTCGGCCCCGTACCGGCGGGCGGCCTCGACGGCGACCGCGCCCTTGACGTAGATGGCGTCGACCCGCCCGTCCCGCAGCGCCGCCAGCTCACCCTCCCACTGGCCCTGCCGGACACCGGGGACCTCGACGATCTCGGCGTCGTCCAGGGTGAGTCCGGCCAGGCCCAGCGCCCCGGCGTGGCCGTGCAGCGCCATGGCCCGCCAGAAGTCGATGGCGATGTCGTGCCGCGGCACGGCCAGCCGGGCGCCGCGCAACTGCTCGGGCGAGCGCGGGCCGCCGCCCTGCCGGACCAGGATCGACTGCCGCTCCTCGATCCAGGTCAGCGCGATCAGCCGGGTGGCCTCGCCGCGCGAACGGGCCCATAGCGCGGGGACGTTGCCGCCCTCGCGGAAGAGCGCGGGCAGCTCGTGCGTGAAGTGGCTGAGCGGGAGGCCGCCGCCGGACCCGGCGTCGGGCGCGGCGTCGGCGAGCGAGCGCACCGAGATGCCGTCGGGGGCGAACTCCGCGGCCAGGGTGCCGCGGTCGGCGGCGATGCCGGTGGCGGTCGGGACGGGGCAGCGGGTGAACCAGATCTCGTCCGGAACGGACATGGGTGCTCCAAGCGGCGGGACGGGGGAGGCGGCAGGACGGGAGAGGGCGGGCGCGGCGGAACCGGCGCGGCGGGGCGCGGTTCACCACCACGCGAGAAGGTCGTACGGGCGGCTGTGCGACGGGCCGTCAGCGACAGGCGGTGCCGCGGGACCTGCCGAGGTCCAGGTACAGCCGCGCGGCCAGCAGCGGGCGGAACGGGCTGAGCAGGCCCGGCGTCGTCGTCACGGGTGCTCTCCCTTCCGGTGCGGTGTGTGGCGTGCGGTCTGCAACGGAGGCTGGCACACGTCCTCGGCCCGAAGCAATCTTTCCCACCATGTGGCATGCGCTTTGCCGGGCAGTGTTCACACGGCGGAACACGGCGCAATGCTCCCGCAACATTTGCCAGATCGTGGCAGCCTGACCATGCTTGGGGCATGACGACGGATGCGCGCACCCACGTCGCCGGCGCGCCGCCGGGAGCGCAGGCGGTCACCCGCGCGCTGCGCCTGCTGCACTGTTTCCGCGACAACGCGGGGGAGCTGAGCGCGTCCCAGCTCGCCCGCCGCATGGAACTGTCGGTGTCCACCGCCCACCGGCTGGCCCGCACCCTGGTCGCGGCAGGCTTCCTGGAGCAGGACGAGGACAGCGCCCGCTACCGGCTCGGCCCCTCCGTCGCGGAACTGGGCCGCCTCTCGCTGCACCAGCGCGGCATGCACCGGGCCGGGCCCGAACTGGACGCGCTGGCACGGACCACCGGCACCACCGCCGACCTGGCCATCCGCAGCGGCGCCCACGCGGTGATCCTCGCCGGGGGCTCGGTGCACGCCGCCGCCGGACTCGGCCTGCGCCGCCCGCTGCACTCCACGGCACTCGGCAAGGTGCTGCTGGCCTGGGCCCGTCCGGGCGACCCGGACCTCGACACGCTGCTGCCCCTGCACGCGCACACCGACCGTACGATCACCACCCCGGCCGAGCTGCGCGCCGAGCTGGAACGCGTGAGGGCCGCCGGACACGCCCTGAACGACGGCGAGTCCGCCTACGGGGTGCGCACCGCCGCCGTCCCGGTGCTGGACGCCTCCGGCCACGCGCACGCGGCCGTCGCCGTCCGGGCCACGCCCGACGTCATCACCGACGAGCGGCTCGGCTGGTTCGTCGCCCGCGCCGCCGCCTGCGCCCGCGCCCTGGAGGTCCTGCTGCTGCCCCCGTCGCGGCGCCACCAGGGCCCGGACGCGGTCGGCTAGGGGGCTTCACGCGGCGGCTCGCCGGGGGGCAGCGCGTACAGACCGGGGAGGTTGACCACCACGGCCTCCTGGGTGCTGCGGGCGATGACGACCACGGCCTCCGTCTCCGGGTCGGGGTTCTCCTCGCGGTGCGGGACGAACGGCGGCACGAAGACGTAGTCGCCGGGGGAGGTGCGCAGGCGTACCTCTTCGGGCGCGCCGCCGGAGGAGTCGAGGAAGACGAACTCGGGGTGCCCGCTGACGACGTAGATGGCCGTCTCGGACGCGCCGTGGTGGTGGTCGGAGGAGGAGGTGGCGGGCGACACCCGGGTCTGGCCCATCCACAGCTTCTCCGAGCCCACCGTCCGGCCGCTGATCGCGGCGAACCGGCGCATCCCGCCCGTCTGCGCGGTGTCGCCGTCCAGCGCGTCGGCCCGGACGTGGTGCAGGCGGGCGCGCTGCTCGGCGGCGGGGGACGGCGCCGCGTCGGGCAGATGCGGGTGGAAGCCCTCCCCGGCGGCGGACCGCTGCTCGCTCACAGGCGTCCCGCCTCGGTCAGCCGGCGCAGGAAGTCCCGGGTGCGCTGCTCGGCCGGTGCGCCGAACACCCGCTCCGGGGTGCCGCGTTCGCACACGACCCCGGCGTCCAGGAAGCACACCTGGTCGGCGACGTCGCGGGCGAAAGCCATCTCGTGGGTGGCGATCACCATCGTCATGCCCTCCTCCTTCAGGTCCCTGATGACCGCGAGGACCTCGCCCACCAGTTCGGGGTCGAGGGCCGCGGTGATCTCGTCGAGCAGCAGCAGCCGGGGTCTGGTCGCGACGGCCCTCGCGATGGCCACCCGCTGCTGCTGGCCGCCGCTGAGCCGGTCGGGGTACTCGCCCGCGCGGTCGGCCAGCCCCAGCCGGTCCAGCAGGTCGAGCGCCTCGGCCCGGGCGCGGTCGCGGGGCACCCCGTGCACCCGGCGCGGCGCCAGCGTGATGTTGTCGAGCACCGTCATGTGCGGGAAGAGGTTGTAGGCCTGGAAGACGACACCGATCCGGCGGCGCACCGCGTCCTGGTCGGTGCGCGGGTCGGTGATCTCCTGCCCGTCCAGGAAGATCGCCCCGTCGTCCACCTCCTCCAGCAGGTTCGCGCAGCGCAGCAGCGTGGACTTGCCCGACCCCGAGGCGCCGATCAGCGCGGTCACGGAGTGCGCGGGCACCTCCAGCGCCACGTCGCGCAGCACGACCGCCCGGCCGTACGTCTTGCGCACCGCCTCCAGCCGCAGCACCGGCTCGTCCGACAGCAGCGGACCCGCGGCCTCCTTGGCCGACGCGTCGGCGGTCATGCGTTCCCTCCCTGTGCCTGGCGCCCGTTCATCCGGGCCGCGACCCAGTCGGTGAACCGCGTCATGGGGATGGTGACGGCCACGAAGACCAGCCCGGCGACGACGTAGGGGGTGTAGTTGAAGTCCCGGCTGGCCATGATCTGCGCGGCGTAGACGGCGTCGACCGCGCCGCCGATCGACACCAGCCCGGTGTCCTTCTGCAGCGAGACCAGGTCGTTGAGCAGCGGCGGCACCACCCTGCGCACGGCCTGCGGCAGCACCACGTACCGCATGGTCTGGGCGCTGCTCAGGCCGAGCGAGCGGGCGGCGGCGCGCTGGCTGGGGTGGACCGACTCGATGCCCGCCCGGAACACCTCGGCCACGTAGGCGCTGTACGTCAGGCACAGCGCGAACCCGCCGAGCAGCACCGGGTCGTTGGTGACACCGCTCAGCCGCAGCGCCGGGATCCCGAAGACGCAGACCAGGATGCAGATGATGAGCGGCATCCCGCGGAAGAAGTCCACATACGCGGTGGCGAGCGCGCGCAGCGGGAAGTAGACCGGGCCGCGCAGGGTGCGCAGCACCGCGATCAGCAGTCCCGCGACGAGCACCACGGCCCCGCACACCGCCAGCAGCCGCAGGTTGAGCCACAGCCCGTCGAGCACCTGGGGCAGCGCGGCGCGGACGTGGTGGGCGTCGAAGAAGGTCTCCCTGGTGCGCTGCCAGCCGGGCGACTGGACCACCAGCGTGACCAGGACGGCCGCGGTGACCAGCGAGCTGACCGCGGCCACCGCGAAGGCCCGGCGGGTCGCGGCCCGCCGGTACCGCTCCCGGGCGAGCCGCCGCGCGGAGGGCCGGTACCCGCCGTCGGGCAGGCCGGGCGCGGCCTCGTCCCGGACCGTCATCGCGACACCGCCGTGCCGGGACCGCGCCGCGCGTGCCCGGCGCTGCGATCGGCGCCCCCGCACGTCACCGCCACGTCAGGAACCCCCGCTCCGCTGCCGTCACCTGAGCACCGGTGCGTCGACCGCGTCCGTCAGCCACTGCTTCTCCAGCCCGGCGAGCGTGCCGTCGGAGCGCAGTTGTGTCACGGCCGCCGACACGCACGGCGTGAGCTTGCTGCCCTTGTCCAGGACCAGTCCGAACTGTTCGGACGGGCCGCCCGCCGAGTCGAACTGCCCGACCACCTTCGCGTCCTGCACCTGCGCGCCGGTGATGTAGAAGGCGGTCGGAAGGTCCACGACGATGCCGTCCACCTGGCCGTTCTTGAGGGCGGCCACGGCGAGGTCGTTGCGCTGGAAGACCGCGGGCTGCTTGGCCGGCTTCACGACGCCGGTGATGGTGTCGAGGCTCGTCGTGCCGACCTGCGCGCCGAGCTTGGCCTGCTTCAGGTCGGCCAGCGTGGTCGCGCCGGCGATCGGGGAGCCCTTGCGGGCGACGACGGCCTGCCGGACGTCGTAGTAGCCGGGGGAGAAGTCGACCGTCTTCTTCCGCTCGTCGCTGATGGACACCTGGTTGATGTCGAAGTCGAAGTTCTTCGCCCCGGGGGAGAAGGCGGAGTTGAACGGCACCTTCTGCCACACCACCTGGCCGGGCCCGAAGCCGAGCCGCTGGGCGACGGCGTAGGCCACCGCGGACTCGTACCCCTTGCCGTTGGCGGGTTTGTCGTCGGAGAACCACGGTTCGTACGCCGGGTTGTCGGTGCCCACGGTGAGCTTGCCCGCGGTGCGGGTGGGCAGCGAGGCGGCGGCGCAGGAGGAGGTGGTGGCCGCCGCCGTGGCGGACGCGCCGCCCGCGGAGGCCGACGGGGCGCCGGAGGAGGTGTCGCTCTGCGGGGAGCAGCCGGTCAGTGCCGCGGTCAGGGCCGTGCCGAGGAACAGGACGGCGGCGGCGAGGACCGGACGGCTCGGGGAGGGCGGGTGCGCGGGACTCATGGCCGGACCCTGGCACCGCGACGGCGCAACTGTCCACGCGATTGCGCCGGTTGTCCGGATGGCGGACGTTTGTGTCCGGGGTGTTTCGTGTCCGGTCGCCCGGCGGCGTCCGCCGATCACGGCGGCGGGCCGGCGGGGCGGACCGGGCGCGCGTGCGCCGTCCCGCCCGTCGTGCCGCCGCCGGATCCATCGCGTCCGGCGATCGATGCGATGACGAGCATGTGTTGGACTCATCGATCACCGCCGGACGAGACTGCTCGTGCGACGACCGGCCCGTCCCCGTCGCGCCCCCGCCCCAACTCATGACCCGTCACCCGTCGGAGGTTCCCGCATGCCCGCCACGAAGACCGTTCTGGTCACCGGTGCGACCGGAAAGCAGGGCGGTGCGGTGGCCCGCAGGCTGCTCGGCTCCGGCTGGGCGGTACGCGCGCTCGTCCGGGACGCCGCCCGGCCCGCGGCCGCCGAACTCGCCTCGCTGGGCGCGGAACTGGCCGTCGGCGACCTCGACGTCCCCGCGTCGCTGGAGGCCGCCGCGCGGGGCGCGCACGGCGTGTTCGCCCCGCAGCCCGGCGACCTGCCCGACCCGGACCCGGCGCGCAACGTGCGCCGGGGCCGCGCCCTGGTGGACGCGGTGGCGGCCGCGGGCGTCGCCCACCTGGTCTACAGCACCGCCGCCCCGGTCGGCCGCGGGTCGGGCGTCGGGCACTTCGAGGCGATGGCGGAGGTCGAGGCGCACCTGGGCGCCCGCGGGGTGCCCGCGACCGTCCTGCGGCCGGTGTTCTTCATGGAGAACTGGTCCTACCTGATGCAGGAGGCGCGGGACGGCGAACGCAGGGGCGCGGTCGCGCTGGACGCCGGCACCCCGCTCCAGATGATCGCCGTCGCCGACATCGCCCGGATCGCCGCGGACTGCTTCGAGCACCCGGAGGAGTTCACCGGCGCCGTACTGGAGATCGCCGGGGACGAGCTGACGGTACGGCAGGTCGCCGACGCCTTCACCGCGGCCGACGGCGTACCGGCCCGCATCGCCCGCACCCCGCTCGGCGAACTGCGCGAGCAGGCCCCGTACCTGGTGGACTTCTACGCGTGGCTGAACGGCGCGGGCTACGGGGCGGACGTCGCCGCGCTGCGCGGGCGGTGGCCGGACCTGCTGACCTTCCGGGCGTGGCTCGACCGGCGGGCCGTGGGCTGACGGGGCGGCGGGACCCGCGCCTGCCCGGGGCGGGGGTTCAGCCCGTGGAGCCGCGCACCACCAGCTCGGGGGCCAGCACGATGTCGTCCCGGCCGCCTTCGAGGAGCGTCAGGGAGGCCTCGACCATGGCGTCCGCGACCGAGCCGAGCGTGGTCAGCCCCGGCGCCGCTGTTTCCGAGAGGAAGGTGCCGTCGAAGGTCGCGATGGCGTAGTCGTCCGGTATCCGCCGGCCCGCGTGCTGCAGCGCGGTGAGCAGGCCGACCGCGACGACGTCGGCGGTGCAGATGACCGCGTCCGTCCCGCGTGGGTCGGCGAGCAGATGCCCGGCCGCCTCGATGCCGCTGGCGACCGTGAAGCTCGGCATCTCCAGCACGCGGTCGCCCGGCCCGGCCAGGGCGCGGAAGGCCGCGGTGCGCTCGATGCTGGAGGACGAGTCCTCCTGGGCGTCGACCAGCAGGATGCGCCGCCGCCCGCGCGAGCGCAGATGCTCGACCAGGAGGCGCACGCCCGCGGCGTTGTCGAGCCGCACCGAGGGGGCGTCGACACCGCGCGCCCGGCGGTCGACCTGGACCACCCGGCCGGACCGGGCGAGCTCGGCTATCGCCGCGCCGCTGCGCTCGTAGGCCGCGGGGACGACCAGGACGGCGTCGACGAGCACCCGGTCCATGCCGCCGAGCTGGCGGCGCTCGATCTCCGGGCTCTCGTCGGTGTCGATGGTCACCAGGCGCTTGCCCAGGTGGCCGAGGCGGCGCGAGTAGGCCGAGACCAGCTCGGCGAAATACGCGTTGGCGATCGCGGGCACGACCAGCGCGACGGCGTCCATCGACTGCACCCGCAGCGCCCGGGCGGCCGCGTTGACCTTGTAGCCCAGCGCCTCGCACGCGGTGCGCACACGTTCGGCCAGCTCGGGATCGACGTTGCGCTGCACACCGGAGAGCACCCGGCTCGCGGTCGTGACCGAGACCCCGGCGCGCGCGGCCACGTCCTTCAAGCTCACGCGTGCGCCCATCCCGATCCCCTCCGCCTCCGGCGCGGCCGATGCTAGCAGGGCGCCTTCCGGCCGACCGTTGACGAGGAGGAAGGCCCCGTGCTTTCCTTTGGAAATGCATTTCCCAGAGGAGAATCTACCGCAAACACCTCCAGACCGCCGTGCGGACCGGCGTCCCGCGGGCGGCGGGGAAGTGCTCGTCGTCGGTTCCGTCAACCTCGACCTCGGCTACCGGCTCGACCGCCTGCCGCGCGACGGGGAGACGGTCAGCGCGCGCGGCCGCTTCCAGGCGGGCGGCGGCAAGGGCGCCAACCAGGCGCTCGCCGCCCGGCGCCTCGGCGCCGCGGTGTCGCTGCTCGCCAGCGTCGGGCACGACGCCGGACCGGCGCTCGCCGACCTCGCGGCCGCCGGTGTGGACCTCACCCGCGTCCTGCGGCACGAGGACACCGCCACCGGGTCCGCGGTGCTGCTCGTCGGCCCGGAGGACAACTGCATCGTGGTCGACTCGGGCGCCAACGACCTGCTGCGGCCCGACCACGTCCGCGCCCTCGCGGCGTCCGCGCCGCCGCCCGCCGTGGTGGTCACCAACCACGAGGTGCCCGCCCCTGTGGTGGAGGCCGCGCTGCGCGCCTACGCCGGGCAGGCGCGCGTCCTGCTCAACCCGTCACCCGCGCGTGAGCTCGGCCGCGAGCTGCTCGCGCTCGTCGACGTCCTGGTGCTCAACGCCGGTGAGCTCGCCGACCTGCTCGGCGCCGGACCGGTCCTGGCCACCCCCGAGGCGGTCGCGGCCGTGCTCGGGCAGGGCGGGCTCGGTGACTGCGTCGTCACCCTGGGCAGCGGCGGCGCCGTCGTCTCCGAAAGCGGCATCCTTGCCCATGTGCCCGCGTTCCGTGTCGAGGCGGTGGACACGGTCGGCGCGGGCGACGCCTTCCTCGGCGCGCTCGCCGCCGGTCTCGCCGCCGGGAGCACCCTCGGCGCGGCAGCGGTACGGGCCTGCGCCGCGGCCGCGCTCGCGGTGACCGCGCCCGGCGCCCGCGGGGCCCTGCTGAGCCCGGAGGCCGTCGACGCCCTCGTGGCCCGCGAACCGGCGGCCGCCACCACCCCGGCCACCACCCCCTGACCTTCACCAGTCCCCACCGAAAGGCGCACGTCCATGAGCAATGCGGCTCAGCAGGGACGACGAGGCACCACCGTCGAGACCAACGGCGTCAACCCCGTTCCCGACGGCGAACGGCGCGGAAGGGCCAGCGGCCTGTTCGCCGTGTGGTTCGCCTGGAACATATCGATCCTCGCCGTCAGCTACGGCATCTTCGTCTTCGGTCTCGGCCTGAACGTCTGGCAGACGATCGTGGCGGGCACCATCGGGTACCTCGCCTCGGCCGCCCTCGTCGGCATCCTCGCGGTCGGCGGGCCGCGCACCGGCCTGCCGACCCTCACCCAGACGCGCTTCGCCTTCGGCACCAAGGGCAACCGGATCCCCGCGTTCTTCGCCTACCTGTCCAACATGGGCTGGAAGGTGACGATCATCACCCTGGCCTCCAGCACCGGCGCCCACCTGTTCGCGAAGCTCTGGCCGTCCGCGTTCGCGAGAGCCGACGGTTCGAGCACCACCCCGGCGCTCGCGCTGTGGTTCGTGGCCGTGCTCGCGGTGACGATGACGGTCGCCGTGCTCGGGCACCAGCTGATCATGAGGATCGAGGTGTGGATCTCCTGGCTGACCGGCGTCATGACGGTGGCGTTCCTCGCCTTCGTGCTGCCGAAGGTCCAGTGGTCGCACCTCGGCGACCCGCACGCGGGCGGCCCGCTGGAATTCGTCGGCGGCATCATCATGGCGATGACGCTCGTCGGCCTGGGCTTCCTCAACTACGGCGGCGACTTCGCCCGCTACCTCCCGCGCACGACCAGGGCGCGCGGTGTGATCGGATGGACGGTCGCGGGGCTGAGCGCACCAGTCGTCGTGATGCTCGTCGTCGGGGCGCTGCTCGTGGGCGGCGACCCGGAGCTGGGCGGCGCCGCGGCCTCCGACCCGGTCGGGGCGCTGACCGCGCTGCTGCCGATGTGGTTCTTCGTCCCCTTCTCCGTCGTCATCGTCATCTCGCTCGTCTCCGCGGCCATCACCGGCATGTACAGCTCGGGCCTGGCGCTCATGGCGGTCGGGGTCCCGCTGCGCCGCGCCGCGACGACCGGGATCAACGCCACGATCATCGCGGCCGGGGCGTTCTACCTGGAATTCGTCTCCACCTCCTTCCTCGCGACCTTCCAGTCGTTCCTGTCGCTCATCGCCGTGATGATGGGGTCGATGGGCGCGATCCAGCTGGTCGACTTCGTCCGGCAGCGCCGCCTGGGCTGGAACACCGACATGGCCAACGGCCGCGGCTTCGGCGGGCGGGACGGGCGGTGGACGGCGATCGTGAGCCTGGTCGTCGCCACGGTCCTGGGCCTCGGCCTGGTCACCAGCTCCGACAAGAACTTCGCGAAGATCACCGGCTTCCTGCTCACCTCCGGCGCCCAGCACGGCGTGTTCGGCGCGAGCGGGCTCGGCATCGTCATCGCCATGGCCATCGCGGGCGCGCTCTACGCCGTGCTCACCTTCGGGCTCCGGCTCGACCCGAAGCCCGACTACTCGCTCGTGACCGGGAGGGACGCCGGCGGCCCGGTGGTCCCGTCCCCCGGTGCGCCCGGCCGTGCCGCGGCCGACGCGACCGACCGCTGACCGACCCGGTGGCGGCGGGGCCGCAGCGCCCCGCCGCCACCCGAGGAGCTGACATCCGTTGCCCGCACACAGCACCGCGCAGGAGCGCTTCCGCGACCCCGACCCGTGGCACTCACCCGCGACGTACTGGTTCTGGCACCACCTGCCCGACCGGGACACGATCCGCACCCAGGTGCGGCAGATGCACGACGCCGGGATCCGCGGCTTCCAGGTGCAGGCGCGCCTGTCCTACCCGATCGAGGGCTACCTCGACGAGGACTACCTCGCCGCCTGCCGCTGCGCCGTCGAGGAGGCCGCGCGGTACGGCATGGTCGTCGGCGTCTACGACGACTACAACTGGCAGACCGGCCACGCCGGCGGCCGCGCGGTGGCCGGGCACGACGAACTGCGCGAGCGGCACCTGTTCTGGGTGCGGATCGGCCCCGGGGAGAGCGAGGGGACGCTCCGGGGGATCCGCTCGGCGACCGAGGACCTGGGCCCGGCCGCGATGCGATGGCACTACGAGGGCGGCGCGGTCGCCTGGGCCGACTGGCGGACCGAGTACGTCCTCGTCCGCCGCGGGCCGGGCGGCCCGGTCGCCGAGCGGCCGGACGCCGTCGAGCGCGTGCGCGGCGCCGCCGACGGGTGCCGCGTCCACCTCACCGGGCCGGTGGCCGAAGGGGACGAGACGATCGTCCTGGTCTCGGCCCGGTGCGCCACCTCACGGCTGGTCAACCCCATGGACCCGGCCGCCGTCGACCGCTTCGTGGAGGCCGGCTACCAGCCGTTCGCCGACGCCCTCGGCGATTTCTTCGGCAGCACCGTCGCCTACATGTTCTTCGACCAGCCGCACGCCGTGTACTACGACTGGGAGGGCCGCACCGGCGACCTGCGCTCGGCGATGCCCTTCCACGCCCGGCTGGCCGCCTCGGTCCGCGAGCGCTGGGGAGCGCGCACCCCCGAAGTGCTCGCCGCCGTCCTGGACGGTGAGGAACCGGAGCAGCTGAGCCTGCGCGCCCAGTTCTACGAGCACTTCAGCGCGTACGCGACGCGGACCTTCCTCGGCCGGCTGCGGGACTGGAGCCACGCCCACGGCCTGCTCCAGTCCGGCCACGAGGTCCTCGGGCACGTCGGCGGCTGGCGGCTGGACACCGCGTTCGCCCACTGGGACCTGCGGGTGAACTTCGGCCTCGACCACTTCGGCGTCGACGCCTACCGAGACCTGACGGCGGTGGACGCCCAGGACGCCGTCGCGCAGCTCAGCCCGGTCCTCGGCGACTCGGTCGCCCGCCACCACGGCCGCAGCGGCACCATGGTCGAGCAGTACTTCCTCACCCCGCCCGAGGGCGGCGCCCCGTGGTCCGGCCACTGGGGACTGGGCCTGGAGGAGCTGCGCACCACCGCGATCACCCACCACCTGCACGGCATGCGGCAGATGA
Organism: Streptomyces sp. NPDC021224; assembly: GCF_044332905.1. NCBI lineage: Bacteria > Bacillati > Actinomycetota > Actinomycetes > Kitasatosporales > Streptomycetaceae > Streptomyces > Streptomyces sp. NPDC021224. Next base: position 42,059 of record NZ_JBIRPW010000007.1, on the reverse strand, counting down.
TCTTCCACGGCTTCTACCAGACCCATGGCCACGGCGCGGACCACGAATCGCTGGCCAACCCCCGCTTCGACTTCCCCCCGGGGATCAACTTCGAGCCCTGGTTCCCCGACCACCACGCGCGCTTCGCGGCCGAGAGCGCGCGGCTGAGCGAATTCCTGGAGCCGGTGGCGCCGAGGGCCGACGTCGCCGTCCTCTACCCGCTGCGCACCCTGTGGACCGAAGGACAGCTCGGTCCGCAGGCCCGGGTGACGGGCGACTGGGCCCGCGCGCTCACCGAGGCCGGGGTCGGCTTCCACCTCGTCGACGAGCGCGACATCGCGGACGCCGCGCTGACGGAGGGCGCGGTCCTCTTCGGCGGGCGCCGCTACCGGACCCTCGTACTCCCCTCCGTGACCACCCTGCGCTCGGCCGAGGTGCTGCGCCGGATCCGCGGCATGGCCGAGGCGGGCGTACGGGTGATCGCCGCCGGGGCCACACCGGCCGTCTACCAGGAGGGACCCCAGACCGCCGCGGCGGACTGGGCCGCGCTGGCGCCGTCGGTGGAGACCCGCGCGGCGGTCCCCGGCGCGGACGCGCTGCGCGCCCTCGTCCCGTACGACCCGGTGGTGCCCGACGTGCGCACGGCGGACGGCTCGGCGGTGCGCTGGCGCGGAGGCCCGGAAACCTCCGGCGTCCAGCGGGAGCCCGCGGGCCCGCGGTCCTCCGGCGCCTTCCGGTTCGCCTTCTTCGCCGGTCCGGGGGCCGGTGCCGAGTCGGCGGTGGAGGTGCGGCTGCCCGCGGGAGCCTGGCACGTCGAGGAGTGGACGGCCGACGACGGCTCGGTGCGCGACCTGGGAACGGCCGAGGGCGAAATCGCCTGGCGGCTGGAGCCCAACGCCCTGCGCCTGCTGCGCGTGCGCCCCGCCGGGCAGGCCGTGCCCGCCGTGCCCGCCGCGCCGGAGGCCCGTGACGCCTGGTCCGCCCCGCAGGAGCTCGCCTCCGGGTGGTTCCTGGAGATCCCGGACGACGCCCACGAGGAGGCGGGCACCCGCCGCCCGATCGCCGTCACGCACGGCTGGGAGGGCCAGGGCCTTCCGTCGTTCGCGGGCGCCGCCGACTACGTGCGGCAGCTCGTGCTCGACACGCCGGCCGAGCTGGAGCTGACCCTCCCGGCCGTGGCCGGAGGGGCGTCGCTGTCCGTCAACGGGACGGGCGCCGGCGACCGGGGCTGGTCCCCCTACCGGTTCACCGTCCCCGCCGGGTGCCTGCGGCCGGGCCCGAACGAACTGCGCCTCCGCCTCACCCCGTCGGCGGCCAACCGCTACTACGCCGGCACCGGCCTGCGCTCCGCCCCCGAGCCCTGCGGGCTGCTCGCGCCACCCGTGCTGCGCCGCCGGGCCCCGCGGCCCGCCCCCGGCGCCGACCACTGACCCGCCCGAACCCCACGACAGAAAGCCGCCGACCATGCTCAAGGGGATCGACCCGCTGCTCTCCCCGGACCTCCTGCACGCGCTCGCGCTGATGGGCCACGGGGACACGATCGCGCTCGTCGACCGGAACTTCCCCGCCCACTCCCTGAACGAGCGGGTGATCCGCCTCGACGGCACCGACGTCGTCTCGGCGGGCCGGGCCGTGCTCGGTCTCCTGCCGCTCGACACCTTCGTCCCCGAGCCGGTCGCGCGGATGCGGGTCGTCGGCGATCCCGGCAGCCGGCCGGCGGTGCAGACGGAGTTCCTCGCCGTCGTGGAGCAGGAGACGGGCAGGCCGGTGGCCGTCGAGGGGCTGGAACGCCAGGCGTTCTACGACCGGGCCCGCGCCGCCTTCGCCGTCGTCGTCACCGGCGAGGACCGGCCCTACGGCTGCTTCCTGCTGGTGAAGGGTGTCCTCCCGGAGTTCGCCCCGGAGTGACGCCGGCCGGCCCTCTCCTCGGGTGAGTTCTCGGGTGGGTTATTCACAGGCATGGAAAGTGTTGACCGAGTTCACACTCCACGTGCTAGAGTGGATCGCACACAATGGGGGCGTGGGTGGTGGTGTGAACCGCATCCGCCGCGCGCGCCGCGAGGGGGAGTGGTTCCTGTGAAACGCCATCAGCTCGTGCGCGCCGCCGTGGCGGTGACCGCGGTGTTCTCGCTGGGCGCGGGGAGCGCCTTGGCCGTCTGCGGACATGCCTACGCTGCCGGGGCGGCGGACGTCCGGATCCCGGCGGTCGACGCCACCGGGGATCCCGCCGTGTCGCTGGTCGCGACGGGCTTCGACGGGGAGCTGTTCCAGGTCGAGGGCACCGCCGGCTACCAGTGGACCGGCAACGCCAACGGCGCGACCAAGGCCGTGCCGGCGCTGGACGGCGTCCCGGTGTCGGCGATAACGGCCGGCTACGAGAGCAACAACCGGATCGGCTACTCCAGCGCCGACGCCGACGGCTCGACGCGGTTCACCCTGCTGACCGTCACCACAGGCACCCTGACGTCCTTCACCGTGCCGGCCGAGGACGCCCACCCCGTGCTGGGCGGCGGGGCGGCGCTGGCGACCAGGACGGCCGAGGACGGGTCGCGCGAGTACCGGATCGTCCGGCCCGTGGAGGGCACCTTGTCGGACATCCCGGTGCAACTGCCGGCCGGTGCGGTCGCCGACGAGGCTCCGGCGGTTCTGGCCGCCCTCGACATCAGCGCCGTGGTGCGCTGGCAGCAGGACGGCGCGGCGGCCTACGGCATCGTGAACGAGATCACCGGGAAGGTCCAGGTCCTCCCCGTGACGGGTGAGGCGAGCAGCTTCGCCCTCTCCGGCGACACGGTCAGCTGGTACACCGCGCAGGGCACCCCCGCGGTGCACATGATGGCGCTCGGGAGCACCACGGCCCCGCGCGTCGTCGCCGTCGCGCCGCGGCCCGGCGCCGAGGTGCGCGCTTTCACCGTCGGCACCCATGTGGTCTGGAACGACACGCCCGGCGGCCCGCTGCATGTGGAGCCGGCCGTTCCGGGCGAGTCCGCCCAGGACGTGCTGCCCGTGGCCGAGCAGGTGCTGCCCGGCCGTGACGGGCTGATCGTGGTGGGCCGCGACGCCTCCGGCGTCCGCGGCATCTACCAGGTCTTCACCGACGGCACCGGAACGGTCGTCACCTATGTACGGCACACCGTCCCGCAGCTCTACTACCGGGGAGAGGTGACGGGGCTGACGCTGGACCGGGGCACCGTCCGCGTGCAGAACACCGTCCACGGCGCGACGACCCTGCGCGGCGAGAGCGTCGGTCTCGGCCCGGAACCGCGGGCCGGCGCCGAGCTGCCGGTCCAGGACGTACCCGTGAGCGACCTCCCCGGCACGCCGGGCCGCTTCGCCGACGGCGGCGACGAGGGCGTGGCCCGCCTGGTCGTTGACCCCGCCACCTCGGCGGACGCCCTGGTCACCGCGGACGACCCGGCACCGGTCGCGCTGCCCGCCAGGGGCGGCCGGATCCTCGGCACCTCCCCGCGGTACGTGCTGTACCGGACCCCGGGCGACACGCCGCACGAGATCGTGGTGGACATCGCGCGGAACACCATCGTCCGCGACGACACGGCGGCCTCCGAGGTCCTGGACTACTCCACGCTGTGGACGGCCTCGTCCGGCACGCTGACCGCCACCGACCTGCGGACCGGCGCCCCGGCCGGCTCCCTGCCGACCGGCGCCGACTGCGCCCCCGACGACCTGCGCACCAACGGGCCGCTGCTGTACTGGAGCTGCTCCGCCGCGGGCCTCGCGGGAGTGATCGAGACGGCGACCGGCCGGACCTACCCGGCACCGTCCGGCGACGTCCTGCTCGGCGACGGCTTCCTGGCCGCGTACGACCCGGCGTCCGGCGCCATCCACGTGACCGCGCTGTCCGGCGGCACGAGCACCGCCCTCGACGACGTCACCGGCATGAAGAGGCCCGCCGCCGACACCGACACGCGCGGCCTGACCTGGACCGTCGATCCGACGTCCAACAAGCTCGCCTACGTCGACTCCGCCGACACCGTGCACGTGGTGCAGGCGTACCCGACCGCCGGGCCCGCCTCCCAGCTGACCTTCCCCGACCGGTCGGTGCCCGCCGCGTTCAGCGCGCTCGGGGCGGACGGCGGATGGCACCCGCGGTGGTGGGTCTCCAAGCCGGTCGCCACCTGGCAGCTGACGGTCACCAATGTGATGACGGGGGCCGAGGCCCGGTTCTACAGCGGCTCCGCCGTCACCCCCGCGGTGCGGTCGATCTCCGTCTCCTGGGACGGCCGGACGGGCGGCGGCCTCATACTCCCGAGCGGGACGTACCGCTACGAGCTGCTGGCGCAGGCCGCCGACGGCACCGGGCAGTCCGCCTCCGACCGGGGCACCGTGACCATGACCGCCAACGACGCCGCCCCCGGCGCCCTGCTCGGCCGGGACACCTCGGGCACGCTGTGGCAGTACCGCACCACGGGGAAGGCCGCGGCGCCCTACCTGGCGAGGACCGAGATCGCCGGCGCCTGGGACCGGTACACCGCACTGACGTCCCTGTCCGGCCAGCGCAGCGACGCGAGCGGCGACCTCGTGGCGCGCGACGCGAACGGCGTCCTCTGGTACTACCCCGCCACCGGTGACTCCACGGCCCCGCTGGGCACCCGCCAGGAGGTCGGCGGCGGCTGGAACACCTACCAGGAGCTGGAGGGCGCGGGCGACGTGACCGGGGACGGCCTCGCCGACCTCGTGGCGCGCGACGCGTCGGGGACGCTGTGGCTGTACGCGGGTACGGGGAGCGCCGCGGCGCCGTTCGCCGCCCGCACGAAGGTCGGCAGCGGGTGGGGTGCTTACACCGCTCTGGTCGGGACGAACGACGTGACGGGTGACGGCCGGTCGGACCTGGTGGCGCGGGATGCGTCGGGGACGTTGTGGCTGTACGCGGGTACGGGGAGCGCCGCGGCGCCGTTCGCCGCCCGCACGAAGGTCGGCAGCGGGTGGGGTGCTTACACCGCTCTGGTCGGGACGAACG
>NZ_JBIRPW010000007.1:0-37014 GCF_044332905.1 Streptomyces sp. NPDC021224 | reverse complement strand
GGACGAACGACGTGACGGGTGACGGCCGGTCGGACATGGTGGCGCGGGATGCGTCGGGGACGCTGTGGCTGTACGCAGGCACGGGGAGCGCCGCGGCGCCGTTCGCCGCCCGCACCAAGGTCGGCGGCGGCTGGAACACCTACGACGCCCTGGTCTGACCCCGGCGTTCCCGTCCGCTCCTGTCCGCGGCTCCGCGTCCCCGGCCGTCACCGGTCCGGGGGCGCGGAGCCGCCGGTCCGGGGGCGCCCGCCCGCGGGCCTGGGATGATCGGTGCATGCGCGCGGCCCGGCTCCTCTCCCTCGTCCTCCTGCTGCAGAACCGCGGCAGGCTGACAGCCGGTGAGCTGGCGGCGGAGCTGGGCGTGTCCGTGCGCACCGTCTACCGCGACATCGAGTCGCTGGGCGGCGCGGGCATCCCGGTCTACGGCGACGCCGGGCACCACGGCGGCTACGAGCTGCTCGGCGGCTACCGCACCCGGCTGACCGGGCTGCACGCCGACGAGGCCGAGTCCCTCTTCCTCGCCGGGCTGCCCGGCGCGGCCGACGACCTGGGGCTGGGCGAGGTGCTCGCGGCGGCGCAGCTCAAGCTGACCGCGGCGCTGCCGCCCCCGCTGCGGGACCGGGCGGGCCGGGTCCGCGAGCGCTTCCACCTCGACGCCCTCGGCTGGTACCGCGAGCAGGACTCCCCGCCGGAGCTGGTGGCGCTCGCTGGCGCCGTGTGGGCTCAGCGGCGGATCCGCGTGCGCTACCGCCGCTGGGCCGAGCCGAAGGAGGTCGAGCGCACGCTCGACCCCTACGGCCTGGTCCTCAAGGCGGGCGTTTGGTACCTCGTCGCGGCGGTGGACGGCACGGTGCGGACCTACCGGGTGTCGTCGATCCTCCGCCTCGACGTCGGCGAGGACGGCTTCGAGCGGCCCGTGGGATTCGACCTCGCCGCCCACTGGCAGGAGTACCTCACCGCCTACGACGCGCGCAGGCTGCGGCTTCAGGCCCGTGTCCGGCTCGCCCCCGGGCTGCTGCCCGCTCTCCCGGACCGCCTGGACGCGGCGCTGGTCCGCGCCGTCGAGGCCTCGGCGGGCCCGCCGGAGGCGGACGGCTGGGTGACGGCGACGGTGCCCCTGGAGTCGGTCGAGCTGGCGGTGCCGCTGCTGCTGTCCCTCGGGCCGGACGTCGAGGTGCTGGCACCCGAGGAGCTGCGCTGCGCCGTCACGGAGGCGGCCGCCGCCGTGCTCGGCCGGTACCGGCCCGGAGCGGGGGAGCGCAGCAGCAGCCCGGCGGACACGGTCGCCAGCACCCCGAGAGCGGCGAGCACCGCGAAGCCGTAGCGCGTGTCGGTGCGGTCGGTGACCGCCGCGACCAGGAGCATCACGGCGACCGTGGCCGCCAGCCCGCCCCCGTTCGCGATCCCGAACACCCTGCCCACGGTGGCGTCGTCCGCCGAGGCCATCAGCATGGTCCGGGAGGCGATCCGCGCCTGCCCGAAGAAGAACGCGCCCAGCGGCACCGCGACGACGTAACCGGTGAGCCCGAACTGGCTCTGGAGCACCAGCCCGGCGTCGCAGACCAGGAAGCCCGTGACGGCGATGCGCAGATCCGGGCTGCGTCTGCCGACGATCCGGTAGGCACCGGCCGCCGCCAGGAACCCCAGACAGCCGAGCGCGTCCACCGCTCCGAACACCCCGGCGCCGCGGTGGAGTTCACCGATGACGGCGGTGGGCATCAGGGCGTTGAAGACCGTGACGACCACGCTCCCCTGGGCGTAGAGCAGGATGAAGCGCCGCATCCGCAGGCCCCCGCCCGGGGCCGTCGGCGCGGCGGCCCCGGCGGGGGCGGCCGCCTTCGGCGTCACCTCCGGGCGCCGCCCCACCGCGGCCACGCACAGCGCCGAGACGGCGAACGTCCCGGCGTTGAACACCAGCAGCGGCACGGCGCCGAAGGCCTGGACGCACAGCCCGCCCAGCGTCGCCGACAGCAGCATCCCCGCCTGGGTCCCCATCTCGTAGCGGGCGTTGAACCGCCGCAGCAGCTCCGCCGGCACCCGCTCCTTGATCAGCGCGGAGCTCGCCGGGAGGAAGAGGGCGCCCACGACGGCGAGTGCCAGGTTCGCGCCGTAGATGCCGGGACCGGCGGCCCCGCCGCAGACCAGCCACAGCGGCAGCGCGAGGGCCAGCGCCGCGCTGGTGACGTCGCAGCCGATCCACAGGGCGCGGCGGTCGAAGCGGTCGGCCATCCGCCCGAAGAAGGGCGAGAGCAGCGCCTGCGGCCCGGCGACGGCGATGAAGAGCCAGCCGACGGCCATCATGGTGCGCTGCTCCCTGATCATGAGCAGCGCACCGACGATGAGCTGGACGTTGTTGCCGAGAGCGGTGGCGAAGGCGGCGGGCACGAGCAGCCGCTCGGCCCGGCGGGAGGAGTGATGAGCCAGGTGCATGCCACCACTGTCTGCAGGTCCGCTGACATCTTCTGTCAGTGAAGTGGGACGAGTGAAGTGGGACGAGATCGCCGCCCCCGCGGGGAGGTCCACGCAGTGTCGCCCGGCTTCGGGCGCAGGAGGTGGGTCCGGGGGCGAATCCACGTCGCGAGCCCGCTTCCTGACGCAGTGTCACGATCGGGCCCCGCGCTTCCGGGGGCGGCTGCCACACCGGGGCGGGGGAGGGCGCCCCCGACCGGCGGCATGGGCGTGTCGCCGCCGGACCGGGCCACGACACGCCCATGCCGCCGGGGGCGGCGCCCCCACCGCTCGCGTGCGCTCCCGATGCCCGCGCGCCGCGCCGCGCGCCCTTACGCCGTCCGGGTGAGGCGCCCGCGCCGGGCACGGGCACCGGTCAGGCAGGACGCCCCAGGCCGGGGCGGTCGGGACCGGCACCCGGTTGCCGGTCACCGGGTCAGCCCTGACGATGAGGTGGGGACAGGAGGTCGCGCCATGAGCCTGTACTTCGCCAACGCCCTCCCCGACCTGGTGGACGACGCGCTGGCCGGTTTCGCCCTCGCCCATGCGGACACCGTCCGCTGGGACGAGCGGGACGGCTATCTGTGTGCGCTGCGGCCCGCCCCGGCACGCCGCGTCGGACTGGTCTCCGGCGGCGGTTCCGGGCACGAGCCGCTGCACACCGGATACGTCGGCGCCGGCATGCTGGACGCGGCCTGCCCGGGCCGGGTCTTCGCTTCGCCGCACAACCGCCAGGTCTTCGCAGCGGCCCGCTCGGTCGCCCGCGAGGACGGGGTGCTGCTGCTGGTCAAGAACTACACCGGTGACCGGATCAACTTCGGCATCGCCGCCGAGCGGCTCGCCCATGAGGGCATCCGCTGCGGGCGGGTGCTGATCGACGACGACGTCGCCTCACAGTCCGCGGACTCCGCCACCGGGCGCCGCGGCACCGGCGCCGCGGTGCTCGTGGAGAAGATCCTCGGAGCCGCCGCCGACACCGGCCGCGGGCTGGCCGAACTGGAGGATCTCGGCGCCAAGGTCGTCTCGCGGTGCCGGAGCCTCGCGGTCGCGTCGGCCCCGCACACCTCGCCGGTGACCGGGAAACCCGCCTTCGAGCTCCGGCCGGGCACGCTGGAGTACGGCGTCGGCATCCACGGCGAGCGCGCCGCCCGCACGCTCCCGGCCCGCTCGCTGCGCGACCTGGCCGAGGAGATGGTCGCCTCGCTCGCCGACGCGCTCGGCCTGGGCGGCAGCTCGCGGCTGATCGTGCTGGTCAACGGCCTCGGCGGGGTCACCCGGCTGGAGCTGTACGCGGTGCTGCGGGAGGTCGCCCGGCTGCTGGACAAGCGCGGCGCGGACACCGTGCGTGTCCTGGTCGGCGACTTCGTCACCGCGTTGGACATGCGCGGCTTCTCCGTCACGCTCCTCGACGCCGACGACGAGCTGCTGCGGCTCTACGACGCGCCGGCCGCCACCCCGGCCTGGCCCGCCACCCCGGCGCCGCCCGACTGGCCGGGCGAGGTGCCGCAGATCCCGGGAGAGGCACCATGAGCGACACGACCATGCGACCCGAGCACACCGGCCCCGGCCCCGTCGCCTTCGCCGCCTTCACCGATCGGTGGGTGCGCGCCTTCGCGGCGACGGCCACGGCGACCGAGGCCGAGCTGACCGCCCTCGACCAGCAGGTCGGCGACGGCGACTTCGGCACCAACCTGGTCGCGGGCCTGCAGGCCGCGATGCGCCTGCTGGACGCCCCGCCCGGACCCGGGACCGGACCCGTTCAGCCGCTCGGGGCCGCGGCCAGCGCCTTCCTGGACGAGGTGGGCGGCACCAGCGGACCGCTGTTCGGGCTGCTCTTCCAGGAGATGGCCGCGGCGGTGCTGGACGGCGCCGCCGTCGCGCCCACCGCCGCGCTCGCGGCGGGGGTGCGCGACGGGCTCGCCGCGATCCAGCGGGTCGGCGAGGCGGAGGTCGGCGACAAGACCCTCGTCGACGCCCTCTCCCCGGCCGCCGTGGCCCTGGCCGCGGCCATCGGCGCCGATCCGGCGCAGGCCCTCGGCGAGGCGGCGGGCGCGGCGTGGCGCGGGGTGCACGGCACCGCCCGGATGACCGCCCGGCGCGGCCGGGCGAGCTACCTCGGCGACCGAGCGGCCGGTGTGCCCGACCCCGGCGCGGTCGGTGTCGCCCTGCTCTTCACCGCGGCCGCGGGCCCGGTCAGGGTGCTCGCGCCACTCCTGCCCTGAGCGGTGGCCGTTGCCCGGCCCGGCGTGGTGGCGCCCGGCGGGGCAACGGTGCGCGCCCTCCGGCTCAGTGCGGATGGGTCCGGGCCGACCGGCGCTCGGCCCACGCGGTGATGTCGCGGTCGTCCAGCCGGTCGACCCACAGGTCCACCTCCGCCGCGACACGGTTGCCCGGCCACGGGCCCACGCCGAGGATGCGCAGCCCGGCGCGGCGCGCCGCCTGCACACCGCACGCGGAGTCCTCGACGGCCAGGCAGCGTTCCGGGGCCGCCCCGCACAGCCGGGCGGCGGTGAGGTAGACGTCGGGTGCGGGCTTGGGGCGTACCGCGGTGTCGGGCACCACCAGATGGTCGAAGAAGGACAGCAGCCCGGCCGCGGACAGGCAGGTCTCGACGACGTCGGCCGGGCAGTTGCTGGCGACGGCGAGCGGGGCGAACGCCGCCGCGCGGCGGACCAGTTCCGCCGCGCCGGGCATGGTCGCCGCGTTCGCGGCGACCATGGCGCGGAAGTGGTCGAGCAGCGCGCCGGTCAGCTCCTCGGCGAGGTCCGGCCGCCCCGCCTCGTCGGCCATGAGCTGGCCGCACTCGGTGTAGTGGACGCCCTTGGCGCGCTCGGCGAAGCCCGGCGCGGCGCGCAGTCCGTGGTCGCTGAGCGTCAGTTCGCGGGCGTCCTGCCAGTTGCGCTCGGTGTCCATGAGCGTGCCGTCGCAGTCGAAGACGACCGCGTCCGGCGTCCAGGCCAGCAGCGCCGCGCGCTCCGCCGAGCGCGCGGGTGCGGGTAGGTCGGTCGCGGGGGCGTGCTCGGCCGGCGCGGTGCGCGCGGCCGCGACCGCGTCGTGCGCGGGCGCCGGGACGGGCGCCGGTGCCGTCGACGTGGCGGCGGACTCCGGCGCGGACGGCGGGGAAACGGAAATGCGGTGGTCGTTCATCGGCGAGAATTCCGTTCGGGAATGCCCGGGCACACGGGCAGGAAGGGGATTTCGGCCCGTCTGCCCGGGCGGGGAGGTGCGGCCCCGCGCACAACGCGACAGCGCGATGTGGATAAAGGCGCGCGAAGGGATACCCGGTGGTCGCCCGCGCCACTGGGCGTCACCAGGAACATAACGATCGTTACGTTATGGACGCCTACCAGGAGTGGTCAAGCAATTCTCCGGTGTGAAAAATCGTGTCCCTTACGCCGCGCGCCCCCTTGCGTGCAGTTCATATCACCGGAAACCGAGAACTCCGTATGCCGTGACCGCCCCGCCCTGCCGGATCCGGAATGCGCACGTGCGGTGGTGGGCCGCCGCGTCGATGTGCGGCGCCGGGACGTACTCGGTGAAACGCACGGCCGCCATCACTGCGCTCACCGGCCGCACCAGCCGTCCGCCGGTCGCCTCCGCGGCGCTCTGCCGCGCCGCCTCCAGCAGCACCATGCCGGGCACGTGGTCGCTGGGGTGGTCGAAGAAGAACGGGTGGGCGGGGTCGGCCGGGTCGATCGTGAGCCCGTCCGGCCGGTGCGCCACGACCACGTCGGCCGGGCGCGCCACACCGAGCAGTGCCGGGGCCGGGCGTACACCGGGCCCGGGCGGCGGCTGCGGGGCGCCGAGCCGGTCGCCGCGCACGGCCGCGTACTTCTCCTCGGGCAGGAAGCGCGCACCCCCGCCCGCCTGGGCGAACAGTCGCCCGCCGGCCCGGAAGGCGACCTCCAGGCGCAGCGCGGCGAGCGAACCGTCGCGCCTCTGGCGGGGGTCGGTCACCCGTATCGCGCAGCTGATCTCGGTGTGTCCGGCGAGCGCGGCCGGCTCCTGCTCCGGGTCCAGCGCGAAGCGCAGGTCGTCGATGATCATGCGGGTCGCGGGCGGCACGCCGAACCACCGCAGCGGCAGGTAGATGCCGAGCTGCCGCAGCGTCTCCACCACCAGCAGCGGGCTGTGCCGCCCGGTGCCGTCGGCGGGGAAGGTGGTGTGCGGATACGGCCAGCAGGCCGCGGCGCGGAAGCCGCCGGCCGGACCCTCCCTGACGTCCCTCAGCAGCACCTCGGCCACTGCCCTGCGGTGCACCAGCTCCCGGGGAACGGGATGGGACCAGGTCAGATCCGGGGCGCGGACCGAAGCAGACGAAGGACCGGCCAGATTCTTCATATGACAAGAAAAACCCGCGTCCGGAGAATTCGCACCCGCATTGCTTCGCGGATGTAACGGAGAGAAGTCGATCACGCGCTAGATTGCTGCCACCATTGGCGACACGCCGCCACCGCGCGGCGGGCGGAAATTGCGGAGTGGACGTGCAGGAACGGGCCGAGGCGACGCGCAGGTACCTGGTGGAAGCCGCGGCGCGGCTTTTCGAGGAACGCGGATACGCCGGCACGAGCATCAGCGACATCAGCGCGCAGTCCGGCCGCACCAGCGGCGCCATCTACTTCCACTTCAGCAACAAGGAGAAACTCGCCCTCGCGGTCGTCACCGCGACCCTCGACACCTGGCCCGCGATGATCGCCGAGGTCCGCGCCTCGCCCGCACCGGTCCTGGACAAGCTGGTGTCGCTGAGCTTCGCCGTCGCCCGTGCCTTCCGCGACGACGTCGTGGTGCGGGCCGGTTCCCGGCTGTGGATGGAGCGCCGGGCCATCGACGCCCCCGTCCCCGGCCCGTTCGGCGCGTGGACCGAGACCGTCACCGGACTGCTGCGCGAGGCGCGGGAGTCCGGCGAACTGGCCCCGGGCATCGCGCCCGACGACGCCGCCCTGACCGTCGTCTACGCCTTCTTCGGCCTGCACACCGTCTCCGAGGCCGTGGACGGCCGCGCCAGCATCGAGGAGCGGCTGCGCGGCATGTGGGAGGTGCTGCTCCCGGCGCTCCAGGCCGAGCCCGACCCCGCCGCACTGCTCGACCGCGTCCGCGCGTCCGCTCCGGCCGACCCCGCCGACCCCGCCGCCTCCGACGGGGACGCCGGGGCCGCCGGAACCACGGGCCCGGCCGGGGTGGCCGCCCCCGCCGGGCCCGTTCCGCAGCCGGTCTGAGCGGCCGTCCCGCGCCGGTGACGCCGGGTCAGGTGCGGGGCCGGTGGCCGCGCTCCTGGCGGGGCGCCTTCTGCTGGGCGGGTACGGACGGCAGCGGCAGGTGCGCGGTGCCGTACTGGGCGAGGTTGTAGCGCGCGCCGGTCTGCGGCAGGCCGGGGGCCGGACGGCGCGGGCCGTCCATGCGCAGCGCCGAAGTGAGGTCGCCGGTGACGCGGCGCCGCCACAGGCTGATGTTGGGCTCGGTCACCCCGGTCAGCCGCTCCAGGAAGCGCAGCACCGAGGTGTGGTCGAAGGGCTCGGAGGCGACCCATCCGCCCACCGTCCAGGGCGAGACGATGACGCACGGCACCCGGAACCCGAGTCCGACCGGCAGCCCGTTGCCCGGTACCCCGGTCGGCGAGGTCCCGGCGACGAACTCGCCCGCGGTGCCGGCCGGCGGGGTCGGCGGCACCACATGGTCGAACAGCCCGTCGTTCTCGTCGTAGTTGAGGATGAAGACGGTCTTCGCCCAGGTCTCCGGGTTGGCGGCGATGGCGTCGATCTTCCCGGCCAGCCAGTTCGCCCCCGCGGCGGGAGTGCGCGCCGGGTGCTCGTCGTAGAGCGACGGCGGCAGCAGCCAGCTCACCGTGGGCAGCGTGCCGTTCATCGCGTCGTACTCGAACTGCCCGAGGGGGCTCTCGGCGATCGCCTTGTCGTACAGCGGCTCGCCCGGCCGGGCGGCCTGGTACTGCGCCATGTTCGCCAGCGGGGCCAGCCCGGTCGGGCCGCCGCCGGGGCCGGAGGACGGCTCGTGGTAGATCCGCCAGCTCACCCCGGCCGCCTCCAGCCGCTCGGGGTAGGTCGTCCAGGAGTACGTGCCCTTGGCCGCGCCGTTGTCCAGCGCGGGGCCGCCAGCCAGGCCGTCCGGGTCGATCGTGCCGGTCATGTGCATGTAGCGATTCGGGTGCGTCGGGCCCAGCCCCGGTGGTGCGTCAGGTGCCTCACAGGCGCGCGGTGTTGTCGCGGGGCGCCGGGCGATTGCGGCCCGCGGGACCCTCGGCGAAGGCCGTAAGGACGTTCTCGGTGGCGCGGGTGACGAAGCGCCCGGTGCGCGCGTCCATGCCGTGGTCGCGGCCGTCCAGGTTCGTGCCCGCCATCAGGGCTTCCACCCAGCGCATCGTGCCGGTGGCGAAGACCCCCGCCCCGCCGGGCGTCGTGTAGTAGGCCGAATCGGCGTGGCTCGGGCGGCCCTTGCAGGTCAGCGGGGAGTGCGCGACGACCTCCAGGGGCCCGGGGGCGGGGTGGTGCGGCATGACCCGGTCGTACTCCACCCCCACCAGGTGGTCGAAGCTGTCGCCGCGGCGGACCCCGGTGCCGCGGAAGATCCAGTGGTCGGCGTTCTCCACCACGTAGGGCGCGTCGACGGGGAAGCCCTCGTACATCACGCCGGTCAGCGACGACTCCGGGTCCGCGCCCGGCCCGGCGCGGAAGTCCGTCGTCGCCATGTCCGGGTGCCGGGCCAGGTACGGGTCGGCGTGGTAGGCGGTCTTGTAGCAGACCACCGTGCGGTCGGCCGTGCCGTCCGCGCCCGGCTCCAGCCGGACCCGCCGGTAGCAGGTGTTCGCGCCGAGGAAGACCAGGTTGGTACCCGCGTCCCGGGCCGCCGTGACGTGCGCGCGCTGCTGCGGCGTCCAGTACTCGTCGTGCCCGAGCGCCACGGCCGTGGTCGCGCCGTGCAGCACCCCGGGATCGCGGTGCACGTCCAGGCCGGTGGTGTACGCCAGCGGGATGCCCGACCGTTCCGCGAGCACCACGGCCGCGCGCTCGTAGGCCAGGAACTTCTCCGCCCCGGTCGCCGCGTAGGGCCGGTCGAAGGTCACCGCGAGCGAACGGTGCTCGTACGTCTCGTCCCGCCCGCGGTAGAGGCTGTAGCCGCCCCACTCGTTGTACGCCTGCCAGGTCGCGGCCGCGTGCATCAGCACCGTGCGGCCCGCCGCCCGCGCCGAGCGGACGACCAGCGGGACGTACCGCTGGAAGCCGGTGTCCGCCTCCAGCCGCAGCAGGTACGCCCCTTCGGGCCAGCCCCGCGCCGACACCTCCAGGCTGCGCTCCCACCCGGCCGCGACCGTCCGCCGGGCGACGGCCAGCCGCGCCCGCCCCTGCCGCCCGCCGGCGACCGGGCCCGACGCCCATACGCGGGCCGCCTGCGCCCCGCCGTACCAGCCGATCCGGAAGGCGGTGACGCGGAAGGTGCGGGCCGTCGTCGACACATGCAGCCCGAAGGTCTCGCCCGGCAGCACGCTGGTCCGGTCCGTGTAGCCCTGGACGGCGTCGTCCGGCCCCGTCGGGCCCAGCCGCCACCCCGCGGAGGGGCGCGCGGACGCGCGGGGGGCGGGCGCGGAGGGAGCGCTGCACCCGGCGGCCAGCGCCCCGGCGCCCGCCGCGAGCAGCACCCCGCGCCGGGTGGCCCGCCCGGCCCAGGCCGCGCCGCCGGGCCCGGGATCCGGGTCCTGCGCGGACGCGGCCGCCTTCCGGGGCGCGGTCGCGCTCCCGGACGCCGCCCCGTCCCCGTGCGGCGCGCTCTTGTCGGTGCCGAGCGCCGGACCGTCCACCGCTCAGCAGATCCGCGGCAGTTGCTCGCCGACCGGCAGGTCGACCACCCGGGTGCCGCCGAGGCCGGTGCGGGCCACGACCATGCCCGGGTGCTCCGCGACCGCCTCGCCGATCACCGCCGCGCCCGCGCCCAGGGGGTGGGTGCGCATCGCGGCGAGGACCGCGTCGGCGTGCTCGCGCGGGACGAAGGCCACCAGCCGCCCCTCGTTGGCGACGTACATCGGGTCGAGGCCCAGCACCGCGCACGCGTTGGCGACGGCCGGCGGCACGGGCACGCTGCGCTCCTGGAGCACCACGCCGGTCCGCGACGCCGCCGCGATCTCGTTGAGCGAGGCGGCGAGCCCGCCGCGCGTCGGGTCGCGCAGCACGTGCAGATCGGGGGTGACGGCGAGCATCGCCTCGACCAGGGCGCCGAGCGGCGCGGTGTCGCTCTCCACCTCCACCCCGAACTCCAGGCCCTCGCGCATGCTCAGCACCGCCACCCCGTGCGCGCCGAGCGGACCGCTCACGATCACCACGTCGCCCGGCACCACCCGCTGCGGGCGCAGGTCCACCCCGGGCGGGATCAGGCCGATGCCCGCGGTGTTGAGGTAGACGCCGTCGCCGTGCCCGGACTCGACGACCTTGGTGTCGCCGGTGGCGACCTCCACGCCCGCCGCCCGCGCGGCCGCCCCGATGGCCGCGGCGACCCGGGCGACCACCGACATCTCCACGCCCTCCTCCAGGATGACGGCGCAGGACAGGTACGCCGCCCTGGCGCCGCTCATCGCGAGGTCGTTGACGGTGCCGTTGACGGCCAGGTCGCCGATCGACCCGCCGGGGAAGAACAGCGGGCGCACCACGTACGAGTCGGTCGAGAAGGCCAGCCGGGCGCCGCCGAGCGTGACGGCCGCCGCGTCGCCGAGCTGCGCCAGCACCTCGCCGCCGAACGCCGGCGCGAAGACGTGCTCGACCAGCTCGGCGGACATCGCACCGCCGCCGCCGTGCCCCATCACCACCCGCGGCTGGTCGCGCAGCGGCGCGGGGCAGGTCCACGACAGCATGTCCACCGGCGCGGGCCCGGCCGGCGAGGGAAGGGTGTCAGACAACGGAGGTCGCCTCCTGGCGCGCCGGGGCGGTACCGAGCCGCCGGTAGAGGTAGTACGCGGCGCAGGCGCCCTCGCTGGAGACCATCGTGGCGCCCAGCGGCGTACGCGGGGTGCAGACGGTGCCGAACGCCTCGCACCGGTCCGGCTTGAGCAGCCCCTGGAGCACCTCGCCCGCCCGGCAGGCCGCCGGTTCCACCGTGCGGATGCCGTCCACGCGGAAGCGGTGCTCGGCGTCGAACTCCCGGTAGCGCTCCGACAGCCGCCAGCCGCTCTGCGGGATCACGCCGATACCGCGCCACGCCCGGTCGGTCACCTCGAAGACGTCGTCGAGCATCGCCCGCGCCGCCGGGTTGCCCTCCTCGCGCACCGCCCGCGGGTAGGCGTTCTCCACCGTGTGCTCGCCGCGCTCCAGCTGGGCCACCGTGCGCCGCACGCCCTCCAGGATGTCCAGCGGCTCGAAGCCGGTGACCACGATCGGCACCCGGTGCCGCTCGGCCAGCTCCGGGTACTCGCCCGTGCCCATCACACTGCACACGTGCCCCGCCGCCAGGAACGCCTGCACCCGGCAGTCCGGCGAGCGCATGATCGCCTCGATCGCAGGCGGCACCCGCACGTGCGACACCAGCAGGCTGAAGTTGCGGATGCCGAGCTTGCGCGCCTGGTACACCGTCATGGCGTTGGGCGGCGCGGTGGTCTCGAAGCCGATACCGAAGAACACCACCTGCCGGTCGGGGTTCTGCTGCGCGATCCGCAGCGCGTCCAGCGGGGAGTACACCACCCGCACGTCACCGCCCTCGCCGCGGACCCCGAACAGGTCGCGCCCGGTGCCCGGCACCCGCAGCATGTCGCCGAACGAGCAGAAGATCACGTCCGGGCGGGAGGCGATCTCCAGCGCCTTGTCGATCACTTCGAGCGGGGTCACGCACACCGGGCAGCCGGGTCCGTGGATCAGCTCGACCTCGTCGGGCAGCAGCTGGTCGATGCCGTGCCGGATGATGGTGTGGGTCTGCCCGCCGCACACCTCCATCAGCGCCCACGGCCGCGTCACCGTCGCGTGGATACGGTCCAGCAGCCGCTTGGCCAGGTCCGGGTCCCGGAACTCCTCGATGTACTTCACCGCAGGCCCTCCCGCGTCGTCCCCGTACCGTGCTCGACTGCCCCGCCCTGCGCCGCGATCTCCCACGCGTCGCCGAACTCCTCCTGCAGCATGCCGAGTTCGGCGAACAGCTCCAGCGTCCGCAGCGCCGACTCCTCGTCGAGCCGCTGCAGCGCGAAGCCCACGTGCACGATGGCGTACTCACCGACCTCCAGGTCCGGCAGGTACTCCAGGCACACCTCCTTGACGACACCGCCGAAATCGACGGTGGCCATCCGGGTGCCGTCCCGGTCCTCGATCTCCAGCACTCTGCCGGGCACCGCCAGGCACATGGGCTCTCCTCGCTGCTGTGGGGCTGTCGTGGGTGGGGGGAAACGCGATACGTCGTCAGGTGCCTGCCGCGCCGCGGTGGGCGGCGACCACCAGCTGGCCGAGCGCGAGGCCGCCGTCACCGGGCGGGACGACGCGGTGCGCCAGCACCGTGAAGCCGTCGGCGCGCAGCCCGCGGGCGCAGCCCTCGGCCAGCAGGGCGTTGCCGAACACCCCGCCGGACAGCACCACGGTCTCCAGCCCGTGCCGCTCGCGGGCCGCCGCGCAACCGCGCCGGACCAGACCGGCGACGGCGGCGTGGAAGCGCGCCGCCACCGTGCCGGGACCGGCGCCCGCCCGCAGGTCCGCGAGCGCCGCCGCCAGCACCGGGCCCGGATCGGCGACGAGTTCGGCTCCCGTGCCGGGCCCCAGCCCGAAGGCGTAGCCGTCGCCGTCCGGCGCGGGCGCCGCCACCGCCGCGGCCTCCAGCTCCACGGCGGCCTGGGCCTCGTAACCCGCGAGGTGGCACACCCCGGCGAGCGAGGAGACGGCGTCGAAGAGCCGGCCCATGCTGGAGGTCGGCACGCAGTTCAGCCCGCGCTCCAGCTGCCGCTCCAGCACCCGCAGCTCGTCCGCCGGGCAGGCCGCGACCGGCGGCAGGTCCGCGTCCCAGGCCAGCCCCGCGGCCCGCAGGTGCGCCAGCGCCATCCGGTACGGGCGGCGCACCGCCGCGTCACCGCCCGGCAGCGGTACGTACGCCAGCCGGCACCAGCGGGTGAAACCGGCGTAGTCGGCGAGCAGGAACTCCCCGCCCCACACCGCCCCGTCGTCGCCGTAGCCGGTGCCGTCGAAGGCCACGCCGATGACGCGGCGGGCGCCGTCCAGCCCGTGCTCGGCCATCGCGGCGGCCACGTGCGCGTGGTGGTGCTGGACGCGCACCAGCGGGCGGCCGTCCCGGTGGCCCTGCGCCCACTGCGCCGAGCGGTAGCGCGGGTGCCGGTCGGCGGCCAGCAGCCGCGGGCGCACCGCCGTGACGTCCGCGAGCTGCTGCCGGGCGCGTTCGAAGGCGGCGACGGTCGCCGGGCCGTCCATGTCGCCGATGTGCGCCGACAGCCACGCGCGCCGGCCCTCGCCCAGGCACAGCACGTTCTTCAGGTCGCCGCCGACCGCCAGCGCGGGCGCCACGTCCACCGGCAGCGCCACCGGCAGCGGGGCGTAGCCGCGCGAGCGGCGCACCGGCGAGAGCGCGCCGTCCACGACGCGCACCACCGAGTCGTCGCAGGGGATCCGGATCGGCCGGTCGTGCACCAGCAGGGCGTCCGCGAGCGGGCCGAGCTTCGCCACCGCCTCGGCGTCGTCGGTGACGATCGGCTCCCCGGACACGTTGCCGCTGGTCATCACCAGCGCCGCGGGGCCCGGCGGATCGCCGGGCAGCCCCAGCAGCAGGTGGTGCAGCGGCGTGTACGGCAGCATCACCCCGATGTCGGGCACACCCGGCGCGGCCGCGCCGCCCGCCCCGGGACGCCGCCCGCGCAGCAGCACCACCGGCCGCACCGCCCCGGCCAGCAGCTCACGCTCCCGTGGCGTGGTCCGCGCCAGCCGCTCGGCGCCGGCCAGGTCCCGCACCATCACCGCGAAGGGCTTCGCGCCGCGCCCCTTGCGCTGCCGCAGCCGTGCCACCGCCGCCTCGTTCTCCGCGTCGCACGCCAGGTGGTAGCCGCCGAGGCCCTTGACGGCGACGACCGCGCCCGCGGCCAGCAGCGCGCGGGCGGCCTCGACCGGATCGCCGCCCGGGGCCGCGGCGCCGGGCACCACCAGCCGCAGCCGGGGGCCGCAGTCGTGGCAGGCGATCGGCTGGGCGTGGAAGCGCCGGTCGCCCGGGTCGGTGTACTCCGCCGCGCACGCCGGGCACATCGGGAAGCCTGCCATCGTGGTGTGGACGCGGTCGTACGGCAGTCCGGTCACGATCGTCAGCCGCGGCCCGCAGTTGGTGCAGCTGACGAACGGGTGGCGGTACCGCCGGTCGGCCGGGTCGGCCAGCTCGGCGAGGCAGTCCGCGCAGGTCGCGGTGTCGGGCGGCACCGCCGTACGGACCGGCCCGGCGCCGCGGGAGGGCACGATCGCGAAACCGGCGCCGCCCGCCGGGGCCAGGTCGCACCGCTCCACCGACTCCACCGCCGCGAGCGGCGGCGCGTCCGGCCCGACCCGCTCGCAGAAGAGCGCCACCGCCGCTGCCTCGCCCTCGACCTCGGCCAGTACGCCCTCACCGGTGTTGGTGACCCACCCGGTGAGCCCGAGCCCGGTCGCGAGGGTGTGCACGTACGGCCGGAAGCCGACGCCCTGCACCACGCCCCGCACGGTCACCCGGCTGCGCAGCACCGGCCGCAGGGCGGCCGATTCGGCGAGACCGGTCATGACGCGGGTGCCACCGGCCCGGACACCCCGGCGTCCGACCGCCCGGGAGCGGGCCCGTCGTGACCCGCGGCGCCCGCGTGCGCGGGTTCGCCGTCGCCGACGGGGCCGTGGTCGTGCCCGGCGGCGCCGACGGTGTGGGCACGGGCGGGTTCGCCGCCGGGCCCGTGGGTGTGCGCGGACAGGTCGTCGCGGGCGGGTCCGTGGTCGTGAGCGAGGCCGTGCTCATGGGCGTACCCGTGCGCGTCGTCGTGCGTGTGCGTGTGGCCGGACGCTGCTGCGCGGGACATGACCGGCTCGTGCCGCGGGCCCCCGGCGGCCGCCGCCGCGGCGCGGTCCAGCAGGGCGCCCGCGCCCAGGCCGTCCCGCGCCGAGGTGAGCAGCACCTCGACCCCCGGGTTGACCTGGGCGACGTTGGCGCGGAAGGCGGCCTCGTCGAAGCCCACCGCCCCGGCGATGTCGGTCTTCGTCACCACCACCAGGTGCGCGAGGCCGAAGGCCGTCGGGTACTTCAGCGGCTTGTCCTCGCCCTCGGTGACGGACGCGAGCACCACCCGCAGTGTCTCGCCGAGGTCGTAGGAGGCCGGGCACACCAGGTTGCCGACGTTCTCCACGAAGAGGATCCCGGTGCCCTGCGGCAGCCAGCCCTCCAGATGGCGGGCGAGCATGTGCGCCTCCAGGTGGCACAGCCCGTCGGTGAGCACCTGTTTGACGGGCGCTCCGGACCGGGCCAGCCGCCGCGCGTCGTTCTCGGTCGCCAGGTCCGCGGTGAGCGCGGCGACCCGCAGGCCGCGGCCGGTCGCGAGCAGCAGCTCCTGCTCCAGCAGCGCGGTCTTCCCGCTGCCGGGGCTGGACAGCAGGTTGACCACCGCCGTGCCGCGGGCGGCGAGTTCGGCGCGCAACGCCTGCGCGCGGGTGTCGTTGCCCGCCAGGACGGCCTGCTGGAGGTCCACCACTCGGCACATGCTTCAGCGCTCCTCGCCGCTCGGTCCGGGCCCGGCCGCGACCGGCGGCGTGCCGCCGTCGGCGAACCGCACCCCGGTGATCTGCAGTTCACGGCCGCTCAGCAGTTCGGCCGCGGCCGATCCGCAGGCGGGACAGCACAGGTCGGGCGGCATCCCGACCGCCCACTGACCGGTGCAGCGCCCGCACCGGGCGCGCCCGGGGACGGTCTCGGTGACCAGTTCGGCGCCCGCCAGCACCGTGCCCTCGCAGCCCAGCCCGAAGCCGAAGGACAGCGCGTCGGGCACCACCCCGGCCAGCTCGCCGATCCGCAGGTGCACGCTGTGCACGCCGGTGGCGCCGGCGGCCCGCGCCGCCTCCTCCACCTGCCCGATCACCGCCATCGCGAGGGACATCTCGTGCATCGTCGTCTTCCCTGCCGGCCGTTCCCGCCGCTCCCGCTCCGCCGCGCTCCAGTCAAGGACCCGGCGGCGGCGCCCGGCCGCCGCCACGCTGGCGCGGCGGCGGCCGGTGACCCGATCGGCCCAAGGGCGGGCGCCCGGCCGCGCGGCCGGTGCGCTGCCCTCAGTCGGCGTCACATCGCGCGCATCCGCAGATAGCGCCGGATGTCCGGGACGACCTGGGCGATGGCGGCGCCGACGGCCGCCGCAGCGGTACCGACGGCCAGCATCTTCTTCACCATGGCGAGGTGCTCCTCTCGTGTGTGACCGCGTCCGGGACCGCGCGGTCCCCGTCCTGCCGTACGGGCAGGCCGTCCGTGCCCCCGTCCGCCCCGCCGTCCGCCGCCCCGACCAGCCCGCGGACCAGTCCGACCGCCGCCGGGACCGCCGCCTCGACGGCGGGGCTCAGGCCCATGCCCTCCTCGACGTCCGCCGGTTCGCAGCCCACGACCACGACCCGGCGAGGGGGAGCGCCGCCGGTGCCAGCGCACAGCGTGCCGAGCAGCGCCAGCACCGCGTCCGGCGTCATCCGGTGCCCGTCGAGCACGGCGTCCGGGTGCGCGTCCGTACCGCACTCCCCGGCGTCGAGGACGTACAGCGTGCCGGGGGCGCCGCCGCGCGCGGTGGCGTCCACCAGGACGAAGGTGTCGTAGCCGTCGAGCAGCCGGTAGGCGAGGTCCACCCCGCGCACCCCGGCGTCCAGCACCTCGACGCCCGCGGGCAGTCCGGCGCGCGGCAGCCGCCGTACCGTCTCCACGCCGAAGGCGTCGTCGCCCAGGAAGATGTTGCCGACCCCGGCGACCAGCGTCCGGCCGCGGGCGGCGGACGCGGCCGGTCCGCCGCTCACGCGTCCTCCAGCGGGCTGATCTCGTCCGGCTGGAAGTACAGGAACCTGCCCTGCTCGCGCCGGATGTCGGCGCCCGGGTCGCCCTCGACGGTCACCGCCAGGTGCACCCCGCCGTCCACGTCGTGCAGCACCGCCTCGACCAGCGCGCTGCGGCCGTGCAGGAAGAGGTCCTGCGCGTCGGTGCGGCGCAGCCCCGGGCGCAGCACGACCCGGCTGCCCGCGCCGATCGCGCGGCCGCCGACCAGGACGCGGTCGGTGTCCGGGTCCACGGTGCGGTCGCCGCCCGGGTCCCACCACGGGGTGCCGGGCTCCACCAGCAGGTCGGCCTCGCCGGACGGCGTACCCGCTCCGGTGACCTCGCGCAGCGAGCGCACCGCGCCGTGCAGCCGCTCCAGGACCTCCGGCGGCATCGAGTCGGCGAGGTCCACGACGGCGGCGGCCCGCGGGTCCGTGCCGCGGGCCTCGCGCTTCTCCCGCTCGGTGAGCGTCGCCGTGCGCAGCGTCAGGATCTCGTCGATCTCCAGCGCGTCGTAGAGCGCCCCCGGGCTCTCCGGCGCCACGGCCGGGTGGTCCTCCAGGATGATCGGCGAGGCCAGCACCACGTCCGCGGCGCCGTCCCGCCCGGCGAGCACGGGCCAGGACCGCAGGTTCGCGCACGCGGCGGTCGCGGCCCGCGCCCACTGCGGAGGGTCGGTCAGCGACAGGAAGCGGCCCGTGTCCAGACCGAGCATCAGATGGGCCGAGATCAGCGCCCGCGGCAGGGCCGCCGTACGGTCGGCGCCTTCGGGCGGACTCGCCTCGGCGGTGTTCTCCACCACGGCGGCCAGCCGCTGTACCGCGTACGGGCCCGGCAGTTCGGCCGCGGTGAGGGTGACGCGGCCGTGCAGCGGCTCGCGGGTGTGCACCAGGCGGCCCACGAGCCGCCCGTCCTCGTGGACGTCCTCGTTCTCCTCGCTCCCCGCGACGGTGAAGTCCGCGGTGTGCCCGGCGGCCAGCTCCGCCACCGTCACCTCGACGGTGACGCGCTCCTCCACGCCCTCGTCCCACGCGCTCAGCACCCGGTCGGCCAGCTCCAGTTCGCCGGTGTCCGCGAAGCCGCCGCCGGGCAGCGCCCGCTGCACCCGGCGCCGCCGGGCGTGCAGGAAGCGCAGCTCGGCGTGCAGGACGGCGCCGCCGCGCGGCTCCATCAGCACCTCGGTGCGCTGGGCGCAGTGCTCCCCGCTCGCCTCGCCCCAGCCCGGTGGTACGAGCACGCCGAACTGCCAGCGCAGCCGGTTCTTGGCCGCCGACGCCCGGTAGGGGTAGAGGACGTAGCCCTCCAGCAGCACCGCGTCCGCCACCGCGCGGGCCGCCGCGAAGCGGTCCCCGGTGTCCGTCGCCGTCATGAGGCCGCACCGCCCGGGACCAGGGGCCGGCCGTCGCGGTCGGCGGCGGCGAGCAGCGACTCCACGGTGGCCTCCCACGACGGCAGCGCGTGCCGTGAGCGGTAGGCGAGCAGCGCGTCCATCGCCGTCCCCGGCAGCCGCAGCCACCCGCAGCCGGGGAAGTGCTGCTCGACCATCTCCCGCCACACCGCGACCGGCATCCGGCAGGTGGCCTCGCGGTCCCACGGCACCGGCTCCACCCGGTAGCCGCCGGGCCCGGTGAAGGCCGTCCCGGCGAAGAGCACCAGCAGCGGCACCTCGCCGTCCTCCAGCGCGCCGAAGTAGCGCGTCGCGGCCACGTCCATGTCGTACGTGCACGGCACCGGCAGGTCCACCTCGGTCTCGCCGGTGAAGCCCGGCACCACCAGCGACACCTGCGCGAACTGCAGCGGCAGCAGCGTCCTGCCCCAGCGCGAGCGCGCGCCGAACAGGTCGGCCAGGCCCGCCGCCTCGCCCGCCGAGTAGCCGCGCCGGGCCGGTTCGATCCGGAACTGGCAGCGCAGCGCCATCGCGTGCACCCGGGTGCCGGGATCGGCGGTCACCCGCAGCCGGAAGACCAGTGTGGGCCCGGCGGCGTAGCGGTCGGCGCGCACCCCGGTGCACGCGAAGGAGAAACCGGTCACGCGGCGTCCTCCCGGAAGGGCCGGGCGCGCCCGGCGACGGAGGCGAAGAACGCGTCGAGCGCCGCCCGCGCCTCGGCGCCGCCGTCGAAGCCCTGCCACAGCAGCCGCATCCGGCCGACGAGTTCGTAGCAGGCGTCGATCGGCACCAGGTAGCAGGCGCAGCCGCCGTCGTCGCGGCGCAGCAGCAGCGCCTCGACGTCCGGCCGGAGCACGGCGGCGAGCCGGGTGCGGTCCAGCACCTCCTGCCAGGAGTCCGGTTCGAGCTCGCTCTCGGTGGCGCCCGCCGGGCTCGGGTAGAGGGCGACGAAGCGGTCCAGGGCGGCGTTGCGGAAGAAGAACACCACCCCGACCGGGATGCGCAGGCGCTCCCAGGCCGCGTCGTCCACGGTGTGGCCTGGGTCGGTGAGCCAGCGGTCCGGCACGGTGCGGAAGCGGCCGTGCGCGGAGCCGGGGTTCTCGAAGAGCAGGGCGCACGCCGGGCAGGCGCACGCCAGCGTGCGCCTGCCGGTGTCCACCAGGTGCCGGTGCCCGGCGCCCAGCCCGGTCCCGCCCAGCCCCGTCCCGCACAGCTCGCACCGCTCGGGCCGCGGCGGGGCCGGCGCGGTGAAGCGCCGCAGTCCCGCCGGGCGGCCCGCGATGTCCTGGCCGAGCGTCATGAGGCGCCCGCCGCGCCGGGCCGGGCCCCGATCTGCAGCAGCACCGGTTCGCCCGGCCCCGCGGGCTCCAGCTCCACCCGGGTCACCTCGGCGGCGAAGCAGGCCAGCGCGTCCTCCACCGCCTGCCGGGCGGCGTCCCCGGCGGGCGCCCCGCCGGAGCAGCCGCACCCGCCGGACGCCGGGGCGGACCGCAGCCGCAGCACGCCGGTGTCCGGGTCGAAGCCGGTCAGCTCGACCGGTCCGCCGGGCAGCCGGCCCAGCGCCCGGGTGATGCGCGCCGTCAGGTCCTCCGGGTGCAGGTCGTGCAGGACGAGCATGCCCGAGACCAGGTCGTCGCCGAGCAGCTGCTCGACCGCCTGCGGACCCTGCCGCCGGACCAGTTCCAGCACCCGGGCGAGCCCGGCGCCGTAGAAGTCCATCAGGGTGCGCACCAGGTCCTCGGCGGCCTCGCACGCGGCGCGGTCGCCGGTGGCCGCGAGCCGGTCGAGGACGTCCTCGACGCGCCGCCCGGCCGTCTCGGCGTCCCGCACCCGCTCCTGTGCCGGCGCGGTCATCCGCCCATTCCGCTCAGCCCGGTCGGCACGTGCATCGTCTGCACCGTCTTCCCGCCGCCGACGTACATGTGCACCCCGCACGGCAGGCACGGGTCGAAGCTGCGCACCGCGCGCATGATGTCGATGCCCTTGAAGTTCTCCGGGGAGTTCTCCTCGAAGATCGGCGTGTTCTGCACCGCGTCCTCGTACGGGCCCGGCGTGCCGAAGGAGTCGCGGGTGCTGGCGTTCCACGGGGTCGGCGGGTAGGGGTGGTAGTTGGCGATCTTGCCGTCGCGGATCACCATGTGGTGCGACAGCACCCCGCGCACCGCCTCGGTGAAGCCGACGCCCAGGCCCTCGTCGGGCACCTCGAACTTCTCCCACGTCTGCGTGCGCCCGGCGCGCACCTCGGCCAGGCCCTGCTCGGCGAAGTGCAGCGCGACCGCGGCCGCGTAGGCCTGGAAGTACGTGCGGGCGCGGTTGCGCTCCAGCGCGTTGCTCCACTTCGGGATCTTCCACTCGAAGCTGGTCTCCGGCTTGGTCATGGTGCGCGGCAGGTTGATGACCACGCTGTGGCCGGTCGCCTTGACGTAGCCGATGTCGACCAGGCCGGACAGCGCCGTCGACCACAGCCGGGCGATCGGGCCGCCGCCGGTGTCGAGCGCGAGGTGGTCCTTGCCGTCGAACCAGCGCGGCGACATCACCCAGCTGTACTTGTCGTCGAAGTTGCGCTTCTGCGGCGCCGGGATGGTGTGCTGGTTCCACGGGTGCCGCGGGTCGACGGGGTTGCCCAGCGGGTCGTGGGTGACGAAGCGCTCCTGGCCCTCCCAGTCCTGGTAGTAGGAGCTGCCGAGCAGGATGCGGATGCCGAGGTTGATCTCGGTGAGGTCGTTGGTGACGAGCTTGCCGTCCACGATCACACCGGGCGTGACGAACATCCGCCGGCCCCAGTCCGACATGTTGCGGTAGGTGAAGTCGCAGTGCTCGGGGTCGTTGAGCGCGCCCCAGCAGCCCAGCAGCACCCGGCGGCGGCCGACCTCCTCGTAGCCGGGCAGCGCCTCGTAGAAGAAGTCGAACAGGTCGTCGTGCAGCGGCACCACGCGCTTCATGAACTCCACGTAGCGCATCAGCCGGCTGAGGTAGTCGGTGAACAGCTGCACCGAGGCGACCGTGCCCGTGCCGCCCGGGTAGAGCGTGGAGGGGTGCACGTGGCGGCCCTCCATGAGGCAGAACATCTCCCGCGTGTAGCGGCTCACCTGGAGCGCCTCGCGGTAGAACTCGCCCTCCAGCGGGTTGAGCGAGCGCATGATGTCGGCGATGGTGCGGTAGCCGTGCTCGGCGGCGTGCGGCGCCTCGGTGCGCTCGGCCAGCTCCAGCACGCCCGGGTTGGTCTCCTTCACCATGCGCTCGCAGTAGTCGACCCCGACCAGGTTCTCCTGGAAGATGTTGTGGTCGAACATGTACTCCGCGGCTTCGCCCAGGTTGATGATCCACTCGCCCAGGTGCGGCGGCTTGACCCCGTAGGCCATGTTCTGCGCGTAGACCGAGCAGGTGGCGTGGTTGTCGCCGCAGATGCCGCAGATCCGGCTGGTGATGAAGTGCGCGTCGCGCGGGTCCTTGCCCCGCATGAAGACGCTGTAGCCGCGGAAGACCGACGAGGTGCTGTAGCACTCGGCGACCTTCTTCTGCTTGAAGTCGATCTTCGTGTGGATGCCCAGGCTGCCCACGATCCGGGTGATCGGGTCCCAGGACATCTCCACCAGGCCGCTGCCGTCCCCGGCCGCCTTCGTCGTCGGTGATGCCATCGTCTTGTGCCGTGCCCTTCGTGGTGCGGTCGGGGGAGTCGTGCGGTCAGTGCGGTACGGGCCAGGTCACCACGGGGGCCGGTAGCCGGTCGTGAGCTTCTCGCGGGGCCCGCGCCACTTCGGCTCGGCGTCCACGGTGTGCTGGGTGACCTTGCGCAGCCGGCGGATGAGCGAGCCGTAGGCGCTGCTGGCGGTGACGGAGACGGTGGCGCCGGGCGGCTCGTCCATGAACGGCATGAACTTGTCCGGGAAGCCCGGCATCGTGCACGCGATGCAGATGCCGCCGACGTTGGGGCAGCCGCCGATGCCGTTCATCCAGCCGCGCTTGGGCACGTTGCACTTGACGACCGGCCCCCAGCAGCCCAGCCGGACCAGGCACTTGGGGGAGTCGTACGTCGTCGCGAACTGCCCCTGCTCGTAGTAGCCCGCGCGGTCGCAGCCCTCGTGCACGGTCGCGCCGAACAGCCACGCCGGGCGCAGCTGCTCGTCCAGCGGGATCATCGGGGCCGCGCCCGTGGCCTGGTGCAGCAGGTAGACGAGCGTCTCGGCGAAGTTGTCCGGCTGGATCGGGCAGCCCGGCACGCACACCAGCGGGATGCCCGCGTGCGACGTCCAGTCCCAGCCCAGGTAGTCCGGCACGCCCATGGCGCCGGTCGGGTTGCCGGCCATCGCGTGGATGCCGCCGTAGGCCGCGCAGGTGCCGATCGCGACGACCGCGAGCGCCTTGGGCGCCAGCCGGTCGATCCACTCGCTCGTGGTGATGGGCTGGCCGGTCTCGGGGTCGTCGCCGAAACCGCACCAGTAGCCCTCGGGCTTGATCGCCTCGTTGGGGATCGACCCCTCGATCACCAGCACGAACGGGTCGATCTCGCCCCGCTCGCCCTTGAAGAACCACTCGATGAACGTGTCCGCGCCCTGCACGGGCCCGCACTCGAAGTCGATCAGCGGCCAGTGCACCTCGATCTTCGGCAGACCCGGCAGCACGCTGAGCGCGATCTCCTCGATGCTCGGCTGCGTGGCCGCCGTCAGCGACACCGAGTCGCCGTCGCAGCTGAGCCCGGCGTTGATCCACAGCACGTGGATCGGCTTCTCGTCCTGCCCGGCGGTGCCGGCCTGGGTGTCCGGCGATGAGGTCGTCATGGGGATTCCTCCTCTGGGCGCGGGGACGAAACCCGCATGTCAGGCACCACTGTTGCGCCGATCGCCGCAGGCGGTGACATCTGGCTGGGCCATTCCGGGGGCGGGCTACTCCGGGACGCCCGGGACGCCCGGGACGCCCGGGCGCGGCTGCTTGCGGACGAAGGCCGAGCGCAGCGCGTGGTAGGGCGCGGCCGGGTCGTCGAAGATGCGCCGCATCACCGCCAGCTCCGCCTCCCGGTACGCCGCGAGCGGCCTGACCGCCTCGTCCCGCTCGCGCGCCGCCTTCTTGCGGGCGATCCGGCCCTGCGTGCCGCCGCCCGCCGCCAGCCGTACGGCCTGGCGCGCCACCGCGCCCCGGAAGTCCTGCGGGGCCGCCGCGACCACCTGGTCCACCAGCCCCGTCCGCAGCGCCGCGGCCGCGGTCAGCGGCTGCGCGCGCTCCGTCAGCCGGCGGGCCGCCGCCGCGCCCACCCGCTGCGGCAGCGTGTACGTCCAGAACTCCGACCCGTACAGGCCCATCAGCCGGTAGTGCGGGTTGAGCACCGCGCCCGCGCGGCACCACACCTCGTCGGCGGCGAGCGCCAGCATCACCCCGCCGGCTGCCGCGTTGCCGCCGAGCGCGGCGACCACCAGCTTGTCGGTCGTGGTGAGCACCGCCTCGACCAGGTCGTCCATCGCCGTGAGGTTCGCCCAGGACTCCGCGGCCGGGTCGGCGGCGGCCTCGATGACGCCCAGGTGGATGCCGTTGCCGAAGAAGTCCCGCCCGCCGCCCAGCACCAGCACCGACGTGGGCCGCGCGCACGCCTGCCGGTAGGCCGCGAGCAGCCGCGCGCAGTGCGCGGTGCTCATCGCGCCGCCGGGGAAGGAGAACTCCAGGAAGCCCGCCCGGCCCTCCTCCCGGTAGCAGATGTCCTTCCACTCCCGCTCGGGCCCGTCCGGCGCCGCGGGAAGCTCCGGCAGCCCGGCGATCCGGCCGCCCAGCGCGAGCGCCGCGGGCAGCTTCACCCCGGCGGCGCGCCCGCCGCGGCCGCGCGGGGCGCGCAGCTCGGGGATCCACACCGCCCCGTCGACGGTGGCCCGGCACACCGCACCGGCGCGCGTGGCGAGCAGCTCGCCGGGCGGGCCGGTGAGGGCGCCCTCCGGGTGGCCGCCGTGCAGGTACCAGTCCTCGCCGAGCAGCCGGTCCAGCACGCCGGGGCGCGAGTCGGCGGCCCGCAGCCTGCGCAGCACCTCGGCCGTGCCGTCGGCGGACCAGTCGATGCGCCGCCGCTCCTGGCGCAGGTACGGGCGGGTCACCACCGCGCCGGGCGGCTGCGGCAGCGGCCGGTAGGTGCCGGACCCGAACCGGGTGACGGCCAGCAGCACCGCGTCCACGGCGGCGTCGGCGACCTCGCCGCGGTAGAGGTCGCTCTTCCCGGCCGCGGGCAGGTCGCAGCCCGTGGTGGCCCACACGTCGCCGCCGTCCATCTCGGCGGTCGCCTGGAGCACCGTCACGCCCCAGCGCCGCGCGCCCTCCTGCAGCGCCCAGTCCAGCGACGACGGGCCGCGGTCGCCGACCGGGCCGGGGTGCACGATCAGCGTCGGCACCGCCCGCCACACGTCGTCCGGGACCGCGCTGGTCAGCATCGGCGCGACCAGCAGCTCGGGCCGGTGGTCGCGCACCGCGTCGCGCAGCGCCGTGTCGCGGACCTCCCGGTCCCCGGCGGCGAGCACGAAGGCCGTGCGGTGGCCGCGGTCCTGCAGCTCGGCCTGCACCCGCTGCGTGAGGCTGTTGAACGCGCTGGCGACCAGCAGGATGCGCACGGGCACCTCCGGGGGGTACGAGCGGGACGCCCGCGACGCTACGGCCGCGGCGGCACCGCCTCCGGCGCCCCGCCCGCGCGGTCACACGAATGCCGCCGCCGCGTTCGCCCGGGTGCCGCACTCGTGCGTGCCCCGCCCCGCCCGAACCGCGCACCCGTCCCGCCCCTGCCGGCCGCGCCCGCCGCGGTACTCGCCGATGCCGAGTGAGGGCCCGAACAACCGTCCGGCCAAGGGACATTGCCCGGCCGGGCGGTCGGCGGCCCGTGTTACGTTGGCGCCATGGACGCAGATGGCCGCGGTACGGCCGTGCACCCCGCGCAGGGCCCCGGCGGGGGCGGTACGGCGGAACCGGCCCTGCACGGGTCGTTCACCGTCGAACTGGATCTGGCCGTCCCGCGCTCCCGGGTCTTCCAGGCCTTCGCCGAGGCCCCGCTGCGGCGCCGCTGGTTCCGGCTGCCGGGCCCTTCGGCGACCGCCGAGCACGAGCTGGACTTCCGGGTCGGCGGCGGCGAGGTCGCCCGCAACGTCTTCGTCTCCGGCGGGACAGAGGAGCCCCTCGTCTACCGCTCCCGCTTCCTCGACATCGTCCCCGACACCCGGATCGTCCACGCCTACGTCACCGAGGTGGACGGCCTGCGGCGCTGGGCCTCGCTCGTCACCGTCGAACTGTCCGACGCCCCGGGCGGATCGCGGCTGACCTGGACCGAGCAGTACACCTACCTGGTGTGGACGGGCGACGGCGCCCAGGACGTCGCGCACCTGCGCGGCGGCACCCGGCTCGTGCTCAACGGCCTCACCGTGGCCGTCACCCCTGCCGCGGCCGGGCCGGTCCCCAGGGCCTGAGAGCCCGTCCGCCGGGACGCCGACCCCGGGCTCGGCGCGCACGGCACGTGGCCCTACGCTGCCACCCGGAGCGGAGGTGGCGATGATCGGTGCGATCGTCCTGGGGGTCAGCGGATTCCTCTTCGTGGTCCTCGGCCTGGTGGCGGCCCTGCCGCCGCGCGCCGGAAGCGGTTCGCGTGCCGGGTGGGGCGCGGTCGCCCTCGGCGTCAGCCAGTTGTGCCACGCGGCCGGGATGCTCACCGGCTCCGACGGGTCGGCCGGTGTGGCGCTCTCGACGGGCTCGGCCGCCTCCGCCGTCTGCGGGGCGCTGCTGGTGTGGTCCGACCGGAGAACGGCGCGTTCCGCCCGCCGGGGCCGCCGCCGCAAGCTCCCGCCGCTACGCGGCTGACCCGTGGGCGCGCGCGTCGGCCGACATCGAGGGATCCGGTCCGGCCCCGTCGAGCAGTCGTCGTCGAGCAGTCGTCGTGCTGATGTCCGCCCAGGGCCGGAGACGAACCACTAGGTTCTCCTCCGTGGCGCACTCCGAGAACTCCGAAGTGACGACGACCTCCGACGTCCCCGGCGGGGACGCGAGCGGGCCGTGGCAGGCGCTCGCCCGGGACTACGAGCGGGCCCGGGCCAAGGAGGACTCGCTGGACCGGCTGGTCGAGTGGCCTGCGCAGCGCGGCGTCCTGGGCGACGTCGCCTCCCGGTCCGTGCTCGATCTCGGGTGCGGAAACGGCGCGAAGCTCGCCGAACTCGTGCGGGACGGAGCGGCCGCGTCGGTCGGTGTCGACATCAGCGGCGCCTTCCTCACCGATCCGCCGTCCGGCATGGAACTCGTCCGGGGCGACCTCTCCGACCTGGACTCGGTGCCCGCGCTGACCGGCCGCACCTTCGACCGGATCATGTTCCTGCAGTCCATCGGGTACGCCAACGATCCGGTGCGCACGTTGCGCGCGGCGCGCGCGATGCTGACCGACGACGGCTTCATCCTCCTGACCCGCACCCACCCGATCCGGTACGCCGTCGAACGGGCGGAGCAGAACGGGACCACCCTGGGCGAGGAGTACTACTCCACCACCCCCTACGAGTACGTCCACAGCGGATGGAACGACCAGATCACGCTCACCAAACGCGTGTACACGATCGCCGACCTGCTCAACGTGTTCAGTGCGGCCGGACTGTGGATCGAGGCCGCGGTCGAACCGCGGCTCTCCGAGGAGGCCGGGCGCCGTCATCCGCACAAGCAGGCGTGGATGAACAAGCACCTCGGCATCCTGATCTTCAGGCTCCGACCCCGCTGACACGGCGGCGGAACCGCCGTGCCGTGCCCGTCACCCGCGCGCGGCCCGCGCCAGCGCGGCGAGGCCGGGCGCGAACACCTCGCCCGCGAAGAAGTCCCGCAGCGCCGCCGCCTCCGCCGGGTCCGACGGCGTGAAGTCCGCGGTCCAGCGCGCGCGGCAGGACGCGCCGTCCGGGCCCGGCTCCAGGGCCAGTTCGGCGCGGTACTGTCGCACGGCGAAGGGCGACTGCGCGAACTCGTAGACGCACCGGCCCCCGCCGAGTACGAGCAGCCGCTCCCTGATGGCCTCGCCCGTGCCGGTGACCAGGTGCCGTACGTGTCCGGGCGTGCCCGGCGGCAGGCCCGGCTCCGGCGCGGAGCGGGCGATCAGCGGGTGCCAGGAGGCGATGTCGTCGAAGGCGGCGACCAGCGGCCAGGCCCGTTCGCAGGGGACCGGCAGCTCGGCGGAGGCCTCCGCGAGGGTCGTGGGCGGCTCCTCCAGGACGAAGTCGGCGAAGTCGAAGGCGGGGGAGACCACGCAGGACACCAGCACCTCGTCCGGTCCGTACGGCCGCGCCGCCTGCCAGTGCCCGCCCGGCACCAGCGCCTGCGGCTGCTGACCGGCCGCCAGGTCCGGCCCGAGCACGATCTGCGTGACGTCCGAGCGGTCGGGGGCCGTGCCCGTACCGCCCAGCGACAGCAGCAGCGGGCCGCCGCGGTGCCACAGCCACAGCTCGTCGGAGCGCACCTGGTGCCAGCGCGACTCCTGGTGCGGCTCCAGCAGGAAGTGGATGCCGCTGGCCAGGCGGCGCGGGCCGGGGTAGCCGTCCGGCCGCACCTCGGCCTGCCCGCCCGCGGTCCATGTCTCCCGGTACCAGCCGCCCTCCGGGTGCGGCTCCAGTCCCAGCAGCCGTGCGGTCTGCGGCCGTGCGTCCTCCGCCATCGCCGTCCCTTCCCCGCGGGCAGTTCCCGCGCACCGTTGCGCCACCCCGCCCCCGTCCCCGCCACCCGAGTGAGGCCCCGTCACGCGCCGCCGGCGGGCGCCGGTGCGCGAAGGTGCTCCGACCGCGGCGCCGAAAGCACCCTGTGTCCCGATACGTCCTTTCCCGGCCGGTGACCGGCCGGGAGAGTGGGGGCACGGGGCAAGATCGGCGGGGAAGCGGGAAAGGCGGTGGTCCGGCGTGCTGCGGACCGTGTTCGACAGCCGGAGTGTACGCGCGCAGGAGCGGGTGGAGGCGTGGCGCGACGCGACCGCGGGCGCCCTGGTCCGCAACGAGATCAGCGTCGACGCCGACGGCTTCCACGCCACCTTGCGCACCGCCGCCTTCGGTACGGCGCAGGTCACCGCTCTGACCTACGCGTCCATGGCCTCCCGCCGCACCCCGCAACTGATCCGCCAGGCCGACCCGGAGATGTACGCCGTCGGCCTCGTCGTACGCGGCACGCAGGCCATCGCCCAGGCCCGCACGGTGAGCCGGCTGGGCCCGCAGGACCTCGTGGTGTACTCCACCTCGCGCCCCTACCGGGCGGACGTCGACGCCCGGCCGGACGGCGCCGCCTCGGTCGTGGTGCAGGTGCCGCGCGCCGACGTGCCGCTGCCGCCCGACCGCGTCGACCGGCTGCTCGCGACCCGCCTCCCGGCCCGGGACGGCGCGGGGTGCCTGCTCGCCGGCTTCCTCACCCAACTCGCCGCCGACACCGCCCCGCTGCGGCCCGCCGACGCCCACCGGCTCGGCGGCGTCCTCGTCGACCTGGTCACCGCGTGGCTCGCGCACCACACCGACACCGGCGACCGGGCCCCCGCCGAGACCCGCCGCCAGGTGCTCTTCCTCCAGGTCGACGACTTCATCCGGCGTCACCTGGGCGACCCCGCGCTGACCCCCGCCACCGTCGCCGCGGCCCACCACATCTCCCTGCGCACCCTGCACCGCCTTTTCCAGGACCACGCCCACGGCGCCACCCCCGCCGCCCACATCCGGGCCCGCCGCCTGGCCCGCGCCCGCCGCGACCTCGCCGACCCCGCCCAGGCCGCCCGCCCCGTCCAGGCCGTCGCCGCCCACTGGGGCTTCGGCCACCCGCCCGACTTCACCCGCGCCTTCCGCGCCGCCTACGGCAGCACCCCCACCGACTACCGCCGGGCCGCCCTGCACCCGCAGCCTGGCACCCAGCGTTAAGCGACCGGCACGCAGCGCTATCCCCGCCGCGCCCGCCCACCGGCACGATCGACCCACAACCCGGGCGCGGCCCGCGGCCGCAAGGGGACGAGAGCGCCCCGGCGGCCGCCCCGCACCGGGCGACAGCACGGGCCGGACGGGGCCCCGGCCGGTGCGCCGGCCCCGCCCGGCAGAGCACGAAGGGAACGATCGCGTGCGTACGACACGACTCGCCGGAACCGTCACGGCCCTGGCCGCCGCACTCTGCCTCGGGTGGGGCACCGGAGCAAGCGCCGCCACCCCCGCGGCGGCGGCCGCCCCGCGGGTGACCGCCTGTCCGGTCGCCAGCGGCTACGCCTGCTTCTGGGTCGACATCAACCGCGGCGGCACCATGGGCAAGGTGGCCGGCACCAACCACGACTACCGCGACCTGAAGAACACGTCGGGCTGCACCGCCTACCCGGGCACCTGGAACGACTGCATCAGCTCCGTCGAGAACCAGGGCACCTCCTGCACCGTCTACTTCTACTCCGACGCCGACTACCACGGCACCCGGCACAGCGTCGCCGTCGGCGACCGCGTCAACAACGTCGGCACCGGCTTCAAGGACCCGGCCTTCAACGACGCCATCAGCTCCAACAACTGGTGCACCCCCAAGTGATCCGCCGGGCGGCGGCGCTCCTCGCCGGATGCGCACTGGCCGCCGGACCGGCCGGCTGCGGCTCCCCGCAGCCGGCCGGTCCCCCCGCGGTGTCCGCCGCGATGGCGGACCTGGCCACCGCATCCGGCGGCTGGCCCGCCGGATCCGCCCGCCTCCAGGCCGCCTTCGACCGCCTCGACCGGGCCTGCCTCGGCAGGGCCGGCTTCCACCTCCCGCCCGCAGCCGCTGCCGTGCCACCGTCCCCCGACGACGAGGCCGCCGTCATCGACCTGACCGGCCGCGCCCGCGACGGCTACGGCATCACGGCCGCCGCGGGACCCGTCGCACCGCCCGCCGCCGACGGCTACCCGGCCGCCCTCCCGCCGCAGGACCGCGCCCGGTTCGCCGACGCCCAGTTCGGCCGCGGCGCCCCCAAGGCCGCCGTGCCGCTGCGCGGCGCCAGCAGCGCCACCGTCCCGGCGGGCGGCTGCGTCGCCGCGGCCCGCAAACAGCTCGGCGGCAGCCTCCGGGACTGGGCCCGCATCGACTACGTCCCGCAACTGCTCGCCGACGCGACCCTGCACGCCGCCACCCGCGACCCCGGGTGGGCCGACGTCCTCGCCGGATGGCGGGCCTGCATGCGGGGCGGCGGCCACGCCTATCCCACGCCCGAGGCCGCCGTCGCCGCACTGCGTCGCGAGTACGCCGCGGGCGCGGCGGGTCCCGCCTTCCGCGCCCGCGAGATCGCCGTCGCGGTGGCCGACGGCCGTTGCCAGGCCCGCACGCACCTGCCCGCGGCCCTCCTGCGCCTGCGCCGCCAGGAGACCGCCCGGCTGCCCGCGTCCGACCTGCGGCTCCTGGCGGAGGTCACCGCCGAATGGCAGTCCGCCCTGGCCCGCGCCACCCGCGCCCTGCCGCCGCCCGGATCCGTACGGGCGGCGGGACCGCCCTGACGGGCGATCACGGCTCTCGCCGAGGGTGTTGGACGACCCCAGGACCGGAGCGGCTGGGAAGAAGAGTGAGCGGCCGCCGTTCGGCATGCTCGGCGCATCGTCCGGCTCGCCACCCCGCAGGGCCGGCGGCACAGCCTCACCGCCACCGACGGTGCCCTCGTCTGCGGCGGCCTCACCGGCCTCCCCGCCGACGCCGGACCGGTCGAAGCGCGTGGCGCCGCGACCGCCATGCTCACCGGGATCTGCCGGGAGTTCCACGGCACCGGGATCGACGTGACCTGGACTCCGCCCGACCGCCTGACCGGCCGGGTCGTCCCGCTGCCCACACCTCGCGCCGACCGAGCGGAACCGCCGCGGCGGGCGCCGCGTCGAACCGGCGCGGCGCCCGGCGGACCGGGCGCCGGAAGGCCGGACCAGGGGGCGGGCATGCGGGTGAGCAGGGCGTACGGGCGCGGCGCGGCGGCAGCGGCGGCGGTGCTGGCGGCGGCGGTGAGCGGCTGCGGGGGCGGCGGCTCCGGCACGGTCGTGGACGGCACGGCGCCCCCGGTCCCGTACGCGGGGCCGCTGCACGTCGCCGTCCGCGCGGCTGCGGGCGACGACCCGGCCGCGCTGCTCGCGGCCTCGGGCGCGGCCGGGCGCGCGCTCGAATGCACCGGGCGGATCTACGCCGGTGGCGGCTCCGACGCGTGGAGTAAGGGCGACGGCGGCAGCACCCCGGAGGAGGGCCTCCAGGCGTACTTCGACATGGACGAGCCGGACGTGCCGCGCTCGGGCTACCGGGTGGAGCGCCGCGACACCGACCGCGTGCTGTTCTCCTACGACGTGGACCTGCGCACCAAGGTCGCCGTGGTCGTCGCCAAGGACCAGCCAGGTCGCCCCGGCTGGGGCCCCGAGACCAGCGCGTCCTGCGACCCGGCCGAACTCCCCGCGAGCTTCACGGACAAGGGCCCGTACCAGATCTGGACCGACAGCCACGGTGCCCGCGTGCCCGTCACCACTGTCAGCAGCAGCGACGGCCCCGCCCACTGCGGCTGGCAGCAAGCCCGCTTCCTCGAACTCGGCGCCGCCTCCGGAAGCCGGGAGTACGCCCGCGACCCGCACGGCGTCCTCCCGCCCGGCTCGCTCGCCGCCGCGTACGACGGCGACGCCGCCCTGCCCGCCGACGCCCGCAGCACCGGCTACCACCGCCGGGGCGAGGAGCTGTGGACGACCCCCGACACCTCCCGGGTCTATGTCCGCACCTCGCACGGGGTCGAGGCGTGGCCGGCCGTCACCCCCGGACACGGCTGCGCGTGAGCAGCGGCTGACCTGCCGTCACCTCCGCAAACGCCTTTGACGTGGCCGCGCGGCCGTGGTTAGCGTGCGGCAATGGAGATCTTGCGGTATGTCGCCTTCGCCACGCAGCCCTCGGGCGGCAACCCGGCCGGAGTGGTCCTCGACGCGACCGGCGCCGACGCGGCCGACATGGCCGCCGTCGCCGCCGAGGTCGGGTACTCCGAGACCGCGTTCGTGGTGCCCCGGCCCGACGGCGAGCTGGACATCCGCTACTTCAGCCCCAAGGCCGAGGTGCCCTTCTGCGGCCACGCCACCGTCGCCACCGCCGTCGCCTGGGCGGGTCTGCACGGCACGGGCGAACTCGGCCTGCACACCGCGGCGGGCCTGGTCCGGGTCGCGACCCGGGAGGACGCCGACGGCGTGCTGCGGGCCGAACTGGTCAGCGTCGCCCCGCGCGTCGAGCCCCTCGCACCAGTAGACCTGGACGAGGTGCTCGCCGCGCTGGACTGGAAGCCGGCCGACCTCGACCCGGCCCTTCCGCCGCGCCTGGCGTACGCCGGTGCCTGGCACCCGGTCGTCGCGGCCGCCACCCGGGAGCGGCTGGCCGACCTCGACTACGACATGGCCCGGCTCGGTGACCTGATGGCCCGCCGCGGCTGGACCACCGTCGACCTGGTGTGGCGCGAGTCGGCGCGCGTCTACCACTCCCGCAACCCCTTCCCGCCCGGCGGTGTCGTCGAGGACCCGGCCACCGGCGCGGCCGCCGCGGCCTTCGGCGGCTACCTGCGCGCACTGGGCCTGGTGGAACCGCCCGCCGCCTTCACCGTCCACCAGGGCGACGACCTCGGCCGCCCCAGCGTCATCACGGTGAACGTGCCGGCCGAGCCCGGCAGCGGCATCCGCGTCAGCGGGGCCGCCGTCCGCCTCCCGGACCCCGCCTGAGCGGCCCCGCGGCGGCCGGTGCGCGTCAGACGGCCGCCGGGGTGAGGTAGTCCCCTTTCTCGATGTCGGCGAGCAGCCCCGGTCGCGTGGGCGTCCAGCCGAGCAGTTCGCGGGTGCGCGCGCTGGAGACGGGGGCGTCGAGGCCGAAGACGGTGGCCATGAACGGGTTCTCGAAGTGCGCGGCCGCCTCCCGCGGGCCGAGGCCCTCGACGGGCAGCCCGAGTCCGCGCCCGATCACCCCGGCGACGTCCCGGAAGGCGACCCCGCCCTCGGCCGCGCCGTGCAGCACGCTGCCCGGGGGCGCCTTCTCCAGCGCCAGCCGGAAGAGGTCCGCGGCGTCGAGCCGGTGCACCGCGGGCCAGCGGTTGGCGCCGTCGCCGACGTAGGCCGACACGCCGGTCCGGCGCGCCGTCGCGACGAGCATCCCGACGAAGCCGTAGTCGCCGGGCCCGTGGACGGTGGGCGCGAGCCGCACGACGCTCGCCCGCACCCCCTGACCCGCGAAGGCGAGGCAGGCCTCCTCCCCGGGGATGCGGAATGCGGCGACGGATCCCGGGTCGGGCCGGTCCGTCTCGGCGGCCTCCCGGCCCGCGGCCATGACCAGCGTGCCGGAGGTGCTCACGAACGGCTTGCCGGACCCCGCCAGCGCCGCGCCGAGCGCCTCGATCGCGCCCCGGTCCCGCCGGACCAGGTCGTCGGGATCGGTGAAGTCCCCGCCGAACGCCATGTGCAGCACCCCGTCCGCGGCGGCGGCGCCCTCGCGCAGGCTGCCGTGGTCCTCCAGCGAACCGCGCAGCGGCACGGCGCCCAGCGACTCCAGCCGCGCCGCGGCGGCGTCCGAGCGCGCGAGCCCGGTGACGGTGTGGCCGGCCGCGACCAGCCCGGCGACGACAGTGGGCCCGGTCAGCCCGGAACCGCCGGTGACGAAGACATGCATGAAGCACTCGCTCTCACGTGGCACCCATGGACGGCGCTGATGTTCGCGCCAGTCACTGACACTACGTAGCGCCAGTCGATGGCGTCAAGAAACGCCAGTCGCTGACACAAAGAAGCGCCGGTCACTGGCGTGTGCGATCCTGGGTGAATGCCACGCAGCGGAGCAGAAGCGCGCCGCCGCCTCCAGCAGGCGGCCCTGGAGCTGTACCGGGAACGCGGATTCGACCAGACCACCACGGCCGAGATCGCCGCCCGCGCGGGCCTCAACGAGCGCACCTACTTCCGGCACTTCGCCGACAAGCGCGAAGTCCTCTTCGACGGCCAGGCCGAACTGCGCGACACCCTCGTCCACGAGATCGCCGCCGCCCCCGACGCCCAGCCGCTCGAACTGCTGCTGCACGCCTTCCTGAAGGCGAAGCACATCCTGGAGGACAACCGCGACTTCTCCGAGCCGCGCTGCGCGGTCATCGCCGCCACCCCCGCCCTGCGCGAACGCGAACTGGCCAAGGCCGCGACCCTCACCGAGGCCGTCGCCGGGGCCCTGCGCCTGCGCGGCGTCCCGGACCGGCTCGCGGACCTCGCCGCCCAGGCCGGCTGGGCCGCCTTCCAGCAGGCCGCCGGAGCGTGGATCGACGACCCGACGCAGACCCTGGACGCCTACCTGCGCCGCGCCTTCGACGACCTGTGCACCCTCTCCGCAGCCGCCCCGCAGGACCGCGACCACGACCGCGCCGGAGCCTGACCACCCAGGCCCGGCCCCGCCCTCCGCCGCTCAGGCACCCGCCTGCGCGACCAGCAGCGACTCCAGGCCGAACAGGAACCGCTCGATGCCCCGACGCGGCAGGTAAGCGGTGTCGGCGGTGACCGAGACCTCCAGAGCCCCCGTGACGTGCACGCAGAAACGGCAGTTGAGCCGCTCCTGCCCGAGCGGCCACGACAGCCTGCTGGCCGGCAGCGCCGCCCGGACCTTCGCCGGTGCGCACGGCGCCGGGTCCGGCCGGACCGGCCGCTGGTCGTTGAAGCAGCACAGCGGCTGCGCCCAGCCGCCGCGCATCCGGTCCAGCGGGTCGTGGAAGGCACTGCGGTACGCCCGCAGCGCCGCCGGATCCGCGGCCCGCAGCAGCTCCCCGAACGGCCGGTCCACCCCCTCCAGGGCGAACGCCCCCTCCTGCGAGACCATCCCGACGATCCGCGCGGTGTCCCGGCGGAAACGGTTGCTCGCGATCGGCAGCACCGCGCACCGCTCCCGCCCCGTCGACCGCCCCACCAGCGCCGCCGTCGCCGCCAGCAGCACCGTGGACGTCGACGTACGGTGCCTGGCCGCGACCGCCCGCACGGCCAGGTCCATCGCCGGGGAAGCCAACTGGCCCCGCCACACACGCGGCCGCTCGCCCGCACCCGCCGGCCGGTCGAACATCACCTCCCGCGGCACCTTCTCCCACAGCCGCGCCGCCCGCGCCGCCGCCCGGCGGCCCTCCGGCCCCGCCTGCCAGCGGGCCAGATCGAGCGGGCGCGGCGCGGGCCGCCCGCCCAGGGCGCCCGCACCCCGCAGCAGCAGCACCCGCAGATCCCGCACGGCCACGTCGGCGCCCAGCCCGTCCGCCGCCACATGGCAGAAGGCGAGCACCACATGGCCGACCCGCGGCCCGTCCATGACCAGCGCGACGCGCAGCGGCCACTCGGCCTCGTAGTCGAAAGGCCGCGCGACCAGCCCGGCGAGCACCGCCTCGGGGTCGCCCGCACAGCACTCCACCGGCAGCTCCCCGCGCGCCGCCAGCCGCTGCCGCGGCCGCGGACCCGCGAGGTCCAGCCGGGTGCGCAGCGCGCCGTGCACGGCGACCAGCGCGCCGAGCGCGGCGCGGACCTCGACGGCCGTCCGCACCCCGGGCACCTTCAGGATCCGTCCGAAGTTGAAGTACCCGTCGTCGGGCGCCGTCCGTCCGATGGCGTCCCAGATCGCCAGCTGGCCCCAGGTCAGCGGCCCGCTCCCCGCGTCCGCCGCGACGAAGGCGATGGTCACGGGCCCTCCGCCAGCAGTTGGTCGGCTTCTGCGTCGGTGAGTTGGTCGAGTTCGGTGAGGAGTGCGTTTTCGAGGGCTTGGGCGACGGCTTCGACGGTGCGGTGGTCGAAGAGGGTGCGGAGGGGGAGGTCGATGTCGGTGGCGGTGCGGATGCGGGCGATGGTTTTGACGGCGAGGAGGCTGTGGCCGCCGAGGGTGAAGAAGTCGTCGTGGGCGCCGATGGGGTGGGTGTCGAGGATGTCGGCGTAGATGTCTGCGACGAGGGTTTCGGCGTCGGTGCGGGGTGGGGTGGTGGTGTCGCGGGTGTGGGTGGGGGCGGGGAGGGCTTTGCGGTCGAGTTTGCCGCCGGGGGTGAGGGGGAGGGTGTCGAGTTCGATCCAGAGGGTGGGGACGAGGTGGGGTGGGAGGGTTTTGTGGAGGGTGGCGGGGAGGTCGTCGGGGGGTCCTGCGGTGTAGGCGACGAGGGTGTTGTTGTGGATGGCGACGGCGCCGCGGCCCTGGAGGTGGGTTTCGATCTCGCCGGGTTCGATGCGGTGGCCGCGGAGTTTGATCTGGTCGTCGAGGCGGCCGAGGTATTCGAGGTGGCCGTCGGG